>JANMDX010000321.1:0-52890 GCA_031376505.1 Acidobacteriota bacterium
GCCCACGCGGTGGTCGTAGCGCACCTGCACGAAGAACTGTACGAGCGCGTAGAAGAGCCGCGCGAGGGTGCGCTTCAGCAGGGGATCCTGCCGCTGCATCCGGCGTGTCAGCACGAGGTCCGCGCCACTGGTGCGTGCGGCCTCGAGAATCGCGGGCAGCGCCGCGGGGTCGTCCTGCAGATCGCACGCCATGATCACCACGTGGTCGGCGTCCACGTGGTCGAGCCCGGCCGTGATGGCCATGTGCTCGCCGTAGTTGCGGATGAACTTCAGTGCCCGCACGCGCGGATCGGCCATGGCGTAGCCCTCGACCATGGCCCACGAGCGATCGCGGCTGCCGTCGTCCACGAGCACCAGTTGCCAGTCGTCGGTGAGCGCTGACAGGGCGACCACGATCCGCCGATGTAGTTCGTCCAGTGTGGCTTCGCCTTGATACACCGGCACGACCACGCCAATCTTCGCCACTCGTCCTCCGTGAGGCCGGTCGCGCGACCGGCTGCCGGGCATAAGGATACCGCTCGCACACGCCCCAGGCGATAGAATCGCGGGATGCGCGCTTCAGCGGCGGTCGTGACGACGGCCTTGGCGGGAATGGCCGTTGTGGCGGCGGCGTGCGGCGGCGGAGCCTACATGACGAAGGAACCCACCGTGCTGGAGGCGCCCTACGGAGCCTGGGCCTCGCCGCTGACGGCCGCGCGGGCCACGGCGGGCGCGCTTCGCCTGGGCCAGATTGCGGTCGACGGCGACGACGTCTACTGGCTGGAAGGGCGCGCGTCAGAAGGCGGACGCAACGTGCTGGTGCGCGCGTCAGCGGGCAGCCCGCCGGTGGACGTGTCGCCCACGACGTTCAACATCCGCAGCCGCGTGCACGAGTACGGCGGCGCCGCGTACGCCGTGCACCAGGGCACGATCTACGCATCGGATTTTGCCGACCAGCGGCTCTATGCCTTTGCCGCAGGCACCGTGCCAAAGGCGCTGACGCTTCCGGGCTACTTCTTCGCGCAGTGCCGCGTGGACGCTGCCCGCACCCGCCTCCTGTGCGTGCGCGAGGACCACACCACGGGCGACGATCAGCCGCCGGCGGCCATCGTGGCCGTGCCGCTCGGCGCCGCAACGCCCTCGGCCGGGGTCGTGCTGGTGTCGGGTGCCGACTTCCTCTCCGATCCCACGCTCAGTCCCGACGGCCGTCAGCTGGCGTGGCTGCAGTGGAACCACCCCAACATGCCGTGGGACGGCACGGAGCTCTTTGTCGCCGACCTCGACGTACGTGGCGTGCCGGGTGCACCCGTCCGCGTGGCGGGCGGCCCCGACGAGTCGGTGTTTCAGCCCGTGTGGTCGCCAGACGGCGTGTTGTACTTCGTGTCGGACCGCACCGGCTGGTGGAATCTGTATCGGCGCCGCAACGGCGTCACCGAGCCGGTGTACGCGACGGCCGCCGACTTCGGCAAGCCGCAGTGGAGCCTGGGCACCTCGACCTATGCGTTCGCGACTGCCGATCGCATCGTGGCCACTTATGCCGAGAATGGCCGCTGGCGCCTCGGCGTGCTGTCGCTCAACCCCAGCACGCTCGAGCCCATGAACCTCGCGCTCGAACCGCTCGACGCGGTCGTGGCCACCACGCGGGCCGCCTACTTCGTGGGCGGCTCGGCCACCGAGGGGCCGGCCATCACCCGCGTGACGTTTGGCGCCGGCGAAGCCGAAGTGTTGAAGCGCTCGCGCGAAGAGACGCTCGCCGCCGGGCTCGTATCGGCGCCCGAAGCCATCACCTTCGACAGTGCTGGGATGCCGGTGCACGCGTTCTACTATCCGCCCACTAGTGCCGGCTTCCGCGCGCCAGCCGGCACCACGCCGCCGCTGCTCGTGCTCAGTCACGGCGGTCCCACCGGCGCCACTGATGCGGTGTTCGATCCAGAGGTGCAGTTCTGGACCACTCGCGGCTTCGCGGTCGTGGACGTGAACTACGGCGGCAGCAGCGGCTACGGCCGCGCCTACCGCCAGCGGCTCAACGGCCAGTGGGGCATCGTGGACGTGCGCGACGCGGTGAACGCAGCCAAGCATTTGGTGGCGGCGGGGAAGGCCGACCCCGCGCGGCTCATCACGCGCGGCGGCAGCGCGGGTGGCTACACCACGCTGGCGGCGCTGGCGTTCCACGACACCTTCAAGGCCGGTGCGAGCTACTACGGCATCAGCGACCTCGAGGTGCTGGCGCGCGACACGCACAAGTTCGAGTCGCGCTACATGGACCGGCTCGTGGGGCCTTATCCCGCGATGCAGTCCATCTATCGCGCGCGCTCGCCGATCCACGCGGTTGAGCGGTTCAACTGCGCGCTCATTCTTCTGCAGGGACTGGAAGACAAGGTCGTGCCGCCGAACCAGTCAGAGATGATGGCGGCCGCCGTGCGCAAGAAGGGGTTGCCCGTCGCCTATGTCACCTTCGAAGGCGAGCAGCACGGCTTCCGCAAGGCCGAGAACATCGTGCGCGCGCTCGAGTCGGAACTCTACTTCTACGGCAAGGTCTTCGGCTTTAAGCCCGCCGACCCGCTGACGCCCGTGGCGATCGACAACCTCCCTAGCCGCTAGCCGCTAGAACTAGCCGCTAGCCGCTAGAACCTAGCCGCTAGAACTTGAGCGTGATGCCGGCGGTGGCGCGAAAGAAGTTGAACTTCGGCAGCGCCACGTTGCCGATCCCCGCGATGTTCTCCCACGACACCTCGGCCGTCTGGAAGCGCCGGACGTCGGCCCGGAAACCGAAGTTCTCCGACGGGAAGAGGTACACGCCCACGCCCGAGTTCCAGCCCAGGTCGCGCCCGCTGGCGCTGACGGCCTTGCCGACAAACGGCACGTCTACGTTGCCCGCGACCCGCACCACGCCTACACCCGCCGACGCGTAGGGCTGAACCGGCCCGGTGGGCAGGCGCAGCACCATGTTGCCCATATAGCTGGTCAGGGTCGCGTCCACCTCCACCGCGCGCACTTCGGCCAGCGTGCCGAGCCACACGCGCGCAACTTCGAACTCCACGCCAATCAGGCCCCCGAACGTGGCGGCCGCGCCAAGCGTGCCCTGGTTCTTCTCGTTGATGCGGGTGCCGCCGGCAAATGCGGTGGCACGAAGATCGGCCGCGGCTGGGGACGGCGTGAACAAGGCCACGAGGGCCGCAGTGAAGATCCAGGCCAGACGATGGGTGCGTGTCATCTCTCCACTCTAGACCATTGAGCGGTGAGAGACCGGCCAGGAACATCCGGAGCCAGGCGGTCGTATCCCGTGTCCATGAACGACCTGCGTCTCGCCCTTCGGATGGTGCGCCGCCAGCCCATGACCTCGGTACTGGCCGTCGTGGCGCTGGCCCTCGGCATCGGACTGACGACCCTGATGTTCAGCATTCTGAACGGCGCCGTCTTGCGAGGCCTGCCCTTCGAACAGTCGGATCGCCTCCTGCACATCGCGCCGTTCGACATCAAGGACGACGACGACTTCGAAGCCACGCAGTGGGAGTTTGCGGAGTGGCGCGCGCGTCAGCGGTCGTTCGAGGACCTCTCGGGTCTGTATGTCGCCAACGCCAATGTCGTGGGACCTGATGGCACGCCTGAGCGTTACCGCGCGGCGTGGATCACGCCCAACACCTTCGGCCTGCTGCGCACGCGGCCCGTGCTTGGCCGCGACTTCGACGCGGCCTCTGGCCGGATCGGCGCCGAGCCGGTGGCGATCATCAGCGACCGGGTGTGGCGCGACCGGTTCGAGCAGCGCGCCGATGTGCTGGGCAAGACCCTGCGCGTCAACGGCACCGCCACGACCATCGTGGGAGTGATGGCGCCCACGTTCGCGTTCCCGGTGACGCAAGATCTGTGGATCGCCCTGGCGATCGACGCCGCCCGCGAGGGCCGCGAGACGCGGCAAGGCCTCGAGGTGATTGGGCGGCTGAAGGACGGCGTGTCGCGCACGCAGGCCTCGGCCGAGATGGCGACCATCCAGGCCCAGTTGCTGCAGGACGACGCCGTGAAGCGCGACGGCATCACCACCGAGGTAAAGACCTACGTGGAGGAGTTCATCGGCACCGAGACCGTGCAGTTGCTCACGATGATGCTCGCCGCCGTGCTGATCGTGCTGGTGATTGCGTGTGTGAATGTGGCGAATCTGGTGCTCGCCCGCGCCGCCAATCGCACGAGGGAAGTGGCCGTGCGCACGGCCCTCGGCGCCAAGCGCTTCCAGGTCGTGCGCCAGACGCTGGGCGAGGTGATGGTGCTGGCCGTGGCCGGCGCGGCGCTCGGTCTGCTCATCGCCTGGGCGGGCACGACGATGTTCAACCAGGGCATTGCCGACACGAATCCGCCCTTCTGGATTGACGTGCGGATCGATCGTACCGTGCTGCTGTTCGTCACGGCCATCACCGTGCTGGCGGCGCTCGTGGCGGGTCTCGTGCCGGCGCTGCGCGCCTCGCGCACCGACGTGTCGCCGCTGCTCAACGACGAAGGCCGCGGGTCGACCAGCCTCACGATCGGCCGGCTGTCGCGCGGCCTGGTCGTGGCTGAAATGGCGTTGTCGTTTGCGTTGCTGGTCGTGTCGGCGCTCGTGATTCAGAGCATCCTCAACGTGACGCAGTTCGACCCTGGTATCGCCACGGTCGACGTGTTTGCTGCGCGGATCAGCCTGCCGTCGGCCGACTACGCCGATGGCCCCAGCCGCGCGCGGTTCGCGGACGCGTTGCTCGACCGCCTCGGCGCCCTGCCCGGGGTGACGCGCGCCGCGCTCAGCACGAGCCTTCCGCCGGGCGCGCAGGAACGTCCAGTGGCCGTGCCGGGGCAGACCTACGCCGACGCGCGCGCGTTTCCCAGGGCGCAGGTGTCGGCGGTGTCTGACGGCTACTTCGATGTGCTGCGCGTGACCCCGCGGCAGGGACGGGTCTTCACCCGCGGCGACACCGCGACCAGCCTGCCGGTGGCGGTGGTGAGCGAGGGCCTCCAGCGCGCGCACTATCCCGCGGGTGCGGTGGGCCAGCAGGTGCGCGTGGTGCAGGGCGACGAGGTCCACTGGCGCACCATTGTGGGCGTCGTGCAGGACGTGCAGGAGATGGACCTCGGCCCCTCGGTGACGACGGCGATCTACGTGCCTCTGTCGCAGGATCCGAGCGCGTCACTCAGCGTGTTGCTGCACGCGCACGGTGACCCGCTGTTGCAGACCGCGGCCGTGCGGCAGGTCGTGGCCAGCATGGATCGCAATCTGCCGATCTTCAGTGCCACCACGCTCCAGAAGAACCTCGACGCCAGCACGTGGGGATGGCGCGTCTTCGGCACGCTGTTCACCGTCTTTGGTCTGGCCGCGCTGTTTCTGGCCACCGTGGGCTTGTACGGGGTCATGGCCTTTGCGGTGAGCAAACGCACGCCAGAGATCGGCGTGCGCATGGCGGTTGGCGCCGACGCCGGCCAGGTCATGCGCATGGTGCTTGCCCAGGGCGCCCGCCAAGTCGCTCTCGGCATCGTCGTAGGACTTGGGCTCGCGGTCCTGCTGGCGCGCGCCATGCGACTCATGTTCTTCCAGGTGAGTCCGTACGATCCGCGCGCGTTCGGGGCCGTGGCGGTCTTGCTCCTGGTCACTGGCCTGGCGGCGGCGTTCGTGCCTGCGCGTCGTGCCTCGCGCGTGGATCCGATGACGGCGTTGCGGTCGCAGTAGCCCGCGAGGCGCCGGCAGTCTCGGGGTAGCATTTGCGCATGAAGAAGGTGCTGGTCGGGTGCCTGCTGGCCACGGTGCTGCTTGGGGGGCTGGCGGGCGCGGCGCTGTACTTCGCCTGGGGATTCGTGAGTCCCGTCATCCGCACCGTGTCTGACGTCACCGAAGGGGTTTCGAAGCTTGGCGGTGTGGCCGAGATCGAGCAGGGCCTGACGACCACCGCGGCGTTCACCGCGCCGGAGTCTGGCGTGCTGACGGCCGACCAGGTCGAGCGGTTCCTGCGCGTGCAACGGCAGGTACACCTGGCGCTCGGCTCGCGGGTCGAATCGTTTACGGCCAAGTATCGTGAGCTGTCGGGCACGCAGCCCGACGGCACGCCGCGCGTGCCCTCGCTCCCCCAGTTGCTCGGTGGCGTCGGCGACCTGTCGAACGTGTATCTCGACGCGTGGCGCGCACAGGTGCTGGCCATGAACGCCGCGAAGTTCTCGCGCGAGGAATTCTCGTGGGTCCGCGCACGGGTGTATCAGGCGGCCGGCCTTGACGCCGTGCGCTACGACGCGCGTGACCTCGAACAGGTCATCGAGGCGATGACCCGGGGCCTGAAGACTGACGTGCCAGAGGTGAAGTTACCGGATGCGCCACCAGGGAATCGGGCGCTCGTGAAGCCGCACGTCGACGAACTGACGGCGTGGCTGCCGATGGCGGTGTTCGGGCTCTGAGTGAGCCCTTCGCCCTATGGAGCGGGCTCGGCCGGCTCCCACGCCACGGGCGAGCCTACGCGAATGTCGCCACCCGTGAGGACCTCGCCGAACGCGCCGCCGCCCCAGGCCGGGTCGAGCGCGGCCTGCAGGCCCGGACACGCCTCGTCCATCTGGTGGCAGGGCCGCGTCTCGCCGAAGATCCGCACGCGGGCGTCGCCGATGCGCAGCACGCGCCCGCGCGAGTTGGTCAGGTCCACGCCGCCGACCAGCAGGTTGGCGCGACGGATGGCGGGGCCCGGCGGTCCGGGCAGGTGAGCGGTGAGCGCCGACCACCGGTCGAGCGCCATGATCGTGACCTGTCGCCGTCCGCCCTGGGTGGCGTCGCCGTGCAAGCCACGGCCGGGGACCAGCACGGCGGATGTGGTACCGTCCATGGGACCGCGATGCGCGCGTTTCACCCAGATCCCGAGCAACTCTGCCATGTCAAAGGTCGCCTCCATGCGTGAACGCATTGTACCGGCGCGGCCCGCCGGTCTGGTATGGGCGTCGGCCGTTCGCGCGCCGACGTGTGGCATCGATCGAGTTGTCGATGCCGTAACGGACTCGTTGCACGACAGTCGCGCCGGCTCGCTACCGTCTGTAGTCGAGGCAGATGTCGATGCCTCGGTGCCCGTTCCGCCGGGCCACTTCGCGCGATGCGAGGGGCGCCGCGGTCGGGCACCGCACCACCACTTGACCCAGAGGAACCCCATGCGACTGATCGCCTGCCTGTTGACCCTTCTGTTTGCGGTCGCGCCCGCGCCCGACGCGTTCGCTCAGTTCGAGACGGCCACCGTCGTCGGCACCGTGCGCGACGGCTCGAACGCGGTTGTGGGCGACGCCCGCGTTACGCTCACCAATCTCGACACCGGTGTCACCACCGAGCGCACGACCGACGCCCAGGGCAATTACGAGTTCTTCAACGTGCGCATCGGCCGCTACGTCGTGGCCGCGGACAAGGCGGGCTTCTCCGTGGCCGTCGTGGACAACGTGCAGGTCACCGTCGGCGCGCGCCTGCGCGTGGATGTGGCGATGGCGGTGGGACAGGTCACCGAAAAGGTTGAGGTCCGGGCCTCGGCGGTGCAGTTGCAGACCGACTCGAGCGAAAGGAGCCAGGTCATCAGCGGCGAGTTGACCCGCGCCCTGCCCTTGAACGGCCGCGAGTACTCGCAGCTGGCGCTGCTCTCGCCCGGCGTGCGCCTGTCGGCGCTCAACACCGGCGGCTTCACGCCGCGCGAGGGCTCGTTCAACGTCAATGGCCTGCGCTCGACCTTCAACAACTTCCTCATCGACGGCGTCGACAACAACGCCTACGGCACGAGCAACCAGGGGTTCTCGAACCAGGTGATGCAGCCCTCGCCTGACGCCGTGGCCGAATTCAAGGTCGTGACCAACAACATGAGCGCGGAATACGGCCGGTCGGCCGGCGCCACCATCAACGTGGCGTATGCCAGCGGCACCAACAAGTACCGCGGCTCGGCGTGGGATTTCGTGCGCCGTACCGACTTCAACGCCACCGGCTTCTTCAAGCCTGCCAACGGCCAGAAGCCGCGCTTCGACCGCGACCAGTTCGGCGGTGTCGTGGGCGGCCCGATCGTCAAGAACCGGGCGTTCTTCTTCGGCGACGTGGAGCTGTTCCGGCAGGACCGGGAGCAGCCGGCGTCTTCCACGTTGGCCACGGCGGCGCAACGCCAGGGTCTGCTATCGGTGGACGTGCGGCATCCGCTCACCGGCGTGCTGTATCCGGCCGGCACGCCGATTCCGATGACCGCCTTCGCGCGCAACGTGCTGAACGGGCTGCCCGCAGTGTCGAACGCCGGCACCGCCAACAACTACGTTGTCTCCCAGCTCTTCAACAACTCCACCGACAAGGCCGGCGGCAAGGTCGACTTCGTCGTGAATCCCCGGCTGTCGATGTTTGCCCGCGTGGGCTGGCGCGACGTGGACATCTTCGATAACCCTGCCATTCCGTTGCCCTCGGGCGGCGGCGGCAACGCATCGACCTACGTGCAGAACAAGCAGGTGGCGTTTGGCGCCACCTACACGCCCACCGGGTCGTCGCTACTCGAGTTCCGTTTCGGGTGGTCGGACACGACGGCGGGCAAGGACCCCGCTGCGCTTGGCACCGAGAGCGCGCTGCAGGCGTACGGTATTTCGGGCCTGCCGAACGACCCGCGCGTGGCTGGCGGCTTGCCGCCGCAGCTCATTACCGGCTACTCGGACCTCGGCCGTCAGGCGACCAATCCGCAGTGGCAGTACCCGACGGTGTTCAACCCGAAGGTGAACTACTCGTGGCTGGCCGGGCGCCACTCACTCAAGTCGGGCTATGAGTACCAGCGGGTGTTGACCGAAGTGCAGGACGTGAACCCGCTCTACGGGCGCGACCAGTATGCGGGGCAGTTCACCCGGCCCACCGGTGCCGCCGCCAACAACGTCTACAACCTGTCGGACTTCATGTTCGGGTTGCGGTCCACGTTTGCGCTGAGCAATCTGCTCGTGGCCAAGCTGCAGCAGGACATGCACTTCGGGTACGTGCAGGACGACTGGCGCGTGAACGACCGGCTCACGCTCAATCTGGGACTGCGTTACGAGTTCGCCACGCCCTGGGTAGAAGAGGACAACGTGCTGTCCAATTTCAATCCTGCCACCCGCGCCATGGTGGTGGCCAAGGACGGTTCGCTCAAGGACCGCTCGACCATCAATCCCGACCGCAACAACTTTGCCCCGCGCCTGGGCTTGGCCTGGACGCCGCTAGAGAAGACCGCGATTCGCGGTGGCTACGGCATTAGCTACGTGCACTTCCACCGCGCCGGCGGCGGCAACGTGCTGCCCATCAACGGCCCACAGGTAATCAACGCCGTCGTGGTGCAGACGCCCACCACGGTGGGCTTCCGCACCACGCAGGAAGGCTACCCGGCCGGTTTCACCGACCCCACGCGCTTCAATCCCCTGGCTGCCAACATCACCTACATGCCCGAGGACTACCGCTCGAGCCGGGTGCAGAGCTGGTACGGCTCGGTGCAGCGCGAGTTGCGAGACGGCGTGCTGGTCGACCTGGCCTACGTGGGCAACCGCGCCGACGGCATGTTGCTCTTTGCCAACTTCAATCAGGCCGTGCCGAACAACGCCGCCGGCACCATCGCGCTTCAGGATCGACGGCCCATCAAGGAATTCGCCGACATCACCTACGCGTTCAATGGCGGCAAGTCGCGGTATCACGCGTTCCAGGGCAAGCTGGACTGGCGCGCCACGCGCGACCTCACGCTGATGACCTCGCTCACGCTGTCGCAGACCAAGGACAACGGGGCTGGCTCGCTCGAGAACCCGAACGGCAACTTCCCCGCGCCGCAGGACTTCCGGAACATGGACGCTGATTTCGGCCTGTCGGGCTACCATCAGCCGTACAACAGCACGACGAGCCTGGTATGGGATCTGCCCTTCGGCAAGGGGCGCCGCTTCCTCGGTGACGCGCCGCTGGCCCTCGACCTGCTGCTTGGCGGATGGCAGATTGCCGGGGTGAACACGTTCGCGGCCGGCGATTCCGTGACGCTGACCTATACGCCCGGACCGGCCTTCCAGGTGTCGGGCATTCAGCAGGACTTCCGCGGTGCGAACAACTACCGTCCCAACGTGAACGGCGACCCGCTGGCGCCCTCAGACAGCCGCACGGTGCAGAACTACCTGAACCGCGACGCCGTCGTGATTCCAACCGACCCGAGCCAGCCGTTTGGCAACGCACCGCGCAACTCGTTGCGCGGGCCGCGGTTCTGGGGGCTCGACATGCAGGCGACCAAGCGGGTCGACATGCCCTGGCCCAACGGGGCGCTCGAGGTGCGGCTGGAGGCCTTCAACGTGCTGAATCGCAGCAACTTCCGCGCGCCCAACGGCAACCGCAGCGCCAACGCGTTTGGCACCATCACAACCACCTACGATCCGCGCATTCTGCAGATCGGCGTGAAGCTGTCGTTCTAGCACTCCTCGACTCGGCGTCCGCGCGGAGGCCGGAGCTGCGGGGGTGTGACTTCGGGGCCGCAAGTGGGTCTATGCTAGGCATGCACGTGGCTGCCCACTCCCCTCACCACACGCCTCCCCGCGTTGAACACGTGCGCGGTCTCGAGGCGCTGCCGCTCATCACGCGCGCGCTGACCAGGTTCGAGCCGGCGGTGCTGATGACCTCCGACGGACTGGGCGCGATTCATGCGCCCATCGCCCCTGAGGTGCCCGATCGACGGAAACTGTGGTTTCTTGCCGACGCTCGGGCCCTGCTCGAGTGGGAATCCAACCGCCGGCACGTGGTGACGCTGACGTTTCAGAGTGTTGACGAGCGGGTCTACCTTACGCTGTCGGGCAAGGCCGAGATCGTCATCGACCATGAGGTCACCGCCAGGATGTGGCGGCCGTCCTTCACGCGATGGTTTCCCGGCGGCGCGGAGGATCCGCGCCTGCTGCTCGTGCAGTTTCTGCCCTACGACGCCGAGTTCTACGAGGCAAGCCACGGGCGGGTCACGGCGCACCTCACGCACTGACCCGCGCCATTCGGCTCAGTGGGTGGTGATGCGCACCCCGCCGTTGACCGTCCGCAGCTTCAGCAGCGGGCCGCCGCCGCCAAGCGTGGTGCGCAGCTCACGGCCCCGGCGTTCCTGGCTCGGGGCCGTCGTATCGGTGCGGATGCCGCCATTCACCGTGTGCACCTCGAGCGCGGCCGAGTAGCCGGCCGGCACGGCCAGGCTGACGCCGCCGTTGATGGTCTCGACGTCGAGTCCCGCACCCTCCCACCGCGCGCCGGAGAGGCGCACGTTCACGCCGCCGTTGCGCGTCGAGCCCACCACCTGCCCACCGACGTCGTCGAGCGTCACGCCGCCGTTTTCGGTCGTGAACCGGGACTCGCCGCGCATCTCGTGCACCGCGACGCCGCCGTTTCGCGCCGAGAGCGCCAGCGCGGTGGTGCGGGGCGCCCACACCTCGAAGCTGACCGACCAGCCGGAGCGGCGCTCGCCACCGCCCCCAGCCGGACCATCCGCCTTCACGCCAGTTCCGGCCGCCGTGACCTGCACCTGCGGCAGCATGGCCGTGGCCTCGGCGTTGGTCTCGCCGTACGCCTGCACCACCGCCCGCACGAGCACGTCTGGCTGATCCCAGCCTTCCACGCGTATGCCCCCGTTGGGCGAGGCGTCAACCGTCAGCGGTCCAGCCGGCGCGGGCAGGCGGGTGTCGCGCACCTCGCACGCGTGACCACGGTCGCCTCCCCAGTTGCGGGTGCAGGGATCGTCGGTGGGGTTCACTTGTCGGAAGGCGCGGGTCTCACGCTCCCGGCCCTGCTCACGATCGCGCGCATCGTTGCGCGCGTCCCAGCCGGCGCGCACCTCGCGGGCCCGTAGCGCACGACCGGCCCGGCGGGTTTCGCGGGTCACGTCGCGCAGTGCCCGGTGCACTTCGCGCACGATCTCGCGCACGATCTCGTGGGCCTCTCGCGCCATCGATCGGGCGTGACCGTGGTCCTCACCACGGGTCTGGGGCGCCTGCGAGGCAGACACCAGTACCGATCCCAACACCATCACTCCGCCCAGCAGGGCAGCAGTCATTCGCGTCATCGGGTTCCCTCCACTAACTTCGTAAGCCGTCGGGAGGTTGGACGGCGCGCGCGCCGGAAACGTTGGCGGCAGAGCGGGGACCTGGGAGGCACCAGGGACCGTGTTTGGGACGAACCGGCGTCAGTCGCCGGTCGTCTTGGGGCGGTCAGGACTGGCGCACCACTCGCTCCACGACCCCGGAAAGAGCCGGGCGCCAGCAAGGCCGGCGTGCTCGAGCGCCAGCAGGTTGTGGCAGGCCGTGACGCCTGAGCCGCAGTACATCACCACGCGGGACGCGTCGGCTCCGCCGACGATGGCCCCCCACTCGGCGCGCAGATCCGCGGCTGGCTTGAAGGCTTTCTCGGGTGTGAGATTGAGCTGGAAGAAGCGATTCACCGCGCCAGGGATGTGGCCGCCTACCGGATCGAGCGTCTCATTCCGCCCGCGGAAGCGGTCGGCGGCGCGCGCATCCACGAGCACGCGGCTGCTGTCGCCCAGGTGCGCCTGCACGTCGTCGGCTAACACGCGCCGCGCCTCGGCCGCCGTGGACTCGAACACGGCCGGCGTCCACGCGGTCTCGGTGGCGGTGACCGGCAACCCCGCGCGCTGCCAGGCGGCGAGGCCGCCGTCCAGCACAGCCACGCGCTCGTGACCGAGCCAGCGCAGCATCCACCAGCCGCGCGCGGCGAACATCCCCATGTCGGCGTCGTAGAGCACGACCTGATGCTGCCGCGATACGCCGAGGGCTCCGAAGTTCATAGCCGCCGTGTCAGGCGTCGGCAGAGGGTGGCGTCCGTTGGCGCCGGTC
The DNA here is from genome assembly GCA_031376505.1 of Acidobacteriota bacterium. Lineage (GTDB taxonomy): Bacteria > Acidobacteriota > Vicinamibacteria > Vicinamibacterales > UBA2999 > CADEFD01. The sequence goes on from JANMDX010000321.1 coordinate 12,781, forward strand.
TTCATCCCCGACAGGTGTCCGTCGAGACTGACGTAGCGCGCGCCCGGAATGTGGGCCTGACGATACAAGTCCTGGCCCTTGCCGGGGTCGGTCAGGTCGAAGCGGGCGTCGAGCACGACCCAGTCCGGATCGGCCAGATGGCCCGCGAGCGCTGGGGCGTCAATGAGCGTGGTGTACATCGGATCCTGTGCCTCGAAGCGCGAGGGCCAGCTGGTGCAGGAACAGGCCCACGTCGGTGACGACGCCGATCGTCTGGGTGGAGCCGCGGTCGCTCAGTTTCGTGACCACCGCGGGGTTGATGTCGACCGATACCACCTTCACCCACGACGGCACCATGTTGCCCACGCCGATGCTGTGCAGCATCGACGACAGCATGATCACGACGCCCACGTTCGTGAGCGCCTCGGCGTACTCGTTCTGCGCCTGGGTCAGGTCCATCACGGTCTCCGGCAACGGGCCATCATCCCGGATCGAGCCCGCCAGGACGTACGGCACGTTGTGCACGTGCAGCTGATACATCACGCCGCGGGTCAGCAGTCCCGACGACACGGCCTTGCCGATGCCGCCGGCGCGCCGGATGGCGTTGATCGCGCGCATGTGATTGCGATGCCCGTGCTCGACGGGCCGGCCGGTGTCGAGGTCGATGCCAAGCGACGTGCCCGAGAGCGCGGCTTCGATGTCGTGCACGGCCAGCGCGTTGCCCGAGAGCAGCACGTCGACGTAGCCGCCGCTGATGAGCTCGCTGAAGTACTCGCCGCCGCCGGTGTGCACGACGACCGGGCCCGCCACGAAGCAGATCTTCTCGCCCTTCGCGCGCGTCTCGCGCAGCATCGTCGCCACGCGGCCCACGGCCACCTCCACCCGGCGTTCCGACGACACGTCGTTGCTCATGAAGCCGAAGCTCGGCTTGTCGCGGCCCTGCAAGTCGGGCAGCACGCGGATGCCCTGCATGCCGCAGACCACTTCGTCGCCCACGTTCAGGTCGCGCAGCTTGCGGCACTGCGCACGGCCCTTGTCGACGACAATCGCGGCGTCCATGCGCTGATGGTCGACGGTGGTCCAGACGCCCCCGAGCAGGATCTGGGTCTTGTGGTTCGTGGTGGAGTAGAAGTCGATCGGCGCCGCGCCCCTGATGTCGTTCACGCGCAGCAGCGCGTCGGGCGCCCCTTGCACGTAGCACCCGAAGTTGCTCAGGGTGGACAACAGATGGTCGAGCGACTCGCGCGATTCGGTGGCCACCCGCAGCGACAGCCGTGAGGCGTCGGCGTTGGTGCGGCCCACGTCGAAGTGGAGGATCTCGTAGGTGGCGCCGTGCTCGACCACGGTGGTGAGAATGGCTTGCAGGTCGCCTGAGTCGATGAGGTGGCCCTGCGCGTCGACGGTCTCGAATATCATGCGCGTCCCTTGGAACTCCGTGGACGCTTATTCTAATCCGTCCACTGGCGCTACTTCGGCGGCCCCGGCAGGTTCGTATACGAGAGATTGGCGACCGTCCACCCGCTGCCGGCGTTCACGAGCGTGAAATAGTCCACGCCGTGGGACTGTATCGTGCCGTCGACGACAATCGTGAAGTGGGCTCGCACGTGCGCCAACTGCGCGTCCTCGACCTGCACTGAGATGTTCGTGAGCGGTTCGCGGAAGCGCGCCGATGCCGGTTGCGCCCGCAGCGCCACCATCCACTCGTCGAGCGTCTGCGCGGTGTGGGTCCACCGCCCGTCGCGAAAGCGTGCCACGTTGAGGGTGGCCTTCGGGGCCAGTAGCGGAGGCAGGTCCTCGAGTTCGTGATTCCCGGCCACCGCAAGAAAGTGTTCGACGGTCGCCTGCACGGCCTTGGCGTCGGCGCTCTGCGCGGTGGCCCGGGCGGGCGCTGACAGGGCCACGCACACCGTGATGGTCAGCGCGGCGGCCCTGCGCAGGGTCTGTGGCTTTCGGGACATCGAACACCTCCGGGCCGCGGCCCGCCAGCCTGATGCCGGTTGCGGTTGACGGCCAGACGCAGTCTATGTCGAGATGGGGCCGTGAGAGCGCGAATCGCAGTCATGGCGCTCGTCGGCGTCCTCGCGGGCGCGTGTCACGCCAGCCCGGCCAGGACGCCGGTGTCGGCCACCCCGGCGGAAGCGCCCACTCTCGGACCGGCCCGGACCAGCCTCTGCTCGCCGCCAGGCCCGACCCCGGGCACGCCCATCACCGATCCCAATGGGCCGTACTTCCACCGCACGCTCATCGGCCGCACGGCCGACGGTGTCACCGTCTCTGACGCGCGCGTCGTGCTCGATCACGCGTCGGTGCCCGACGGCGTGCGCGCGCCGGATGGCCGCGAGCTCATCTACTACGTCAACGGCGAGGACGCCTCGCTGTGGGTGGCCGAGGTGCGCGGCAACGCGGCCAGCGCGCTCGGTCCCATCACGATGGACGGCATCCGCCGGCCGAGCGCCGTCGTGGATCCCGACGTGGTCGTCGTGAACGGACGCATCCGTATGGCCTATCTGTCGGGGTTCGGCACGAGCGGTGCCGTGCCGGCCGCCATCTGCCTCGCCGAGTCGTCTGACGGTGTGCTGTTCACGTCGATCGGTCCAGCTCTGATCCTTGGCAGTGAGTTCCTGACGGACCCGTCCATCGTGCGCCTGGCGCGCGGAGACTGGCTGATGGCGCTGTCGGCCGGTCAGCAGACGGTGCTCGCGCGGTCCGCCGACGGACAGACATTCACGACCACCGACCGGGTGACGTTTGGCGGCGTTCCGGAACTGGCCGTGCTCGCCGATGGCCGCGTGCGCCTGTACGTCTGTGCGCGCGGCATCGTCAGCTACGTGTCGAGCGACGCGGGCGCCACGTGGACGGCCGAGGCCACCGTCGTCCCGGGACCAGGCCTGGCATGCGACCCCTCGTTTGTAGCCGGCACCAATCTCTTCGTCTACAAGAGCGGCTACTGATCGAACACGGGCGGCTCCTTATCCGCCGCGTGGGACCCGGGGTCGCTAGCGCAGGCTCTCGAGCGCGGCGATGCGCTGCTCGAGCGGCGGGTGCGTCGAGAGCAGCATCATCCACTTGCCGTCGCCACCCGAGATCTTCATGGTGGCAAGCTGGGCGTGGCTGGGATCGACGAGTTCGTGCGTGGCCTGCAGCCGGCGCAGGGCCGCAATCATCGGGCCGCGGCCGTTGAGCGTGGCGGCGCCGGCGTCGGCGCGGAACTCGCGCGCGCGAGAAAACCACGCCACGACCATGCCGCCCAGGATGCCGAAGGCCACCTGCAGCACCATGCGCACCATGAACTCGATCATGAAGCCGCTGCCGCCGCCGCGCTCGTCTCGGTTGCCCTGCAGGGCGTTGCGCACGATGTTGGCAATCACGGTGGACGCAAACATCACGAAGGCGTTGACCACGCCCTGGATGAGCGTCATGGTCACCATGTCGCCGTTCTTGATGTGCGACACCTCGTGGGCGAGCACGGCTTCCACTTCGTCGCGCCGCATGCCGCGCAGCAGGCCCGTGGACACGGCCACGAGGCTGCGCGACTTGCTCGGGCCGGTGGCGAAGGCGTTCACCTCGGGCGACTCGTAGACCCCCACTTCGGGCATCGGCAGTTGCGCCTGCCTGGTGAGCCGTTCCACGGTGCGGTAGACCCAGTCGGCCTCCTCGTGGCCGCTGCGGCCGTCTACCAGCTGCATGCCGGTCATGCGCTTGGCCATGAACCGCGACAACTGCAGGGAGATGAACGAGCCCACCATGCCCCAGATGAGGCAGAAGACCATGAGCGACGCGTAATCGAGACGGCCTCCGGCGATCCGGTAGTTGCCGATGCCGAGCAGGCTGAGGACCACCGTCACCGCGAGGGTGATGGCGAGGTTGGTGACGACGAAAAGGAACACGCGCTTCATCATGGCTGTTGTGACCCGCACTCGAGCGCCGGGATGACGGCGCCGTGCTTCCAGAATAGGGCCCGGCCGATGCCGGATCAAGTGGAACCGGACCAGCGGCCCGCTGGGAACTTCTGACGGGAACGTGCGTCTAACGCCCGCCTAGCGGGCGGCCGTGTAGCCCTTGGCGAGCTTTTCGCGGGCGGCCGTGACCTCGCGGTGGAACACGAAGAGCTTGTCGGCGTTGGCTGCGGCCCGGTCGGTGAAGTTCCAGGTCTTGCCGCCGCGCTGCTTCACCTTGAGATTCTTCTCGAGGTAGTTCACCTCGAAGGACTCGACCTGGTCGTATTTCAGCGCGAAGGCATCGCCCTTGTTGGACGTGTCATACGACAGCCCGTCCACCGTGGCGCGCAAGGTGCCTTCGCAGCCGCCCATGCCGTGCTTGTGCGCGACGCCCACGGTCGCGTTCAGGCGCACTTCCTTGAAGCGCATCGTGACCGTGTTGTCGCCCGCTACGACGTCGACCGCACGCTGCACGCCCTCGTAGCCCTCGACCGACAGGTTGACGCGTTTGCTGCCCGGCGCCAGATTCTTGAGCGTGACCGGCGCTGTACCCACGAACTCGCGGTCCACGAACACCGATGCGCCGGGCACGTCGGATTCCACGGTGAGGGTGGCCGAGTCGGCCTTGGCTACCTCGGCCACAGGCGCGGGCAGGGGCTCCGCGGATTTCTTGGGCGCGGCAGCGCGGCGACTTGGGTCGGCGGGTTCGGGCGCTCTCTCCGGGGCCGGCTCGGCCCGTTTCGGCGCCGCGGCAGCCGGCCTTGGCGCTGGCGCTGGTGCTGTCGCCTTGGTGGGCGCGGGCCCGGGGTCGCGGGTCATGAACCACGCGCCGGCCGCAAGCAGCAGAAGCGCCACGAGGCCTCCCGCCACGAGCGGCGTGCGGTTCGGGGCTTCCGTGGGGGTCTCATCGAAGACACTCACACCGCAAATGGTAGCATGCAGGCCTGCGCCTGATTCCACCTATGGCCGAGCCGCTGTCAATTCTCTGTATCGCCTCGTACCACAAGGGACAGGAGTTCCTGCGCGAGGCCAAACGGCAAGGGGCGCGGGTGTATCTCGTGACCTCCGAGAGCCTGCGCGATGCCGAGTGGCCGCGCGAGAGCCTCGCCGACATCTTCTTCGTGCACGACGTCGAGAAAAAGTGGAAGCTCGACGACCTCATTCTTGGCGCCAGTCACCTGGCGCGGCGGATCGCGATCGATCGCGTGGTGCCGCTCGATGACTTCGATCTCGAGAAGGCGTCGGCGCTCCGGGAGCACCTGCGGCTGCCGGGTATGGGTGAGACGACCACCCGGCACTTCCGCGACAAGCTGGCCATGCGCATGCGCGCCCAGGAGTTCGGCGTGCGCGTGCCGGCGTTCGTACACGTGCTCAACGACGCCGCGCTGCGCGCCTTTTGCGCGGCGGTGCCGCCGCCCTGGGTAGTGAAACCCCGGGCTGAAGCCGGCACGATCGGCATCAAGAAGGTGCGGAACGAGTCAGACCTCTGGCCGCTCGTCGATGCGCTTGGCGACCGTGCGTCGTATCACCTGCTCGAGCAGTTCATCCCCGGCGACGTCTTCCACGTCGACAGCGTCGTCAACGACCGCGACGTGCTCACGGCGGTGGTGAGCCGCTACGGACGTCCGCCTTTCGACGTCTCGCACGCCGGCGGCGTCTTCACGACCGAGCTGGTCGAGCGCGGGTCGGCCGACGAGGTCGCGCTGCAGGCGTTCAATCGCGAGGTGCTGCAGGCGTTGGGGCTCGTGCGGGGCGTGTCTCATACCGAGTTCATCAAGGGTCCGGACGGGTTGTGGTATTTCCTCGAGACCTCGGCCCGCGTGGGCGGCGCGCACATCGTGGAACTGGTCGAGGCCGCCACCGGCGTGAATCTCTGGGCGGAGTGGGCCAAGGTGGAACTGGCCGGCGGCAAGGGCCCGTACGCCGTGCCGCCGATGCGCGCGCACTATGCCGGCCTGGTTACCTCGCTTGCCAAGCAGGAATGGCCCGACCTGTCGGTATTTTCGGACCCCGAGGTGGTGTGGCGACTGGTCAAACGCCATCACGCCAGCGTGATCGTCGCCTCGCCCGATCGCGCCCGCGTGGCCGAGCTCGTGCAGCGCTACGCGCAGCGTCTGGTCGAGGAGTTCAGCACGTCGCTGCCACCTGCCGAGAGTCCGCGCGACTAGCCTCGACCCCCGAATTGTTGAGGCGGACTCACGGCGCCGGCCCTCGGGCACGGCGTGTCGCGGATGAAGGCCAGCACGGCGGGACCGGCCGTCTTGTCGGCGCGGCTCAGCTCCAGGATGATCCGCGTGTGGCTCGAGCCCTTCACCCTGACGAACGTCGAGGGGATGCCCGCGGCCACGAGCTTCTCGTGCAGCAGCGCCGACTGACGCCGGAGCCCGGCGGATTCGCCGGTCGCTGACGCCACCAGGAACGGCGGGTCGCTCGCGTCGAGCCACGGCACGACCGAGGCCTCGCGCCACCAGCTGCCGTCGAGCCGGCTGCCGCCGAAGCGCTCTGCAAAGTAGAGCGGGTCGAAGCCCTTGCGGTACGTCTCGATATCGCCGAGGTCGTAGGCCGCGCCGCTCACTGCCACCACGCCGCAGATCCCCGCCATCGTGCCGTGGGCTTGGGCGAGCCATCCGGGATCGGTGGCCACGCGCGCGGCCAGCTGTGCGCCGGCCGAGTGGCCCATGAGGAAGACGCGGTGGGCGTTGCCCCCGCGCTCCGGCATCGCACGTTGCACCCAGGCGACCGCGCGCGCGACATCGCCAATCTGCTCGTGCCAATCGAGTGGCCAGATCAGGCGATAGCCGACCACGGCGGTGGCGATGCCCTGGCTGGCCAGGAAGCGACCGATGTTGCGATACACGTCGGCGCCGCCGAAACTCTGCGTGCGGTCGCCCCAGGCCCATCCGCCGCCATGCACGAACACCACGGTGGCGAAGTCGCGCCCACCTGGCAGATACAGGTCGAGTTGGCGCTTGGGGTCGTCGGGGGCCGCGGCGTCGTACGGCACGTCGAGCTGGACGCTCGGGGGATTGGGCGCCTTGTCGTACAAGAGCTTCGCGCCCAGCCAATACGCCGGCGCGCAGGCCTGGAGACTGAGGACCGCCGACACGGCCAGCCCGGCGGCCGTCGCCGCGCGGCCCCGCCGACCGCCTCCGCGCGGCCCGCGTCGGTGCACGCCCTCGTCCCCAGCCTCCACGTGTTCCCGGGCCTAGTTCATGCCGCTGCGTTCGCTCGAGGGCGGCACCATCTTGTTCAGGCGCATGTAGGTGACGAGATTGCCGTAGTGCTCATAGCTGTGCGACACGTTGAAGGACAGCACGAACAGCCGCGGCGTCGGGCCGGTGAAGAATTTCACGATCTCCATGCCCTTGGCATCGGTCATCCCGTCGATGACCTTGTTGCAGTAGGCCGACGAGTCCGCCAGTGCCTTGCTCAGGTCGGCTTTCGAGGTCATGCTCTTCTCGATGCCACTCTGGGCAGGCTTCTCGCCCACCGCCGCAGCGCACATGGAGAACTGGCTGTCGGCGATGTGACCGATCAACTGCCCCATCGAACGGACTTCCGGCGTAGCCTTGAAGCTGTACATCGCTTCAGGGATCTTCTCGGCGGTCTTGGCCATGACGCCGCTGATCATGCCGAATTGGGTTTTCACGGCGGCCGTGGCGGGATCGGACTGAGCGGACGCGAGCGACGTGACGGCGACAAATCCAGCACACACCGACAGCATACGAACGAGCTTCATAGTGGAGTTCTCCAGAAGGACAGGGACGAAGTCGAGCATACCGCCATTCGTGCGCGGTCTCGCACTGTTTGCCGTGGCGGCTGGCCTGGTGGCCGGGTGCGCCCGGCGGCCGCCGCAGTTGGCCACGACCGAGCGGCATGACGGACAGTTGCGATTACTGGGCGCGGCGGCCTATCCGGCCGGGGCGCTGGCGTTGCCTGACGCGCCGCGGTTTGGCAGCATCTCGGGGCTGGCGCGTGACGCGCGGAGCGGCCAGTGGGTCGGCGCGATCGACGAGACCATGCCCGTCCGGCTCGCGTGGATGGACATCGCATTTGGGCCGGCGATCACGATCACGCCCTCGTGGTTCACGCTGCTTGACCGGGGCCCAGACGTGTCCGAGGAGACCTTCGCGGGCCTCGAACTCGAGGCGCTGGCGGCGATGCCCGACGGCAGCTTCGCGGTCACGACCGAGGGTTATCACGACGCGAACGACGTTGTGCACCAGCCCGTGGTCGTGTTCGTGCAGCGTGACGGCACGGTGGTTGAAGAGGTCCACCCGCGCGCGCACTTCACCATCAGGCCCGGCGACCACACCTGGGGCGTGCGTCACAACCTGGGCCTCGAAAGCCTGACGCGCACGCCTGATGGCCGCCTGCTGAGCGGCCTGGAGCAACCGCTCGTACAGGACGGCCCGATGTCGAGCACCGCCGCCGGAGGTGTCGTACGACTGTTGGAGTTTGTCGAGCATCCGCCGACGGGCTGGGCTCCCGGGCGCGAGTGGGCCTACCAATTGGAGCCGACCTCCGTCGTGCCGGGTTACGACCGGCCGTGCGCCGACGGCGAGAATGGCCTGTCCGACATGCTTGCGCTGACGAGGGACCGCTGGCTGATGCTGGAGCGTGCCTGCCTGCTCGGCGGCCCCGACGCGCCGGCCTACAACCCCGTGCGCGTGTTCGAAGCGACGGTCGGCGACGCCGCCGACGTCTCCGGGATGCCGTCGCTCGCCGGCCGCCAGCTACGGCTCGTGAAGAAGCGTCTCGTGCTCGACGTCGGCGCGCTCCTGCCCCGGTTGCCGCCGCTCTTGGCGACGGGCAGTAACTTCGAAGCCCTGGCGCTCGGCCCTCCGGGTCCGCGGGGCGAGCGCACCGTGGTGCTGATGAGCGACGACAACCTGCGTCCCACGCAGACGACCGCGGTGCTGTGGCTGGCCCTTCCGAAGTAACCATTTGTAACGAATTGTAACTGGGCCTGTCACCGTGACAAATCACCGTTGACAAATCAAGAAGGTGCGGTTTCTGACACCTTACGGATTCTGCAACACCAGCCGATAGCCCACGCCACGCACGGTCTGAATTGGCGATGGACGCGATGGGTCCCGTTCCAGATACCGGCGCAGGCGCACGATGAAGTTGTCGATGGCGCGCGTGTCGGTGTCTTCCTGCAGGCCCCAGACATCGTGCAGGATCGCCTTGCGTGACACCACGTGGCCCGCCTGACGCACCAGGTACGCCAGCAGATCTGCTTCCATCACGGTCAGCCGGTAGGCACGATCGTTGGCGTGCAACTCGAGCGCGCGAAGGTCGAGCCGATGTCCCCCGAACTCCAGCATCTCGCCGGGCGACTCCGGCGTGCTGGGCGTGGTCGCGGTCTTGGGCGGCTCGGCCGGCCCGCGCAGCCACTGGCGGCGGCGTAGCAGGCCCCGCACGCGCGCCAGCAGAATCGCCAGCTCGAACGGCTTAGGCAGGTAGTCGTCGGCGCCGCTTTCAAAGCCCATGAGCACGTCTTCAGGCCGCGCGCGGGCCGTGAGCATCAGGATGGGCACGTAGTCGCTCTCGGCCCTCAGCACGCGGGCCACCTCGAAGCCGTTCTTCCCCGGAAGCATGACGTCGAGCACCACGGCATCGAACTGATCGCGTTCTGCGCGCAATAGGGCGAGCGCGACGGCGCCGTCGCCGACTACGCGCACGTCGTGCCCATCGGCCGCGAGATTGAAGCGCAAGCCCTCGGCCAGATGCTGCTCGTCTTCGACGATGAGGATGCGGCTCACGCGGGTCGCCCGGCCTGAAGTTTCGGTAACTCCAGGGTGAACGTCGCGCCGGTGCCTTCGCCCGCGCTCTCGGCAAACACGCGGCCGCCGTGGTGCCGGGCGATCGATCGCACGATGTAGAGGCCGAGCCCGGTGCCCTTCACCGAGAACCCGCGCGCCTGGAAGCGGTAGAACCGGTTGAAGATGCGTCGCAGTTGACGGCGCGGAATGCCCACGCCGCGATCACGCACGCGCACCCACAACGTGTCGGGCGTGGGCGCGGCCAGCTCCACGCTGACCTTCACGGCCTCGGCCGAGTACTTTACGGCGTTGTCCAGCAGGTTGCCGATGGCCGTGCGCAACTCGTCGGCATCGCCGTCGACCATCATGGGTTGCAGCGGCGTATCGCTTGCGAGCGCGATCGCCTCGGCCGGCAGATGGTGCCGCCGGCGCGCGGTCTCGAGGCACTCGATCGCAAGCGCGCCCAGGTCCACGGGTACCCGATGCGCAAGCTTGCGGCGTTGGCTGGCCACGCCGGCCCGCAGCACCTGTTCGACCGTGTATTGCAGACGCGCGGTGTCGTCGAGCATCACCTGGTAGAACTCCTGGCGCTGCTGGTCGGAGATCTCGCGCGACTGCAGCGTCTCGAGGTAGAGGCGGATGGACGCGATCGGCGTCTTTAGTTCGTGCGTGACCGCGTTCAGGAAGCTGTCTTGTTGCTCGGTACGCCGCAGCTCGCGCACCAGGAACACGGTGTAGACGATGATGCCCGCGATGATGAGCGCAAAGGCCAGCCCCCCGAGCACGAGTGGCAGCAGCGACCGGCCCGAGCCTAGGATCCAACCGACGTTGAGCGACACGGCCGCCGCCACGAGCACGACGCAGAGCACGATGAATACGACGGTGGCCGTCTGCCGGCGGGTCATGGCCTCATTCTAGCTGCTAGGGGCTAGCGGCTAGCCGCTAGCGGGATCACGCTGCCTCGCTGACTCCCATTACGTGGAACGGGCCCGGCGATCGCTCACAGGGCCCGAAGTTTGGCATCGTTGTAACTAGCCGCTAGCCGCTAGAACCTAGCCGCTAGTAGGGCGGCCACGCCCCCCTACATCACCGGCGATGCGTCGGAGATGTCGACCGCGTCGGGCGATTCCTGCGGGACGATCTCGGCCGCATCCTTTGGCCGGCGTGCGATCTTCAGGTCCCACGCGAGGCCGACAGCCTCCAGCAGCTTGATCTGGATGTAGTTCATGTCAAACTCGTACCACGCCAGGCCGTGGCGCATCGACACGGGGTGGGCGTGATGGTTGTTGTGCCAGCCCTCGCCCCAAGCGAGCAGGCCGACCCACCAGAGGTTGCGCGAGTCGTCGCGCGTGCGGAACGTCTTGTAGCCCCACATGTGGGTGGCCGAGTTCACGAGCCAGGTCGCGTGCAGGCCGAACGTGGTGCGGAAGAACACGCCCCACAGCACGTAGGGCAGGCCGCCGTAGGCCAGCAGCGCCAGACCGACGACCACTTGCGTGACCCAGTGCCAGTTGGTGAGCGCCACGTGGAACTTGTCCTTGCTCAGATCGGGCACGTAGCGCGTCAGGACGCCGGTATCGTGGTGCATCGCCTTACCGAACATGATCCAGCCCATGTGCGCCCACCAGGCGCCCTCGCGCGGCGTGTGCGGGTCGCCCTCTTTGTCTGAATGCTGGTGGTGGATGCGGTGGGTGGCCACCCAGAAGATGGGGCCACCTTCGAGGGCCAGCGTGCCGCAGATGGTCAGGAAGTACTCCATCCATTGAGGCGTCTTGTAGCCACGGTGAGTCAGCAGACGGTGATACGTCATGCCGATGCCCAGACTGCCCGAGACCCACCAGAGGATCGCGGCGGCGAACATGGCGCCGTAGTCGATGTAGAAGAACGCCGCGACGGCGCCGATGTGGAACACCGTCATCGCGATGAAGGTGATCCAGTTGAGGCCCTTGGCCGACTTGCGGCCGTAGATGTCGGTAACAGCAACCATGAAGGGATGCTACCGAGAACCCGGCGGGTCCACTGTAATACTTCTGTCGCTGGCCCTAACGCGCAGACCGAACAGCGGTTACGGCGATTCGGCTACGATCGTCCGCGCCATGGCAGCTGCGCCAGCGAACCGACAATCGGCGTGCCGGCCAGAATCTGTCCAACCCGGTCTAGGAACCGGTCCGACGATACGCGCGCGGGTGCTGGTTTGGGTCCCGCAAAGCCCGCCGCGGGATCACTGAGGCGCTGCCACGCGCGCAGCGTGCGTTCGTCGGCGGCCAGAATCGTGGCGCCGCACTGCAGCCGCGAGGTCTGGCCCGGCTCGCCGCCCGCCTTCAACCAGACCCGGTGCACCGGGACGCCCATCTTCAGCATCGGCACCTGCAGGACGAACTGCGGCGAGAGCTTCGACGCGCGCGCGCTGTCCATCTCGAGCCGCAACCCCTCGTTGCTCACATCGAGCAGCACGGCCGCCGCGCCTTCGATGCTCGTGGCCAGGCGCGGCACGATCCGGCGGGCCGACCGGCGGGCCGGACGGCCCTCGGCGACGGCAAGCGAGACGGCCAGCAGCAAGTCGTGTTCGCTGATGGGCCGCGCGTGAAACGACACGTCCTTGCGCTTCAAGGTGGCCGCGATGGGATCGCCGCTCTCGCCAATGGCAATGATCGGACGGTTCGGGTCGCCGCGCCGCAGGGCCGTCAGGAAATGCGGGGTGAGCAGCGAGGCGTCGGCCACCACGCAGTCGAGGGGCCTGCCGCCGGCCTCGGCATTTACGAAACAGGCATCTACCAGCACCACGGGTTCGATCTCGGCCGAGCGCAGCCAATCGGAGACGGCGGCCCGTTCGCCCGGACGCGGGCAGGCAACTCCAACGCGGGGTGTCGTTGACATGACGGACTGACGAGTTTGCAATCACCCTGCCATCGGCAAAGCGGCGCTTTTGGTCGAATGTGGCGTCGTCGCGGCGAACACGCCCGCCGGTCGCCTACCGTTGTGTGAAAGCGCTAACGATTTTCGTACACTTTCGTGCGCCCGGTGGCGCCAAATGTCCGTGCTACCATCCCGCGCATGCGAAGACTCGCTTTGCTTTCCCTGGTCGTCGCCGCGGCTGGCACTCTCTCGGCGCAAGCGCCCGCCAGCCTCGACTGGACGGCGCTGGACGCCGAGACGCTCAAGCACTTCCAGGCCATCGTGCAGATCGACTCCACCGATCCGCCCACGACCCCGCCGGGGATCGAAAAGCCGGTGGTCGATTACTTGCGGGCGGTGCTCGAGAAAGAGGGCATCGCCACCGAGACCTTCGCGCTCGAGCCCAATCGGCCCAACCTGGTGGCGCGGCTCAAAGGATCGGGCAGGAAGCGGCCGCTGCTGCTGATGGCCCACACCGACACGGTCAACATCGACCTCAAGAAGTGGTCGAATCCGCCGTTCAGCGCCCTGCGCCAGGACGGGTACATCTACGGCCGGGGCACGGTGGACGACAAGGACAACGTCGCCGCCACGCTCATGGCGCTGCTCACCCTGAAGCGCCAGAACATGCCGCTCGATCGCGACGTGATTGCGCTCTTCGAGGCGGGTGAAGAGGGCGCCGTGCGCTACGGCATTGCGCACATGGCCGAGCCCGAGCGTTTCCCGAAGATCGACGCTGAGTTCTGCCTGGCCGAAGGCGGCAGCTTCAACCGGCAGGGCGGAAAGGTGACGTTCGCCTCCATCCAGACGCTGGAGAAGATTCCCCGTGCGATTGAGCTGACCGCCCGCGGCACGGCGGGCCACGCGTCGGTGCCGCTGCGCACCAACGCCGTCGTGAAGTTGACGACCGCCGTCTCGGCGGTGGCGAAGTGGAAGCCGCCCATCAGTTTCAACGAGACGACCGCCGCGTACTTCAAAAGGCTCGCGTCGATTTCGAGCCCGGCCGATGCCGAGCGCTACCGCGCCATTCTCAGCACCAACGCGAAGGTTCAGGACGCCGCTGACGAGTACTTCCTCGACCACGAGCCGCGCCATGCGTCCACCATCCGCACGTCGATTTCCCCGACCATGATCAATGCGGGCTACCGCGTCAACGTCATCCCGTCCGAGGTGAAGGCCACGCTCGATGTGCGCATGATGCCCGACCAGGATCCGGCGGCGTTTCTCGAGATGGTGAAGAAGGTCGTCAACGACCCGACGGTTGAGGTCGCCTACGGCGCGCGCGACGTGAGGCCCAGCGGCGTCTCGCGCCTCAATACCGACGCGTTTGCCGCCATCGAAGCGAACGTGAAGAAGCATTACAACGTGATCACGCTGCCAGCCATGAGCACCGGCGCGACTGACATGGCCTACCTGCGCGGCAAGGGCGTGCAGTGCTACGGTGTGGGGCCGGCCATCGACATGGAAGACGGCCCGAAGGGCTTCGGCGCGCACAGCGACCAGGAGCGCATCAACGAGTTGGAGCTCTTCAAGTTCGTGCGCTTCCACTACGATCTCGTCGCCGACCTGGCGCGCGCCAAGTAGCCACGCCGCAGAGAGGACGTCCCCCGTGAATCGCCGCACGCTGTTGAGTAACGCCGGATTGGCGCTGGCCGGTCTGGGCATGGGTGCCTGTGCGCCCAAGACGCGCGCGCAGATGCCGCCCGCCATGCCCACACCCGGGATGCCGGTGCCGGGGGTGGGCCGCCGCCCCTTGGTGTCACTGGCGCCGGTGCGCGTGTCGCGCGACCGCGTCATTCGCGCCACCGTCGGCTTGCGTCCGCATCGCCCCTCGGGGTTCGTGCTGAAGGCGGCCAGACTCGACCAGAAGACGATCATCCACAACTTCGGGCACGGCGGGTCGGGCATGTCGCTCTCGTGGGGCACCGCCTCGATGGCGGCCGACATGGCGCTGGCGCAGTCCGAGCGGCGCGCGGCCGTGCTCGGGAGCGGCGTCGTCGGGCTGACGACGGCCCGTCAGCTGCAGCGGCGCGGCTTCGCCGTGACCATCTACGCGGCCAACGTGCCACCGGATGTGACGTCGAACTGGTCGCTGGCGGCCTGGACGCCGACTTCCGGCCTCGTGGACTTCAGCAAGCGCACACCCGAGTGGAGCGCGCAGCTCGTGCAGGCGGCCGAGATCGCCTACCGCCAGCTGCAGTTCATGGCGTCGCCGCGCTACGGCATCTCGTGGATCTCAAACTACACCCCGACCGAGTCGGCGGAGTCGGCCCGTGGCGAAAACGCGCTGCTCCCCAAACATCTTCTGAGTGAGATGACGGTGCTGCAGCCGGGGGAGCATCCGTTCCCGACCCGCTACGCCATCGAACGGCCGGAGCTTCGCATCGAGCCCAATATCTATCTGCCGGCGTTGATGGACGACGTGCTCGCCTTCGGCGGCCACATCGTCATCCGCAAGTTCGAGACGCCGCGCGACGTGATGGCGCTCTCGGAGAACCTCGTCGTCAACTGCACCGGGCTCGGCGCCAAGGCGCTCTTTGGCGACGCCGAGCTGATGCCGCTGCGTGGGCTGCTCGTGTTGCTGCCGCCCCAGGACGAGGTCAACTACAGCACCGGCGGGGGCGTGAACATTCCGGAAACGCAGCGCGGGCTGTTCATCCACATGATGCCGCGCCACGACGGCATCGTGCTCGGCGGCACGTCCGAACGCGACCTCTGGACGACCGAGGTGAACGAGGCGGAGAAGGCCCGCATCATCGACAATCACGTGAACCTGTTTGCGTCGATGACGCCGCCGATGGGACGCGGGCCGATGGTGGCTCCGCCGCCCCGCGGGCTTCGATGACGGCTCCGGGGCGCCAGCCGCAGACCGCCACCGCGTCGCCACCGGCCCGATCTGGCCTCCACCCCAACGCGTACACTCCGCGCGTCGGGGGCCCCGGGCTCGCGCGCGAAATGGGGCTGCTCGGCCTCACCGCCACCGGCATCTGCGCCATGGTGGGCGCGGCCGTGAACGTGATCCCGTTCATGATCCAGCGGCAGGTGCCGGGCATCGGCGCCAACGTGTTGCCGGCCTATCTGCTGGCGGCGGTGCCGGCCGTGCTTGCCGGACTCGCCTACGCCATGCTGGCCTCGGCCATGCCGCGCGCTGGCGGCAGCTACGTGTTCGCGAGTCGCGCCCTCAGTCCCTACCTGGGCTTCGTCGCGTCGTTCTCGCAGTGGTTCTCGCTCTCGATCGTCATGGGCGTGGTGTCGTTTCTGATCACGCCGTTCCTGCGCGATATCTGTCTGGCGCTGCAGTGGGACGGCGTGGCGGCCACGCTCGAACTCGGCAGCGTGCGGCTGAGCATCGCACTCGGCGTGCTGTGGGCGGCGACCGGCGTCAACCTGCTTGGCGTCAAAGTCTACGAGCGCCTGATGGTACCGCTGATGTTCCTGACCTTTGCGCTCGGCGCGGTGGTGATCGTGGCGGGCTTCTCGCACACCCAGGGCGACTTCTTTCGCGCGCTCGTGGCGCGCGGCGAGATGACGACGACACCGACCGTGTCCGTCGCGGCGGGGGCGCCGCTGCGCCAGGTGCTGCTGCCGGCCTCGGTGCTGCTCTTCGCCTCGTTCATCGGCTTCGACTCAATCGCTCAGGCGGGCGGAGAAGCGCGCCGCCCGGGCCGCGACCTGCCGCTGGCGATCTTCATCTCCGTGGGCGTGACGGCGCTCTTCTACTTCCTGTTCACCGCCGCCGTGTACCACACGGTGCCGTGGCAGTACGTGGCAAGCGAGGCGTTGAAGCGCGACGTGACCGCCCCGGGCCTGCTCGGCTACGTCCTGCCGCCGTTCTGGACGGTGGTGATCGTCTCGAGTGCGTCGGTGGCGCTCATCAAGGACCTGCCGGCGATGCTGCTCGGCGTGTCGCGACTGATGTTTGCCTGGGCGGAGGACGGCATCTTCCCGGCCGCCGTGGCCGCGGTGCACCCGCGCTTCCGCACGCCCCACGTGGCCATCTTGCTCAGCACCGCCATGGCGACAGTCGGCGTGGTCGGCTGCCATCTCGCTGGTGACTGGTTTCTGGGCGTCGACATCCTGGTGACGTCGATGCTCATCAACTTCCTGCTGATGGCCCTGTCCGTGCTGGCGCTGCCGGCGCGCAATCCCGCTCTGGCCGCGGCGATCACGGTACTGCCGTCGACGGCGCAGCGTGTGCCGGTGGCTGTCGCGGGCGTGTGCGTGCTGGCCCTGTTTCTGGCCGTGCACACCTGGAAGGATCTCACCGGCCCGGCAGCGTGGTATTTCAAGTCCACCCCGGTCTGGGCCATCGTGATGGCACTGGCGAGCGTGGTCTACGTACGCGAGATGCGCCGGATGCGCGCCCAGGGCGTAGACGTCGCCGCCCGATTTGCGACCCTGCCGCCGGAGTAACCACGTGTCTTCGATTGCCCGCGTCACCCTTGCCCCCGGGCTCGACATCTCGCGCGTCGTCACCGGGTTGTGGCAGATCGCCGACATGGAGCGCGACGGCCGCGTGCTCGACCTCGACGCCTCAGCCGCGGCCATGACGCCGTACGTGGCGGCCGGCTTCACGTCGTTCGACATGGCCGATCACTACGGCTCGGCCGAGCTCATCGCGGGCAAGTGCCGCGCGCTTGGTGCCCCCGAGCGGGTGCAGCTCTTCACGAAATGGGTGCCGAAGCCTGGGCCGGTCACCGCCGGCGAAGTGCGGACGGCCGTCGAGCGTTCACTGACGCGGCTGCGGACCGACACGCTCGACCTGCTGCAGTTCCACGCCTGGAACTACGCCGACCCCTCGTGGCTCGACGCCTTGTTCCACCTGCAGGATCTGAAACGCGAGGGCCTCATCCGTCATCTGGGGCTCACCAACGTGGACGCCGCGCACCTGCGTCTCGTGCTGGCCAGTGGCATCGACGTGGTATCGAACCAGGTGAGTTGCTCGCTCGTGGATCGGCGCGCGGCCGGGAAGCTCGCGGCCGTGTGCGCCGAGTACGGCGTGGGCCTGCTGGCGTATGGCACCGTCTGCGGCGGCTGGCTGAGCGAGAAATGGCTGGGCCAGCCCGAACCCGATTGGGAACGCGACGGCACCTGGTCGCAGATGAAGTACGGGCGCTTTATTCGTGAGGCCGGCGGCTGGCCAGGGCTCCAGCGCGTGCTTCGGGCCGCCGCCGCCGTGGCGCGGCGTCACGACGTGTCGCTCACCAACGTCGCGACGCGGTTCATCATGGAGCAGCCCGGCGTTGCGGCCGTGATTGTCGGCGCGCGGCTGGGAGAGCGCGCGCACCTCGAAGACAACGTGCGGCTCTGCGCGTTCCAGCTCACCGTCGAGGATCGGGCCGAACTCGAAGCCGCCATCGCCACGCTCGCACCAATCCCCGGCGACTGTGGCGACGAGTACCGTACGCCGCCGTTCCTTACGGCCTCTGGCGATCTCAGCCACCACCTCGACGCGTTGCCGCCCCCGTACGAGGTGCGACCGGGACCAAATGGCACGCGCCGCTGTTTCAGCGGCACGGCCTGGGAGCCAATGGCCGGCTACTCGCGCGCCGTGCGGTCGGGCCACCACATCAGCGTGTCCGGCACGACGGCCACCCACGGCAGCCGGCTGCTGGGCGGCACCGACCCGGCCGCGCAAACGCACGCCGTGATCGACAAGATCGAAGGCGCCCTGCAGTCGCTCGGCGGACGGCTGGCCCAGGTCGTGCGCACCCGCGTCTTCGTGTCGCACATCGACCACTGGGAGGCGGTGGCGCGTGCGCACGGCGAACGGTTTGGCCAGATTCAGCCCGCTAACACGCTCGTCGAGGCCCGGCTCGTCGGTCCCGAGTATCTGGTCGAGATCGAAGCTGAGGCCGACCTGGGTTCGCCGGACTGAACGGGGTCCGGAGGCCCAGCACGATCTGTGCGCAGGAAGCGGATCGTCGGCGCCCTCGGCGGCGCAGTAGGATCACGCCATGCACATCGGTGATACGCCTCTCATCAAGCTCGAGCGCGTGACGCCCGGCAACGGCGTCGAGATCTGGGTCAAGTGGGAAGGCGCCAATCCCACTGGCAGCATGAAAGACCGCATGGCGCTGTCGATGGTGCAGGGGGCGGTGGCCCGCGGTGCGCTCCGGCCCGGCGGGCGCGTGGTGGAGTACACCGGCGGCAGCACTGGCAGTTCGCTGGCGATGGTGTGCGCCGCGCTTGGCTATAAGGCACACTTCGTCTCCTCCGATGCCTTCTCCGAAGAGAAGCTGCAGACCATGCGCGCGTTCGGGGCGCGGCTCGACGTGTTGCCGAGCGAAGGCGGGAAGATCACGCCCGCCCTGATGCAATCGATGATCGCGCGGGCTCGCGCTCTGTCGACCGAGCCGAACACCGTGTGGACCGACCAGTTCAACAACCCCGACAATCCCGCCGCCTACCGTGGCATGGCCGAGGAAACGCTGGAGGCGCTCGGTGGACGGTTCGACGAGTTCGTGATGATGGTCGGCACCGCCGGCTGTTTCTCGGGCAACGCGGCGGTGTTCAAGACCCAGGTGCCGGGTGTGCGCTGCATTGCCGGCGAGCCGGCCGAGAGCCGCGCGCTGTCGGGTCTGGCGCCTACCGGCGGGCATCGCATCGAAGGCACCGGGCCCGGATTCGTGCCGGGCATCTACCGCCGCGATCTGGCTGATGGTGTGCTGGCTGTGACCGATGCCGACGCGATGGCCACCGCGCGCCGGCTCGCGCGTGAGGAAGGCATCTGGGGCGGCACTTCGTCAGGCGCGAACGTGTGGATGGCGCTCGAACGGGCCAAGCATCTGGCGGCCGGCGCACGCGTCGTCACCACCGTGTGCGATTCGGGCCTCAAGTACCTGCGGGGCGATCTCTACCGGTCGTGAGCGCACGCGTGGCGACGTCACCGGCAACGCTCTGGCTGTCGTGCCACGTGCACTATGCCTGCGCGCACTCGGGCGCGTGCTGCCGCTCGGGCTGGCCACTGCCGGTCGACGCTCGCGTCGTGCCCCTGATTGACGCAGCGGTATCGCAGGGGCGGGTTCGCACCATCGATGGCAACCCTCGCTGGCTTGACGAGTCCACGGAGGCACCCCACGGGACGCCCGGGCTGTTTCGCCTGGCGGCCCAGGCCTGCGTGTTCCACGTGCCCCGCGGGGTGGCTGCGGCTTCCCACGGCGACGACTCGCGCCACTGCGGCGTGCACGCTGCGCTCGGCCACGAGGCGCTGCCAGCCAGCTGTCAGCACTTCCCACGCGTGTGCCTGATTGACGGCCGAGGCGTGCGCGTGACGCTCTCGCACTACTGTCCTACGGCGGCGGCCATGCTGTTCGATCACGACGGGCCGGTCGAGATCGTGCGCGGGCCCGACGCCGTGCCAGGGATCTTCGCGCCCGAAGGTCTCGATGCTCGTGACGAGCTGCCGCCGCGGCTGACGCCGGGCCTGCTGATGGATCTGGACGCGCTCAGCGCGTGGGAACGGCTGCTCGTGCAGACACTTGCCGGACCCGGCGCGCCCGATGGGACGCCGGCCGACGCCCTGACCAGGCTACGCGGCTACGCCGAGCAACTGAGCCTGTGGACGCCCGGCAGTGACACGTCACTGACTGACGCGATTGGCGCGTTGCGCGCCGGGGATGCCGCGCCCGATGGCTTCAGTGGCAAGGCGCCCCGGGCCGACCGCGGGTTCGATGGGGGGCCGTATCGCCTCGAGCGTCAGCGCCGGGCGATGCGGCTCACGGCAGCGGCGTGCCGCCCCCCGTGGACCTGGCCCGCGGTGCCCGCCGACCTCGACGACGTCGACCGGGAGTTCGTGGCGCTCCAGTGGCCCACGTTCGGCCCGCTCGTTCGCCGCTATCTGGCGGCCAAGGCGTTTGGAGCGTGGATGACCTATCAGGCCGATGCGACGCGCGGGCTGGTACGCTGGCTGCAACTGGCGCACGACGTGCTGCGGGTCGAGGCCGGGCGCGCGTGCGGCGCGGCTCGCCGGCCGCTTGACCGCGACCTGTTGCGTGCGGCGGTGCGCCAGTCTGACCTGCTGCTGCTGCACTACGCCGACAGCCTCGCCGTGGCGCGAGCGCTCTAACCGGTTGGGACCGCCGGCGCGGCGGGCCGTTGGTCTTCGGAGACACGAAGGGCCTGTCCCTGCCACGAGCGGCGGGAACAGGCCCAGCGAGATGAGGATAACCTGATGCGGGTTACTGCGGCGTGAACGTGCAGGAGACGCCGAAGCCGAGCGCCGTGCCGGTCGTCGCGTTCCGCATCTTGACGTTCAGGTAAGACACCAGCGGGCCTGCAGACACCGCCAAACTGCGTTTCACGGGCACCGCCACGTCGTGACCGTTGAAGCTCGCCAACTGCGCCGGGATTTCGAAGACGCCCGCCTGGAAGTTTCCCGCGCACGCCGAAGCAACCTGAGCGAAGTCAACCTCGACCCGCGACGGGTCGGTGATACTGAACGTGTGATTGAGGACGCCGTGAAACACGGCGTCACAGGTGAGGGTCCCTGCCGGCACGGTGCCAAAATTCAGGGCCGCGATATCGGTGCATGAGCTGGCAGCAAGGTTGACGCTCAACAGGTTGTCATCGGTGAGCGTCGTCGGGGCGCCGGTCGCGCCGCACACGACCGTGCCGTTCGCATTGATGGCGCGAACCGCCTGGCCCACCGCGCACGATCCGCTCACGCGCAACTGCACCTGGGCGGGGTTCACGTCGACGGCATCGACCGCGCCGTCCACGATGTTCACCGTGGTGATCGAGTTCGCGGGCACCGAAGACGTCGGGCCCGGACGGGCCGGCAGACCGGTGGCCGCGCCGTTGAACACGAACGTGCCGCTATTGCCCGCGCTGTCGCTCCACGGACCGCTGTAGGGCGGCGCCGGGGTGAAGGTGAAGCTCGTGTGCACGTCAATGCCGCTCGTGCGCGTCACCACGAAGCCGAACGCCAGCGTGCCGTCCTGATTGGCGGTGATCGTGCCAGACATCGGGAAGCGCTGCGTCGCGTTGCAGGCATTGTCGAATCCCGCCAGGCGGTAGGTGGCGCCTTCCTGCGTGATGGTCATCGTGATGACGTTGCAATAGGGCTGCAGCTGGAAGTTGAAGGTGCCGAGCACCTGGGCCTGGGCGGCGGCGGACCACTGCGTGAGCAGGGCGACGGCAGCCAGAACGACGAATCCGCGACGATCACGTGTGTTCATGAACGAGGAGCCTTTCTCTCTGGGGGCGTGTGCCTCCATCGTAGCAGGTGGTCCGGCCGTATTCCAGCCGCGGGCTTGACACGCGCGTCGGCGCGGCCCAGGATGCAGCATCCTTCCGCAGAGATCACACTGATGCAACGCCTCGCGGCGGTGCCCGCACGGAGACCCAACCATGAACTCACGCCTCCTGATCCTGCTCGGCGCCCTGGCCGTGGGTGCGAGTGCGCTCGCCTCGTCGTGCGCGCAGAACGGCGGCGGGGAAGCCCCGGCCTCGGTGGCCACAGTCAATCCGTTACCTGGGGTGACCAAGAGCCTCGAGGACCTCACGCGCGAGATGTTTCACGTGGGGGCAGGACGCCGGCTGAAGCCCACTGAATGGCCGGGCGGTAACCGCGTGGCCGTGGCGCTGTCGTTCGACGTGGACAATGCGACCATGGCGCTCTCGCAAGGCAACCTCGACTACGAGGTGCTGTCGCGGGGCGAGTACGGCGCTGTCGACGGCCTGCCGCGCATCCTGCGCCTGCTCGACAGCCAGAAAGTGCCGGCGTCCTTCTTCATCCCGGCGGTGAGCGCGCTGCTGCATCCGCAGATGGTGCCCGACATTCAGTCGAAGGGAATGCACGAGATCGGCATTCACGGCTGGATCCACGAACGGCTGCCGGTGCTGAACGACGAGGCGCAGGAGCAGCGCCTGCTCGACCAGTCGCTCAAGGCGCTCACCAAGCAGATGGGGAAGCGCCCAGTGGGCTACCGCGCACCCTCGTGGAAATTCAGCAAATACACCCTGGCGCAGATCACGAAGGCGGGCTTCCTGTACGACAGCAGCCTGATGGCCAGCGACGACGCCTACGAAATCAATCTCGACGGTAGACCGACGGGCCTCGTGGAGCTGCCCATCGAGCGCATCGTCGACGACGCGCCCTACTTCGGCGCGTCTGACGGCAGCATGCCGTCACCCGAGCACGTCCTCGAGGTGTTTACCTCGGAGTTCGACGTGGCCTATGACGAAGGCGGGCTCTACGTGCTCACGATGCACCCGCACATCATGGGACACCGGTCGCGCGTCGCGATTCTCGACCGCCTGATCCGGCACATGAAGGGGAAGCCCGGCGTGTGGTTTGCCACGCACGAGGACATCGCAACGCACCTGAAGGCGATGCTCGCGCCGGGCACGAAGTAGCGCGCGACGCGCCCGCGTTCACCCGGCGCGGCTCACGAGCGCTTGCTCCGCGTCGAGCCCGGCCAGCACGGCGTCGACATCATCGTCGGTGTTGTAGGCGTGGAACGACACGCGCAAGCCCGTGCCGCGCGCTGATGCCACGATCTCGCGTCGCGCGAGGCCGGCGGCCAGCGCAGCGGCATCGAGGGACCGCACGACCACCAGCGGGCCTCGCTCGGCCGGCGTGCCCGGCGTAGCCACCGCGAATCCGCGCCCGCGCGCGCCGTCGACCAGGCGTGCCACCAGCCGCGCGATGTGCGCCTCGATAACCCTGGGGTCGAGCGCGTTGAGCAGGTCGAGACCGGCCGCGGCGGCATAGGCGTTCGGCACTGCGGGCGAGCCCGTCTCGAACCGGCGCGCCGAGGGCGCCCAGTCCAGTTCCTCGAGGCTGAACGCAAAAGGATTGACGCGTCCGAACCAGCCGGTCGATAGCGGCTCGAACCGCTCGATGAGCGCGCGCCGCACGTAGAGAAACGCGATGCCCGCCGGTCCGAGCAGGTACTTCAAGGCCCCGGTGACCAGGAAGTCGACGCCGAGCGCGTGGACGTCGAGTGGCGCCGTGCCCGTGCGCTGGTAGTCGTCGAGCATCAGATACGCCCCGCGGTCCCGGCACAGGGCGCTCAACCGTCCGATGTCGGTGCGGTAGCCGTTGCGGAAGCACACATGCGCGGCCGGCACGATCAGCGTGCGCTCGTCAATGCCGGCGTCATACTGCTCGACCGGCAGAGTGTCCCCGACCGCCGGCACCCACGTGATCTCGGCCCCACGCCGCTGCTGGGCCAACCACACGTGGGCCATGGTCGGGAACTCGAACGCACCCAAGACCACCCCGCGCCGGCGGGTGTCGAAGGCCAACGCAGTGGCGATGGCCGCCGCCGCCACCGACGCGTTCGGCATCACGGCGATCTCGTCGGCGTCGGCCCCAATCGATCGGGCGAAGGTCGATCGCAGCCGCTCGACCTGGTCGACCCACTGCTCCCAGGGCGATCCGTGGGCGTGCCACGAGTCGGTGAACGCGGCGAGCGCGGCTTCGACATCGACCGACAGCGCGCCTTGCGAGCAGCTGTTCACGTAGACCTTGCGCTTGAAGATCGGAAACCGGGCTCGGAATTGCGGCAACGTCATGGCAGACATCGGTGAGGTATGACCCGCATCGGGCGCTGGTGTCAAGGCGTGTTCGCAGGTCCCGCATGCCCGTGCGCGATGTACACTCGCGGCCGCTATGTCCCACGTCGATTCGCATCCCGCCGTCGCCAGTGAACAGGGGCTGGCCCGCCAGCTCTCCACGGCGCAGCAGGCCACGATGGCGCTGGGCGGCGCCATTGGCACGGGTCTGTTTCTCGCCAGTGGCCTGTCGGTCAACGTGGCTGGACCCGCGATCATCCTGTCGTATGTGATCGTGGCGGCCGTGGCGCTGCTGCTGACGCGGGCGCTGACGGAGATGGCCGTCGCCCATCCCACGGCCGGGGCATTTGGCGTGTATGCCGGCATGTATCTCTCGCCGTTTGCGGGCTACGCCGTGCGCGTCAGCTACTGGTTGATGCAAGTGATCGCCACCGGCGGACAGCTCGTCGCCGCGTCGATCTACATGAGCTACTGGTTTCCAGGAGTACCAGGTGCGCTGTGGGTGCTGGCGTTTGCCGTGCTGCTGCTGTACGTGAACTCGCGCGCCGTCGGACAGTTGGGCGCCATCGAATATTGGCTTGTGATGATCAAGGTCGTCGCGGTCGTGGTCTTCGTGGCGCTCGGCGTGCTGGTCGTGTCTGGGCTCACGGGCAGTCCGGCGATCGGCGGGCGGAACCTCATCGGGTATGGCGGCTTCATGCCGTTTGGGGTCACGGGGGTGTGGCTGGGCTGCTGCTTTGTGATCTACTCGTTCATCGGCGTCGAGATCGTGGCCGTCACCTCGGGCGAGGCCTCGGACCCGGCCCGCACGATTCCAGTGGCCATGCGGCGGATGGTGTTCGGGTTGTCGGCCATCTACGTCGTGACGATCACGCTGCTCGTGGCCCTCACGCCGTGGAATGCGCTCGGGGTGGGCGAGAGCCCGTTTGTGCGCGTGCTCGGCGACCTCGGCATCCCCGCGGCTGCCGGGCTGATGAACTTCGTGGTGTTGAGCGCCGCGCTGTCGAGTTCGAATGCGAATCTCTACCTCATCGCCCGCACGCTCTTCTCGCTCTCGCGCGCCGGTTTCGTGTCGCCTGCCCTCGGCACGCTGAGCCGGCACGGCGCGCCGGTCAACGCGTTGCTCGTGTCGGGAGTCGGTCTGGGCGCGGCCGTGCTGGTGCGGGCGCTGTGGCCGGATTCGGCCTACGTGTGGTTCTTTGGCGTCGCGCTCTTTGGGGCGCTGTTTGTGTGGCTCATGATCTTCGTGACCCACATTGCCAGCCGCGTGTCGGCCGCAGCCGCCAGCGGCGGCGCCGGTGTTCCTCTGGGCTCCTGTCTCGGTGCGGCGCTGGTCGGCGGCATTCTCGTGTCGACGTGGTGGGTGCCGGGACTGGAGTCGACGCTCGTCGCGGGCGTGCCGTGGATGCTGCTCCTCGGCGTAGGCTACCGGGTGTCGAAGACACGAGCGCCGGCGTAGCGGAGACTACGCCAGGCGCACGTCGGGGTGGCGCCGGGTGTCGAAGCTGGCTGGTAGCGACACCTCGAGCAGCGACAGATCCGGCGAGGCGCCGGTCAGCGATGTCTTCAGCCCAGGCGGAATCACGAAGGCGTCACCTTCGTCGAGCGCGTGAGCGCCTTGGCCTTCGCCGAGCAGGGTCACCGTGCCCGACAGCACGAAGGTGAACAGAATGTCGGAGGCGTGGCTCGTCACCTCGCCTGCCCCGGTGCCGTCGGGACGCGCGACGTGCACTGATGCGACGCCGCCAGTGGCCGCGCCGATGCCGGTGTCCCGCGCGTCGAAACCCTGCAGGCGCCACGGCGTCCAGACCGCCTTGGCGGCCACACTGTGGCAGAACGTCTGTCCCCCGAAGACGCGCTGCGGGTTCACGTGCGTGGTCGGCAGCGTCATGTCGTGATCGATCGTCGTGATGTGTTCGGCGGGCACGCCAATCTCGATTACCTGCAGGTTCTCGGCCGACTCGAGCACACGATGCCGAATCTGTGGTGGCTGAATCACGCAATCGCCGGCTCCCAGCACAAACGGTGGCCCTTGGTCTTCGTAGACCAGGCGCACCCAGCCGCTGCAGCAGAAGATCAGCTGAAACCCGACGGTGTGGTAGTGCACCATGTCGGGCACCGGACCGGCGTCGGGGATGCGGATGTGCGACGCGATGATGCTGCCGCCGAGCCGCCCTGGGATGAGATCGCGGTAGTGCATGCCCGCCCGCCCGATCACCCACGGCGTGTTGTCCTTGAGACGCCGGACGACGAACGCATGCGCCGTGGGCGGCGTGACCAGAGCCGGCGTGGCGCCGACCAGGTCGATGCTGACGCCGTTGGGCGCGGTCAGGTGGCGCAGGCCTCCCGCGAGCGCGTCGGGGTCGGCGCACAGCAGCCGCAGCGCGCCCGGGGCAACCCGTGCCTGACGGTCGAGGCACAGGCGCAGGCCGTGACCCGAGAGCGTGGCCACGGCCGGATCGTCAGCCGGGAAGATCGTGTCGAGCCGGAAGCCGAGCACGCGTGTGTAGAACTCGAGATCGGCCGTAAGATCCTGCGAGGGCAGGGTGACCTCAGCGGCGTGCACGTTGTGCGGGACGTCCGTCATACTGGCTCCGGCGCGACGACTCTGCGCGACATGGAATGGGCTCCGGCCTTACTGCACCGCGGTGTAGTGCCCGTGGATACACAGCCACCGGCCGCCCTCGCGCACGAAGATGCGCGTGGACTTGCCGCGTGACGTGAACCGCTTGCCGTCGGACGTGCCGGCGTCGGTCCAGTAGTACGTCACCCAGGCGGTGTCGCCGCGCACGGTCACGACCGGCTGGTGCATGTCGGTGTGCACGCCTTTGGCCCGCAGCAGGTAATCGCGGTAGTTGCGCACCTCGGCGTCCTTGCCTTCGGTCAGATAGGTGTCGTTCTCGCCAAATGACGCGAAGTCGGGATGCACGTACGTCGCGTAGCGGTCGACGTCGCCTTTTTCGACGGCGTCCCACATGGCGACCATGACGGCCTTGATGTCAGCCACGTCCTTGGCCGTAGACGACGTCTGGCCGAAGACGGGCGCGGGCACCACGGCCAGCGTGAACAGCAGGAGCAGGTATCGCATGGCGTCATGATACCTTCGCCCCGTGATGCTGATCCGAGTGACCTGTGTGTGGGCAACGTTGCTGAGCTTTGGCGCCGGATGCGGTGCGGCACCGGCGTCAGATAGCGTCCGCGGGGAACCCCCGCGGCCGGCGCAGCCCACGGCTACGGCCCTGACGGGCTGGGCCGTCTCGCCCGCGCCTGCACTGCCCACGCCCGTGTCGAACAACGCCGTGGCGGCGGCCGTCGTGGAGGGACGCTCGTACCTCTTCTCGTTTCTGGGTATCGGCACCGGCAAAGACCACCGCGCCATCACCACCGCCGCCTACGCGCTGGACGTCGAGTCCGGACGCTGGGATCGGATTCCCGACGTACCCGGCCCGGTGGGCCGCCTGGCGGCAACCGCCCAGGCACTGGGCGATCGCGTCTTCCTTTTTGGCGGGTACGCGGTGGCGCCCGACGCCACCGAGACGACGAGTGCGGCCGTGAACATCTACCAGGCGCGTGCCCGCCGCTACGCGCGAGGGGCGGACATGCCGGTGCCGGTCGACGACGCGGTGTCAGGCGTGTGGCGCGACCGGCTGATCGTGCTCGTCAGCGGCTGGTCGATGGCGAAGAACGTGAGTAACGTGCAGCTTTACGACCCGGTCGCGGACACCTGGACCGCCGCCACGCCGATTCCCGGCACGCCGGTGTTCGGACATGCGGGCGGGGTCATCGGTGACACCATCGTGTACTGCGGCGGCGCCAGGATGCAGGCGCCAGGTGCACCCAAGTACGTGCCCAACACCGAGTGCTTTCGCGGCGACCTCGCACCGTCGGCGCCCACGACGATTGCGTGGCGGGCAATTGCCCACCATCCAGGGGCCACGCGTTACCGTGCCGCGGCAGGCCCAGCGCGCATCGGTGGGTCCGACGGCGTGCTGTTTGTGGGCGGCACGACCAATCCGTACAACATCAACGGGGTGGGCTATGACGGCGCGCCGTCGGAGCCCGAGCCGGTGTCGTGGTTCTACGATATCGGGCGCGACGCATGGACCGAGGGGCCGCCTCTGACCGCGCCGACCATGGACCACCGCGGCCTCGTGAGCGCGGCGGGTGCCTGGTGGATCGTCGGTGGCATGGGCCCAGGGCAGACAGTGACGGCGGCGGTCGCGCGGCTGGCGGACGGGACCGCGGAGCAGAGGAATCGCCGATGACGATGCGTGCCGCGGTGTGTCTGGGGACGTTGGCAACCGTGATTCTGGGCGCGCCGCTGGCGGCGCAGCGCACGCCCGAGCAGCGCTACTTCGAGTGGACGACGCTCGCGTTCCCCGCAGACGAGTACGCCGCGCGGCGCGCGGCCCTTGGGAGGGCCGTGACCGCCACGGGCGGCGGCGTGTTCCTGGCACCGGCGGCCTCTGGTGGGTCGCAAGGCTTCACGTTCCGGCAGCTCGACACGTTCTGGTATCTGACGGGGCTCGAAGTACCCGATGCCGTGCTGGCCATTGACGTGGACCGCGCCACGACCACGCTCTTTGCGCCGGTCCGCGATGCCCGGTTCGAAAACCCGACCCGCGCCAACGACTTTCCCGGCCGGCCGCTTCAAGCCGACCCGGCCCTGGCCCAACGCACTGGCCTTGTCGATATCCAGCCGCTCGATCGCCTCGACGCGGCGGTGGCGGCATGGGCCGGCGCGGGCCGTACGCTGCGGATCGAGGGTCCCCGTCCCGGCGTGCTGGTAGCGCCGACGTTTGCGCCGGCGCAGCCGTGGACTCCACTCGAGCATTTCCATGCGTGGCTGCGCGGACGCGTGCCGACGGCCCGCGTCGCGAACGCCTACGCCGATGTGGCGCGGGTGCGGATGGTGAAGTCGCCCCGGGAGATTGTCCTCATGCGCCGCGCCGCGCGCCTTGGTGTGGAGGGCATCGCTCACGCCGCGCGGTTTGTGAAGGACGGCATCGATGAACGGGGTCTTGAAGCCGAGCTCGAGGCGTTCTACAAGCGCGGCGGGGCCGCCCGGCTGCCGTTTGCCTCCATCATCAAGTCGGGACCGAACGCGCTGTGGCCCTGGCGCATCCTGGCCACACACTACGACCGGCGCAACCGGACGATGCGCGACGGCGAATTGGTCGTCTTCGACGTCGGCTGCGAACTCGAAGGCTATGTCAGCGACACGGGGCGCACGTTCCCGGTGTCGGGCCGCTTCAGCCCAGAGCAACGGGACATCCTCGCGATGGAAGTGCGCGTATCGGACGCGCTCATCGCGGCGTTGCGGCCCGGGGTGACGCTGCTCGAGGTGCGGCGCGCGGTGCAGGCCACGATCCCCGCGGAGGCTCGGCCCTACATGCAGACGGGATCGTTTTTCGGGCATCACATCGGGATGTCGTCAGGTGACCCGGCACTCGACGACGTGCCGCTGGCGCCGGGCATGATCGTGACGGTGGAGCCGTGGTACTACAACCACGACCGCGGGATGTCGGTGTTCACCGAGGACGTGGTGCTCATCACCACCGACGGGCGCGAGAATCTGACCGCGATGGTGCCAAGGACGCCTACCGCGCTCGAGGCGCTCGTGCACCCCCCCGAGCGCCCCTGACGGCGCGCGGCGCGTCCGGCTCAGTCTGGCGCCGTGCCGCTCACCATGAGTGGCCGTTCGTTCGAGAGCGGGCCCACGCCGCAGCTGCCGCGCGCGGCCATCCGCACGAAGTAGGTGCCATCGGGTACCAGGCCGCTCACCGAGGTGGCGGGCGATCCCAGATCGATGACGGCCACGTTCGAGAGCCCCGGCGCCGAGCCCGCGACGAGCACGTACGACAGCGGCGTCGTGCCTTCCGTGGGCGCGATCCACGACAGCGTCACGCTGTTACCGGCCACGGCAGGTGCGTTGTAGACCGGTGCCATCGGCAGTCCGACGCAGCCGCCGGCCGGCCGCATGACGAGCGCGAGTTCGGATGACGCCGGTCCCACGCCCGCGTTGTTGGCCGCGCGCAGACGGAGCCAGAAGGTGCCGTCGGGCACCCCACCCACAGAGAACGAGGTGGCCGTGCCCAGGTCCACGCGGCCAAGATCGGCCAGGCCCGGTGCGCTGCCGCCCTCGAGGACATAGTTGGTGACCGGGTCGCCCGTGACGGGCGCCGTCCAGCTCACGGTGACGGTGCGTGCCGAGAACCACGCGCCAAACTGCGCGGGCTTGCCGGGCTTCGGGTCAAACACCGTGATCGTCACCGACACCTCGGGTGAGGGCGCGCTCGTGCCGAATCCGTTCACCGCCCGCACGCGGGCGTAGTAGGTCGCCCCGGCAGCGACCGGCACACTGATGGTGGTGGCGCTCGTGGTCTGCACGGGCAGCGTCGTTGCGCCGGGCGCGGTGCCGATCGACACCGCGTAACTGACCGCCGGGGTTCCGGTCGTGGCGGCGGTCCACGTGAGTTGGAGTGCGCTGCCGGTCACGGTCGCCGCCAACCCGGGAGGCGCATCGGGGGGGCCTGGGGTCGCGGTCACCGACAGCGTGACGCCGCGCGCCACCGTGGTCGTGCCGTCGCCGGCGGTGAGCGTGACACCGCCCGTGCCGGTCATGCCGGCGGCCGGTGCCAGCGTGACCATGAAGGTACGGCTCGTGGCCGTCGCGGCGGTGGGGACGACGGCGATGCCGGCCTGTGGCAACAGCAACGCATCGGTCGTCGCGCCGGCGAGGGTCAGGTTTCCGCCCGTGCCGTCTGTATCGGTCACGGTCACGGGGAACGAGGTGGCCGTATTGACAAGGGTCGAGACGGCCGTGGGCACGCCGGCCGCAAACGCTGGCGCGTCCTCCACGGGCGTGACGGTCAACGTGAAGGCCGCGGGTGTCGTCGTCGAGCCATCGCTGACGCTGATGGTGATGGTGGCCGCGCCGGACGCGTCTGCGGCGGGTGTGATAAGGACGGTGCGCGCCGCGCCGGTGCCGCCAAACGTGAAGCCACCGGCGGGCACGAGGCCGGCGTTCGACGACGTCGCTTGCACCGCCAGGGTGCCGAGCGGCGTGTCGACGTCGCCGATCGTGAACGACACGGTTCGCGGCGTGTCTTCCGGCGTGTTCTGGGGGGCGATGGCCGTGATGGTCGGCGCGTCGGGCACGCTGGTGACCGTGAGCGTGAACGTGCGCGAGGCGCTTTGCGATCCGTCGTTCACCGTCACGGTGATCGTGGCGGTGCCGAACTGATCCGCCGCCGGGGCGACCACCAGGGTGCGATTGGCGCCAGCGCCGCCGACCGCCAGCGCCGCGCCGGTGTTGGGCACGAGCGCGGCGTTTGACGATGCCGCCGTGACCGACAGGCTCGCAGCGGCGGTCTCCGCGTCGCCGACCGTGAAGGCGATGGGCGCGGTGGCTGTGTCTTCGTTGACCGTCACGTTCGAGATCGCCGTGATGGTGGGCGGTGTACTACTGCCAACCGCCTGACGCCAATTGGCGATGGTGTTGGCCGCGTTGTTCAGCGAGCGCGCGTTGTCGTGCTGCACCGACGTGCCGGTCGTCGCGCCGCCGTACGAGACGCTTGGATTCGAGAAGTGCAGCACGCGCGGGCAGCCGGCAGTGCAGTTGTAGGCCATCACCGTACGGAAGAGATTCGACGGATTCTTGTAGCCGAAAGAATACGGATACAACGACGCCTGGCTGGCACCGTCTTCAGGGGCGTGCGCGGAGCCCATGTTGTGACCCAGTTCGTGGGCGAACGTGTAGTTGGGGCTGATGCAGGGGTAGGCGGTGACGGTGAAGGCGTTCGAC
Organism: Acidobacteriota bacterium; assembly: GCA_031376505.1. Taxonomy (GTDB): domain Bacteria; phylum Acidobacteriota; class Vicinamibacteria; order Vicinamibacterales; family UBA2999; genus CADEFD01. The sequence goes on from JANMDX010000321.1 coordinate 44,691, forward strand.
GCAAACGACGCCGACAGCGACGTCATGACCCAGCCGACCCCGCAGGCGCCGCCCGCCGCGGTGCCAACGACCAGCATGGCCAGATCCGCGCCGAGCTGATCGCGGCGGGCGTGCACGCTGTCGAGAATCCCGTCCGAGGTGTTCGTGAATCGGTTCAGGTCGGTACCGAGGTCGCCACTCTCGGTGTACGACACGAGTTCCGCGCCGACGAGGCGCAGCCGAGGCGTGACGCCGCTGTTGGCGTAGGCAGTGTTCGTTTCTGACACACCGAGGGCGATTCTCGTCTGCACGGCCAGGTCGCTGCCGGCCGCATCGCGCGCGTCCTGGTCGTAGAACACGACGATGTCGAACGTGCTGCCGTTGTCGCCGGCCATCGGGGGCAGGTCGCTGGCAGATGGCGGCGCAGGAGCGGTCGCTGACAGGGGGTCGAGTTCCACGCCGGTGGCATCGGCGTCCACCTGGCGCACCACGTGGAAGGCGCCGCCGTCAGCCGGCTCGATTGAATAGGCCGCTTGAAGCGTGCGAATCGACCCTTGCAGCACGCCCTGCATCTCGACCACGGTGATCGAACTGAGCGGCTCACCCACGAGAAATCCAGCCCAGGTCTTCGCGCCGTTGCGATGGTTTTCACGCCGGTCCAGGCGCGCCCGCAGGGTCCGGCCGGGCGTGACCTCCACGTCGAACTCAGCGCCAGCCAGGGCCGGCAGGTTCGCGCGCGTCGCCCGCGCTTGCAGCGTGTCAAGGCGGCCGAGCATCGCGGCCGGCACCCGCGCACTCGCGTCGGCTGGCAGCAACAGCGAGGGCACCGCCGGCGCTTGGGCACTGCCGGTGGCGAGGGCTACGGCCGTGAACAGACCCACCGCAACAAGGCGGGCTGTCCAGTGGGTGGGAGCAGTTGCGGAGACGCGCACGGATCTCAGCCCCTGCAAAATCGGCGCCGAGGCCGCCCCGAGAGGGGAGACGGCCGCCGGCAGCCCGGCGTCGCCCCTCGGGTCATGGGGCGGCGCACGTGCCGGTGGGGGCGGTGGCACCGGCCCATCGGGGTTGCGCCGGGTCACCAAAGCGGCCGGCCGACAGGGATCCGCCGCGGGCGCGAAGCCATCGCATCACGACGTCTCGCATCTGCACCGGAGGCTCGCCGGCGTGAGGCGCTGCGGCGTCTGGCGCAACGGATGTGGCGCGGGCGGCCAGGAAGTCCGACATCGCGACCACGAGGGTGTCGTCGTCGGCAATCGCCTGGCCCGACGCTCGGGCCGTCTCGACCTGGAAGACGCCGTCTCGGCATTCCACTCGCACGCTGATCCCAGAGACGCCGAGCGCCCGGCCGCCGAAGCGCGCGCGTCGGAACTGCGCGGTGAGCAATTGGCGTAGTTGTGCGCCAGTCACGGTGCGGCGCACCACGAGGTTGTCGAAGGGATAGGCGTCGTACACCGCGCCGACCGTGACTGGTCCTGCGGCGACGTCGGCGCGCAGGCCACCCGGGCCACTGGCGTAGCTGATGGCCGCGTCGGTGCCTGGTGCCAGATCACGCAGCGCGTCGGCAAACAGATTGCCGAGCGGCGACTCGTCCGCGCCCACGCCGCGCAGCACCCCCGTGTCGAGCATGACGCCAAGGGACGTGGCGCGTAGCGCGGTGACGCGCGCGAGGGCCGGTGCCATTGCGGCCTGCACACCAGGATCGGGCACCACCATGCGCCCCTCGTAGATCGGAGTCGTACCGCCTGACGCGCTCGACGCGCACCGGCCGTTGGCGCCTTCCCAGGCACAGACCTCGCGTGGCGGGAAGATCCGCACGCTGGTGACGCGAGCCGCGCCGCCGTCGCCCGCAGACCCATCACCACGGTCCACCACGAGGTCCACGCGACTGAAGGCGCGGCCCCATGAGAACGCCTGCGCGATGGCCACGCCGTTCACCTCGTGCGCGACCGCGCCGTGCGTGTGCCCGGTCATCATCACGTTCACGAGGCCGCGGGGCAGGCGCCTGGCCACGTCGAACATCTCGGCCGTGTCGTCGCAGGTGGAGAGGTCGGTGGGGACATCGAAGGCGAAGCACTCACCGCCCGCGTGCGATGCCACGATGACCACCTGCGCCCCGGCACTCCGCAGTCGCGTGGCCTCGGTGTCGATGGCGGCGGTCAGGTCGGTCACGCGCAAACCGCCCACGTTGGCCGCGAGGGTCATCGATAGCGCATCGAGGGTCATCACGCCGACGACCCCGACCTTGACGCCCGACGCGTCGACTCGCATCGAGGCCTTCACGTTGGGCCAATCCACCACCCGGCCCCCTTCCTGCAGGTTGGCGGCCAGGAACGGAAAGTGCGCCTGCGCGGCGCGTGCCTTGAGCGCCCCGCGTCGATCGGCGCCCGGATCGTCGGCGGCGTCCCACACATCGACGGCGCCGTACTCGAGGTCGTGATTGCCGATGGCCGCAGCGGTGTAGCCAAGGGCGTTGTAGGCGTCAATCACGACCGCGCCCTCGGAAAGATTCGAGTCGAGACCGCCCTGATAGGTATCGCCCGAGTCGAGCAGCAGTACTGCGCCGCCATCGGCCGCGCGGGCGGCGCGCAGGTTCTTCAGATAGCCCCCGAGCAGCGCGAGTCCGCCGCGGCCGTCGGTGGGCGCGACAAAACCGTGCAGGTCGGTCGTCCCCACGATCGAGAGCGTGACGGGGCCGGCCTGGCTGCGGGCACCCAGAGGGTTGGCCGCGCCCGTGAGCAGCCAGATGAGCACGGGAGCGCACAACAGCGCGAGCCTGCGGGGGCGCAGGGCGAGACGACGGCGGGACCGGGACTCGAGCATGGGATGGCCGGTGGCTTCAGTGCGTGAGGTTGTAGAGCACGACGTTCACTCCGAGCGCGTAGCCTGGGGGCGAGAACTCCAGGAAGAACTCGCGATCCTCGCCTTCCCGCTCCCACGAATCGCCGATGTCGGTGTTGTGCGTCATGAGCACCATGACACGTCCCGCCCGGTCGCTCATCATGCGGAGATCGGCCTTCGGGCTCTCGGGGCCTCGTTCGGCCGTGGCGCCGCCGCTGCGCCGCCAGAAGTTGATGCTCGAGACCTGCGGCGCGTTCTTGATGTCGAACATGGTATGCATCAGCGGATGCGTGGACGGCACGTCTTCGATGGCGAATTCCGGCATGGCCCGTTTCAGCTCGGACGTCCACTGTTCCCAGGCGCGGTCGCCCCAGAAGTCGTCGACCCACAGGAAGCCGCCCTTGAGCAGGTAGGCGCGCAGGCGCAGCACTTCTTCGTCCGAGAAGCCGAGCGTACCCACGTCGGTCGCCATGGTGAACGGGCAGCTGAAGAGCGCGTCGTCGGTGAGCCGCACCACCCAGTAGTTGGGTTCGCCCTCGGCGTCCAGGCTCACGCGGGTCTTCGTGAGCTCCTTCACTCGGGTCAGCAGATTGATCGCCGCGTAGGGGTAGTCGGTCGCCCAGCCCATGCCGTTGGCTTCACGGCGCACGCTGTCGTACATGAGCTTGCAGTGCGTGAAGCCGCCGTCGTGAAACGTCGGCGGCGGGAACCGGGGCGGCACCCAGGGTCCCTCGGGCACGCGGAAGCGCTGCGCCGACGCGGTGACCGCCACCGCACAGACCAACGCGGCGGCGACCCAGACCTGCGTGCGTGTCCTCATGCCAGGCTCCTAACGCGCCGACCAGTCCACGAGTCCCGTGAATGCCGTCACCAGCACGGCGAGGCCGAACGCGATGCGATACCACGCAAAGACCGAGAAGTCGTGGCGGCTCACGAAGCGGATGAGCCACCGCACGCAGAAGAACGCCGACACGAAGGCCGCGAGGCCACCGGCAGTGAACCAGCTGAGATCGGCGGCCGACAGCAGGTCCCGTTCCTTGAGCAGCTGATAGCCGCCCGCGGCTACCAGCGTGGGCACGGCCAGGAAAAACGAGAACTCGGTGGCCGCCGTGCGGGACAGACCGAAGAGCAAGCCGCCGATGATCGTGGAGCCCGCCCGCGACATGCCGGGCACGAGCGCGAGACATTGCGCGCACCCGACCTTGAGCGCGTCGAGCGGCGTGAGGCCGTCCACGTCCGCGACGCGCACGACGTGCTGCCGCCGTTCCGCCCAGAGCATGACCAATCCGCCGGCGATGAACGCGGTCGCCACGGGAACTGGGCTGAACAGGTACCGGGTGATGACCTTGCCGAAGAGCAGACCGAGCACCGCCGCGGGCATGAAGGCGATGAGCAGGTTGACGACGAGCCGCTGCTGGGGTCCCGCACTGACGAACCCACGGAGCGTCGTCAGAAACCGCTCACGGTACTCCAACACGATTGCCAGCATCGCGCCCGTCTGAATCACGACCTCGAAGACCTTGCCTTGCGGCGTGTTGAAGCCGAGCAGGTCGCCCGCGAGGATGAGATGTCCGGTCGAAGAGACCGGCAGGAACTCCGTGAGCCCTTCGATGACGCCGAGGACCACGGCCTTTGCGAGCAGCGCCACATCCATTGCCCCGAATCGTACACCGGAGATGGTGGCCCCGAACCAGGAGCGGCACGGAGGCCGGGATTGATGGTCCGCCCCCCGTTCGGATCAGATTGTTTCTGATTCGACGGCCGTGCGCGAATTTCTGATTCGCTAGCGTCCGCCGAGGCTCAGGTCGAATCCGAGGAAGGCGGAGGCTGGTGCGGAAAGCCCGGCGTCGTTCAGCGGGAAGATCACGCCGGCCGAGACGAGGGCCCGCCCGAACAGGTTGTACTTCGCGCCGATCGCGGCACGCGCCAGGTTCACACCGCCGATGCTCAGTCCTTGAAAGAATCCCCGGCCTTCCACGGGATACGACCGTCCGGCGATAGTCCTCGACGCGTACGTGAATTCGTCCGGTGCGAAGCCCGTCGCCGCTTCTGACAGGTACTGGCCATCGAACTCTGCCGACACCGTGAGTTTCTTGCTCGACAGCAGTGCGGCATCCACGGCGGCGCGGTAGAAGCCGATGTTCGTGACGCCTCCGGCCTCATAGCCGCCATTCGCCGTGAGCGTGAAGATCGATGAAAGGGCGCGTGCTCCCGAGATTCCAACGCGCGCGCTGGCCTTGCCGGCCCCCAGAAAATTCTCGTCATCTCCGGTGGGGAGCCGCACGTCGACGGCGATTGCCACGGGCTGGCTGACGCCGAACGCGTATTTGGCGCGCAGCGACACGTCACCGACGCCGACTTTCGATGCGGCGTAGTCGATGGCGAACGAGCCCACCCCCCCAAACGACCCGCCGCGCAGGCCCTCGCCCCTGAAATCGAACGCGCCCTTATCGACGGCCGTCATCTCGAAGCGTGACACAGGCACCACGACACCGACGTCGAACGAATCGGTTACGCCATAGCTAAGCGAGGCCCTGACCGTCGTGACGGTCGGTGAGAGGGTGAACTCCGAGTGGTTGAAGTCCACGCGGTTGTCGGCGAGAAAGCGGTCACGCCGGTCGTAGACCACAATCCCGTCGTTGCGGATGTCGGTGCCGAGGAACTTCGAGAAATTGACTCGCGAGAAGGTGATGCCCCCGTTGAGAATGCCTCGGCCGTTGGTCAGCGGGCGCTCCACGAAGAGCGGGCCGAAACTCTGGCTGCGCAGCGTCCGCTCGCCGGTCTGCTCGTTGAGGCGGTACGTGAAGCTTGCCGATGACGTGCTCAATGGCGACGACGCGATGCCGAGGGTCAGCGCCTTTGAGAACTCGTCGATTAAACTGTCCGCGACACCCTGCAAGAAGATGATCTCGCGCAACTGATCGCGGGCCGTGCCCGTTGATATTTGCGCTGCCGCCACCGCGGGCGTAAGGCCGGTGGCCATAAAAGCGAGCACCATCGCTCGTGCGGACAGACGGACGAAACGTGCGTGACGGCAGAGCATGTCGGACACCCTCCTGACCTGAAAAACTGATGGGGCGTTGGCGAAGCGGGCGAGCCAGGCGCCTCATTGGCCCGCACGGAGATTCGCGACTTCCACGATCGTCCAGCCGCTGCGTTGCCGCTGGAACCGGAACTGGTAGGAGCGATTGTTGACGATCGTTCGATCCGAGCGCAACTCCACTTGTTCGACCTGCACGTCGCAGCGCACCGTGGCCGAGTCTCCAGCAATGTTGACCGTGGACCGCAGTAACGTCCAGCCGAGCTTGCGGTAGCTCCGGAACACTTCGCGATAGGAGCCCTCGGTACCACGGTCCATGCCAGGCCATGCCTCCTTCATGCCGTTCAGATCCTTCTCCTGGTACGCCCGGCCGAACTGACCGATCGCGCTCCGGATCTGCAGCTCCTCGGTTTGGCGTCGTATCGACTCCGTGCCCGCCGCTGCCACTGGCCCGGGCAGCACGAGGAGAACCTCCGGGGGCTTCGGCGCTGTCTCGACAGGGGGCGGCGTGTCGACGGGCGTGGTCTTGACAGGAGGAGGCGTGAGCCTGCTGGTGTCGGGCGGCGAAACGGGTCTGATCGGGCCCTCTCTGTCAGGGGCCACTGAGGCCGGACGCGGTGTCGTGTTGTTCGACGGCGACAGCGGGTCCCGAGGCCTGGCCGGTGCGTTTCCCGGAGTCGGGGGGTCGGTCGGCGATGGCGTCGCCTTGATGGCCGGGCGTTCGGGCTGTGGCACGGTCACCTCAGGCTGCGGCGCATCCTGCCTGGTTGGCGCCGGACTCGGCGGCGTGCTCGGTGGTGTCGACCGATCCGGACCCGGGTCAGGAGGATTCGGGCTGGTAGTACCCGGAACGGCAAGACTCGGGTTGGCCGGCGCGGGCATCTGACTGCCGAGCACCGACGGGCCAAGGGGCGCACCGACGGCTGGCTCGCCCGTGGTCGGGACCCCTGTGGGTTCGGGCGCTGGCGCCGGCCACAACCAGATCGTCAGCGCGACCACCCCCACCGCGCCCATGCCGGCCTGCACGCCGCGGTTCCTCGCTATGCCTAGCACTTGCGCGACGACGGCAGCAACTTGCCGATGGCGGTGTTCGCGGGCGCGTCCGCGCCCCACGCTCGTGAGCAGTGCCACAACCTCGATCTCGCGCGCGTCGAGCGTCTTGAGCGCCTCCTCCGCGTCGTCCCAGCGGCCCGTCGCCGCCAGCGCCCGCGCGTTCTTCAGCGCCTCGCGCGCGGCCTCTCGCTTGCGACGTGCCTCGACGATCGACGACGCCAGTGTGGCGGCGCGTGCATCGTCGGGGCGGGCCTTGACGACTTCCGCAGCCTTCGCCGCCGACGCGTCGAGCTCGCCCTTCGCCAACAGGGCCTCGCCGGCCGCGAGCGCGGCGTCAAGCGCCTTCTGGCGAGCGGTCTCGGCGAGGGCCGCATCGAGCGGAGGAAGGAGACGCGCGGCCTCCGCATCGCTTGGATCGAGACGCAGGACCTCGGCCGCCGCGTCTCGACGCGCTTGCACCGGTCCGGCAGTGCGCCGTGCGGTATCGAGCAGCGTGGCGATCCGTTGGGCCCGCGCTTCGGCCAGGCGCTGCTGCTCCGCGAGTTCGCGCTGTCGGGCTTCCTCGGCGCGCCGTCCGGCCTCGATCTCGCGCTGACGCTCGTCCTCGGCTCGCAGTGCGCCATCCCAGGCCGCGCGGACCTGACTGGCCAGAACCCGGAGGGACTCGGTGTGGGGGGATTCGGCGCACGCCTCTTCGACTCGCGCGAGCGCCCCGTCGAAGTCCCGCCGCGCGAGCAGGTCATCGACCTCGGCCAGTTGCTCGCCAATCCACGCGCGACGCGCGGCGTCGGCCCGTTCGATTTCGTCGCGGAGCCGTCCCAGTTCCGAATGCTTCGGACGAATCAGTTCAGCGGTCTCGGCCAGGTCACGGGCCTCCTCGAAGTCGTAGGCGCCCAACCGCTCGCGCGCGAGCGCGACCGAGCGGTCGAAGCGTTCGAGGTCTGCGGCACGCTGGTCCACCTGGCCGGCGAGACCCCGAATCGTCGGTGAGTCGGGCGCCAGCTTCGCGGCCGTGGCCAGCGCGGCTCGCGCCACGTCGATCTGGTCGGCCTCGAGGGCCTCTCGGGCATGCCCGACCTGTGAGGCCACGGTGGCCGCCTCGCGCGCCTTACGGGCGCGCGACCGCAGATCCTGCGCCGAGGCGTTGCTCGATTCGAGCGCCAGGGCCTGTTCGGCGTGGCGCTCGGCCGACTCGAACTGGCCACGCTCGATGGCGGCCTCGCCCGAGACCAGCGCCGAGCCGAGGGCGCGGCGCGTATCAGGTCCAACGGCCTTGCCTTCGGCATCGGA
>JANMDX010000325.1:0-3354 GCA_031376505.1 Acidobacteriota bacterium
CGCCCACGCCGAGCACGACTGGACGCAGGCCGTTCAGGAACACCATCCGCCGAATGGATCCCGTCCGTGCGCCCAGCGCCAGGCGGATGCCGATCTCCATCCGCCGCTGCGACACCGTCACGCTGAGCGCGCCGTACAGCCCGACCAGCGCCAGTACCAGTGCCGCCGCCGCAAACACGCCGAGCGCGCCGGCCACGAACCGCCGCGTGCTGGTGGTCGTGGCCACGACGTCGTCGTAGACCCGCACGTCGGTGACCGGCTGCGCCGCATCTATTTCGCGGAGCGCGCGCCGCGCCGACGCCGCCAGTGCGCCCGGGTCTCCGCCCGTGCGCACCACCAGCGTCATGAGCGTCTCGCTCCAGGCCCACTGCGCTTGCGGCACGTAGACCTGCGGGCCCACGTCCCGATCGAGACCGTGGTGCCGCACGTCGCCGACGACGCCTACGATGGTGCGCGCGGCGCCCGACTGATCGCCAAGCAGCAGGCGGTGCCCGAGCGGATCCTCGCCCGGGAACAACGTGTCGGCGGTGGTGCGATTGATCACCGCCACGCGGTCCGCCATTTGCGCGTCGCGGGCGTCGATCACCCGTCCGCGCAGAAGCGGAATCCCGAGTGTGGCGAAGTAGTCCGGCGTCACCACGAAGCGGTCGGCCGAGGGCGCGTCCTCCGGGTTCGCTGTGAATCGGCCCTGGACGTGCAGCCCGTAGCCGTCCACACCGCCACCCATGGGCAAGGTGGTCACGGCAGCAGCGGAGGCGACGCCTGGCAGCGCGCGCAGCCGGGTCAGGACATCGTCGTAGAAGCGCACGGCCGTGGCGACCTGCTGGGGCGTCTCGCCCGCGTCGAACCTCGCCCCACCCGCCCACAGCCGCAAGGTGAGCACGCCGTGGGGGTCAAAGCCTGGCTCCACCGCCAGCAGCCGCGTCACGCTGCGCACGAGCACGCCCGACCCGGCGAGCAGCACGGCGGCCATCGCGACGTTCACGCCCACGAGCCACGACCGCGCCCGCCACGTGGCTCCGCCCACGGTGCGTCGGCCCGCGCCGCCCGCGCGCGCGCCGTCGTCGTGGCGCAGCAGTTGCCGAAGCGGCGCCAATCCGAAGAGCACGCCGCTCACCGTGGCGAGGGCCACGGCCGCCGCCACCGCCCGCCCGCCGAGAGCAATCGTGGCCAGGCGCGGCAGTTCCGTCGGGCCCGCCACGGCGATCATCCGCACGACGGCCCACGCGGGCACGATCCCGGCACCCGCCCCAACGCACGACAGCAGCACCGACTCGGTGAGCAGCTGTCGCACGAGCCGTCCGCGCGTGACGCCGAGCGCCGCACGAACCGCCACCTCGCCAGCGCGTTCGCTCGCCCGCAGCAGCAACAGACTTGCCACGTTGGCGCACGCCACCAGCAAGAGCAGCACCACGCCGCCCCAGAGCAGCAGCAGCGCGGGCCGCACCGGCCCCAGGAAGACGTCGCGCAAGGTAGTGACGCGCGCGCCGGCCGAGGTGTAGGCGCTGGCGTTGGCGCGCTCCATTTGCGCGAACAGGGCCGTCAGCTCCTGCTGTGCCGCCGCCACCGATCCGCCCGGTGCCAGCCGTCCGAACACTTGCAGGTGCCGGCAGGTGCGGCACGCGAACGAGGCCGCCGGATCGTAGCCAAGCGGAAACCACAGCGCCGCGTCGTTGTAGAAGCGGCTGGCCACGAGATCGTCGAAGCCGCGCGGCATCACGCCGACGACCACGTGCGTCGTGTCCGCGATCGTCACGGGCCGGCCGATCACGGCAGGATCCGCACCGAAGCGACGGCGCCACAGCGCGTCGCTCAGAATCACGACGCGGCGGGCCGCGCCCGGTCGATCCTCACCCTCGGTGAAGGCGCGTCCCAGGACCGGCGTGACGCCCAGGAGGTCGAAGTAGTCGCGCGACACGCGCATGGCGTTCACGCGCTCGGCCTCCTGGCCGTCGCCGGCGAAGGTGGCCGTCGACTGCGTCGTCGCCGCCACGTGCGACACGGTGCGCGCGCGTGCCTTCAGGTCAAGAAACGTGAGATATCCCAGGTTGCCCGGCTCGCCCTCGCGCGACGTCTCCTGGATGGTCACGAGCGCATCGGGGTCTCGATACGGCAGTGGCGCCAGCAGCACCGCGTCCACCACCGCGAACATCACGACGTTGGCGCCCAGGCCGATGGCCAGCGTGAGCACGGCGGTGAGCGTGTGCGCGGGGCGGACGCGCATGCCGCGCAGCGCGAAGCGCAGGTCGCGCGCCAGCACGTCGAGGTGCTCGCCCGGAGCGGACCGCAGCACGTCGGCCATGGTGGCGAGCCACAGCGCCAGTAGCGCGCGCACGCGGCCGCTGCGGCGCGCGTCGCGTAGCTCGGCCGCGAAGGTGGACTCCATCTCGCGGGCGTAGCCCTCGCGGAACTCCGCGGGCAGCACGCGCAGCAGCAGGCGGAACAGCCGACCGTGCATCACAGCACCCCCAGCTTCACCCGCGCCTGGGCCAACGTCTCGGCCATGCGTCGCGCCTCGGCCACCGCCACGGCCCGACCACGGTCGGTGAGTCGGTAGTAACGCCGACGCTCGTCGTCGAGCGATGGATCAGGACGCTCGGCAGATTCCTGGATGAGCCCCTCGTCCACGAAACGGCGAATCGCGGTGTAGAGCGTGCCGGCGCGGAGGCGCACCTTGCCGTCGGTGCGCCGGGATACTTCCTTGATGATGGCGTAGCCGTGCTTCTCGCCATCGGCGAGCGCCACCAGCACCTGGAACATCGCGGGAGTCAGCGGCAGATGGGACGTCGGATCGAATCGCACCATGGACGGCATACTATATCTACAATAGATATAATGACAAGCCTATTGATACAGCTCTTGGATCATCCTGTCGATAGCGACGACTTCGCCGCCTACGTCGCGCCGGGTCTAGAGCCAGGCCGCCTTCGCCCGCACGATGGCCGCCCGCACCGCCTCGGGCGCCGTGCCGCCGTAGCTCTGACGGCTCGACACGGAGTATTCCGGCGACAACACTGAGAAAGCGTCGGCGGTGATGCGCGGGTCGACCTGCCGCATCTGCGCGAGCTCGAGCCGGTCGAGCGTGCAGCCGGCGGCGTCGGCGACGCCGACGATTCTGGCGGTGATGTGGTGTGCCTCCCGGAAGGGCACGCCCGCCACGCGCACCAGCCAGTCCGCCAGATCAGTGGCGGTCGGGAACCCGCGCTCCACGAACGCCCGCATCTGGTCGGCGCGTACCGTCATGTCGCGAATCATGCCGGCCATGGCCTGCACGCACACGAGCGTGGTGTCGAAGGCGTCAAAGAGCGGCTCCTTGTCTTCCTGCATGTCCTTCATGAAGGTCAGCGGCAGGCC
>JANMDX010000386.1:0-19427 GCA_031376505.1 Acidobacteriota bacterium
CCGCCTTACAATCCCCATAGGGTCGGCGGCGCTGAGCCCCCGCGGCTTCGTCCAACAGGGTTTATCCGCACGGTCCGCGCGCGGGTGCACGCCTGATGATCGTGGCCGTGCGGATCAAACCCTATTTGTTAGGTCGATGCAACGATGCACCTCAACTTCGTAGGGCGAATCGTGGGGGTTGCGTCTGCCGTGGCCCTGTCCGTCAGTACTGCGAGTTGCAAGCGACAAACGGGCGTGCCCGAAACCGGGCCACTCGTGGCGACCTGGGTGCTGACCACTGAATCTCTGGAGTTGGCACGCTCGATGGCCTTCGAAAGAGTGGCTGCGGGCGACCACCAGATTGTCCTGTCGGCAGATGGTGGCTGTCAGTTTCGCTCGTACTGGCACTTTGACGGCACTCCGGTCAGGCCTCGCGAAGACGACTACATCCCGAGAAGCGCCGAGTGTTCGTGGCACGTGCTGGCCGCCGAAGTGGCAGCCCGGCGCTCCGTCGTCATCGGAGCGCTGGAGATCTCGGTCTGGGAACGAGAGCCGCACTCGGTGCCAAGAGCCGCCAGCGTCGATCTCCAGATTGAGCAGTTGGGCGGTCGGCTCTACCTGTTGGCGACATCGGGGCATCCAGATGACAACGGTCCCAGATTCCTGTATGAATCGGTGGCTCGGTAGAAGGGCACGGCCTAACATCCGCGTGAAGCCGGCGGCGGTCAGTTGTGGCATCATCCGAGCACCGAGGCGCCGCGGCTTACGCGGAACTCGTTAGGCCGAACTGAGGAACGGCATGATCTCGGTCGATCTCGACGCATTGGTGGAGGCCGTCGAGTTCGTCAGCAGCGGGGTGCTGACGGAGCACCGGGCGTATGTCTCGATCGACGCCGGGGCGATCTACTTGGTGTCCGAATCCGGCGATCTTGACGACGACGCACCGGAAGACCTCGAAGAGTCCGATCGATACATTGCGGTCCCGAGCAAATCCGATCTGGGTCTCGGTCGCAACGTGGCGCTGCGATTCGCCGAAGATCAACTCCCGAATGAGTTCCAAACGATCCGAAGGTTCTTCGGAGGCCCAGGCGCGTACGGCCGATTCAAGGACCTCCTTGCGGCACACGGCCAACTCGATGCGTGGTACGCCTTCGAAGTGCAGTCTACCGAGCGGGCGCTCCTTGAGTGGTGCGAAGCGCAAGAGATCAAGGCCATCCAGAAGGGCAAGGCATGAGAACTACGGGTCGGCCCCCTAACATCCGCGTGAAGCCGACGAGCCGCGCAGCGAAGGCCGGGGCAACGACGCGCCGCGCCCGCACGGCTCGCGGTTGAACGCCGCTCCGTTAGGCATTCGCGAACAGCCACTGAGGCAGATCGGTAGAATCGACACGTGCTGCTGCCGAACGCTGAGCGCGCGATCATCGACCCGGCCAAGCTGCACGACTACGTACTCTCGACGTCGCACCCCGTGGGCCGTTTCAAGGTGCGGTTCTTCGCGGCACTCGGCCTCACGTCCGACAACTGGCGCGACCTTGAAGCTGCTCTGCGGGCGCGACACTTGACCCGATCCGCCGTCGCCGGGCTGGTCGAGGCGCTCGGACAGCCCTTCACGATTCGCGCTATCTTCAAGGGACCGGCCATCATTGCCCTGGTGACCAGTGTCTGGTTCCTCCGGGCGGGCGAGGAGGCGGCGCGGTTCGTCACGGCATACCCGGGAGGCAAGGCATGACTCCACAGGTTCTCGATGTGGTCGTCCTCGAGCGTGAGCTGCCTGCTCACGGTCTGAAACGTGGCGATCTTGGTGCGGTCGTCGAGCAGTACGGACCCGACGCGTTTGCGGTTGAGTTCGTGGCTGGCTCTGGCCGTACGCAGGCACTGGTGACGCTGGCGCCGCAGGACATTCGTGCGGTCAACGACGACGATGCTCTCGGTTCGGCCCGCTCAGGCCATCGCCAGCTAGGCGCGATGCCTAACCTCCGGGTGAAGCCGGCGGCGGTCAGCAGTTGCGGCATCACCGGGGCACCGTGGCGCCGCGGCTTAGCCGGATTGCGTTGAACGAAACCGCTGCGCGGTAGGCCTCATTTCTGGGGCGCCGACACCCTCCTGAATTCTCTGCCACACACCTCTCCAATCGACACGGCCGAGCAGGTGGGCCCGCCTCGTGTCGGAGGAGGTGTGTGATGACGGAGCTACGCCGACGGATGGACGACGACATGCAGGTGCGCGGGATGGCCGATCGGACGCGGGAGACCTACCTGTGGGCCGTGAGCGGACTGGCGACATTTTATCGACGGTCACCCGATCAGATCTCGGATCAGGAGATTCAGGCGTTACCTGCTGTACCTGATTCGCGAGCGGCAGCGATCGTGGAGTACCTGCAACATCGTCGTGCAGGCTCTGCGCTTGTCGTATCACACCACGCTGAAGCGCGACCGCATGACGTTCAGTGTGCCGTCGCCGCGCCGTCCGGGCACGCTCCCGGCGATCTTCAGCCGTGCCGAAATCGCGCGGCTGATCGCACAGGTGCGGAATCTGAAACATCGCACGATGATTCTCACGGTTGACGCGGCGGGCGTGCGGCTCTCCGAGCTGTTGCACCCGCGCGTCAGCGACCTCGATGCGACGCGCATGACCATTCGCGTCGAGCAAGGGAAGGGAGGCCAGGATCGGCATACGGTGCTCTCGGCCACCTGCGGGAGGCCTTGCGCGGGTAATGGAAAGAGACGCGGCCCGCACCATGGCTGTTTCCGTCGGCTCAGGGGCCGCACCCGATGGACCCGTCGGCGCTGCAACGGGCCTATCAGACGGCGAAGCAGCGCGCGGGGATCACGAAGCCCGGAGGGATTCACGCGCTGCGGCACGCCTTCGCCACCCACTTGCTGGAGGCGGGCGTCGACATTCACACCTGTCATCGGCTGCTGGGGCACGGGCACATCAGTACGACGACGCGGTACTTTCAATTGACCCGGCACACGGAGATGGAGCCGGGCTCGCCGCTCGATCTGCTCGAACGGTTGGCCCCGCCGCCGCAGAGCTGACCCGTGTGCGCCGTGGCCCCTGGCACGGCGATCGCCCGCACCCGAGGCTGGAGCTGGCGGACATTGTGCGGACCCATGGCGAGGCGTATCGGCGGACGCATCGGCTGGTCCCCGTCCAGCACCGGGCGCTTCGGGCGATCGCGTCCTGTCGTACCGCTGCGCTCGGCGGACATCGGGAGACGTGTGATCACTGCGGCGCCGTGCGGGTGTCGTACACCTCCTGTCGCAATCGCCACTGTCCCAAGTGCTAAACCCTGACGAAGGGACGGTGGCGCGCGGCGCGCAAGGCCGACCTGCTGCCGATCCCGTATTTTTATGTCGTCTTCACCCTGCCGCACGACCTCAACGCGCTCGCGCAGGGCAATCCGCGCGTGATCTACGCGCTGCTGTTCCGCGCGGCCGCCGACACGCTGCTCACCTTTGGCCGCGATCCTCCACACGTGGGGACAAGCTCTGACGCAACACCTCCATCTCCATTGCCTCGTCACCGCTGGCGCCTTGGCCGCTGACCGCGCACATTCGATCGGCGATCGCCCGTCGTGCTTGTTTCCGGTCCGCGCGCTGGCCACTGTCTTTCGCGCCAAGTATCTCGCGGGCCTGCACCGCGCCTTCGACGCGGGCGAGCTGACCTTCGCCGGCGGCACCTCCGATCTGGCTGATCGATGCACCTTCACCGGCTTCCTCGGTCAGCTACGCGCGGTCGACTGGGTCGTCTATGCGACGAGGCCCTTCGCCGGCCCTGTGCAAGTGCTCGAGTACCTCGGGCGGTACACCCACCGCGTCGCGCTCGCCAACAATCGGCTCGTCGATCACGGCGAGGGCCGCGTCCGATTCCGGTGGAAGGACTACGCGGACCACGACCGCGTGAAGGTCATGGCCCTCGAGGTCGACGAATTCCTCCGACGCTTTCTCTTGCACATGATGCCGCGCGGCTTCATGCGCATTCGGCACTTCGGCCTGCTTGCCAATCGCACGCGCCGGGCGCTGGTGGGGCGGTGCCGTGCCCTCCTGGGCCACCCACCGCCCACGGACGCCCCGTCCGAATCGGTCACCCAATTTCTGCAACGGCTCGTCGGCGTCGACCTCACCCGCTGCCCGGTCTGTCGCGTGGGCCACCTGCAGATCATGGTGATCGTCGGGCCCGGACCACCCCAGCTGGATACCTCATGACGACCCGCGGCCTGCGCCCTCGATGATGGCGGACACTCGTCCGGTCGGTGGCGCTGTGCCTCGCACCGGTCGGGGACCACTGATCCCCACGCTGCTTCCGGCCCCGATGCGGGTTCTCGCACCGCCTTCGCGATCCGCGCGTCCGTCACCCGCCGCGCGTACCTTCGGACCGCCATCAAAAGACGCCGCACGTCCGGCCCGACCCGCCTTACAATCCCCATAACGTTTGACGCAGAGCCACGCGGCTTCGTCCAACAGGGTTTATCCGCACGGCACTGGCTGCAGATGCTCGCCTGACCGGCGTGGCCGTGTGGATTGAACCTATTCGTTAAGTGGTTAGGGTCCCTTCAACGACTACGGTGAAGCCGAACGATCACCTACCGAGTTCGGGAATGCCCAACCCCCGGCAGATCTTCCGAGCGAGCACGTTGCTGATCTCCGTGTGTCGCGGAACCGCTTCAGTGGCACCGCCGTTGGGGTTCGTCCACAGGGAATGCGCGGCACCTTCGCGCTTGAGCACGCAGCCGAACCGTCGCAGGTGCAGCAGCAGGGCGCTGCACTTCACCGCAGAACCACCGTCTCCTGTTCGGCATCAGCCGGCAATCCGCGGAGGCCGTCTTCGCGGCGATCTTGCAGAATCAGGGCAATCGCTTGCGTGAGGTTCTCACGGGCTTCCTCTCGCGTATGCCCCTGCCCGTTCGCGCCAGGAATCTCTGGGCAGTACCCGATGATCCACTCCCCGTCGCGCTCGAAGACCGCCGTGAATTCGTTGTGCATGGCCAAGCTCCAACGCCTACGATAGCGCGAGCGTGGCCCGCTGTCTAACACGCGGCTGCACCCCACAGCGGCCGGCCGCGACGCCGTGGTAGCTTGTCACAGTTGTGCGCGGCCGCTGCGGGTGAGCCGCATGCCGTTGGACGTCAACCTCGAGACGGAAAGGCAGTATGAAACCATTGCTGTCGCTGCTGGCGATGCTGATTCTGGGCGGTGAGGCATGGCCAGCGCCCCCGCAGAACACTGAAGGCGTGGCAGCCCGGCTCGTGGGGACATGGCGACTCCTCTCCTCTAGCCAACGCATGGATGATGGGACCGTACGGCCGGATCCGCAGACCGGACCCAGAGGTACCGGTTACATCATGTACAGCGAGACAGGACGCATGTGCGCAGTGCTCGCGAATCCCGATCGCCCGAGATGGAAATCCGAGACAGCGCCCCTCGAAGTGGAGGTGCGGGCGGCCTTCGACGGTCTGGTTGCGTACTGCGGTACCTACGAAGTCAACGAAGCCCAAGGATATGTCGTCCATCACATCGAAATGGACAGAATGCCGAACCTCACGGGGACTGACCGGAAGCGGCACTTCGCTCTTTCGGGAGGCCGACTTGTGCTGCGCCCTACGCCACTACCGGCGGGTGTTCAGGAGTGGACCGTGGAGTGGGAACGGGTCAGCAAGAAGTAGCGGAAGACAACCAGAGTTGACCATGACGCCCGCATGCAGCCTACGGCGCAGGCGAATCGGGCGCGCCGGGACTGATTTGGCATCGTTAGACCGACAACGAAAAGACCGAGCAATACCGAAGTTGAAACGCTGGTTGCCGAACGCTACGTCACATGCGATTATCGGACATGCCATCGAGTCCTCTCGTCGAGCTGCTCAAACTGCCACCGACCGATCGGGCCGAGCTCGCGCTGGCCCTCTGGGACAGTCTTGCAGAAGGTGAGCGCGAGGGTGAACTTGCGCTCAGCGACGAACAGCGCGCTGACCTCGACCGTCGTTGGGCCGAACACGTCGCCGATCCCGCGTCTGCGATTCCGTGGGCCGACGTGCGCGCGAAGCTACTGGCGTAGATGGCAATCCGGCAAGTTGTCTTTCGGCCCCAGGCCGCAGACGACGCGAGCGACGTGCAGGCATGGTACGAATCGCGCCGGGCCGGACTCGGGCACGAATTCGGCTTGGCGATCGAAGACCTCATCGACCGAATCGCCACGACCCCCTTCATGTTCCACCGTGTTCACGACGAGACTCGTCGCGCAGTGTTGTCGCGGTTCCCGTACGCCGTCTATTTTCGATCGGAGGGCGACCAGATCGTGGTGCTGGCCATTCATGGCAGACAACATCCGTCTCGCTGGAAGACCCGTTCGTGAGGCGACATCGGACATTTTCTTGATCAACACGCGGTCTAACCACGGCTTGCAGCCGACGCCGGCCTGGTGAATCATAGGGCCGCCGCGGCTGAACCGCGGTCGTTGATATGGCTGTCTTCTGTCAAGTGAGCAGACCTGTCCCGCCTCATCGTCATCATGAGTTCTTTTCAATGCCCGCTCTTTCCGGGCTCTTCGTTCTGCCGGTCCATCTGGTCGGCGGCACCGCGTTTTAGCGACGGTTGACGCTGCTGATATCCGCGGGTTGGGTACCGCCCAGACTGTGGTTCGTCGCGGAGCTGCCTCGCCCTAGGCACGGACGTATCGATGGTGCCGATGTCCATAACGCCCTCGAGGGTTCTCCACCTGGCCGCGATGCCGCCGACCTGACGGACTGGCTGAGGTGTGCGCCTACGCGGGTGGCGCCGGCACCTCCCGGGCGATCGCCCAGATGAAGCCGGTCAGTTCACGGGCGACGGCGGTGGCGACTTCGGGTTTGGCTTTGCCGCGTGCCACCAGTTTGCGAAACCGGGATGTCAGTCGAAGCTGTGCTTTCCAGGCAATGTCACAAATGGGCTTTGGCAAGGCCTCTTGTCGGTACAGCATCTGTCGGCCGATGCGGGGCACGCCTTGATACGCCCACGCCGCTTCAGCGAGCAGCCGCCGCGCGTGCGGATTGCCGGCTTTGGTGATGCCGCCACGGCGGACACTGGGCCCACTCGACTACTCCGACGGCACGAGACCGAGAAACGCCATGAGTTGCCGCGGATGATCGAAGCGGCGGATGTCGCCGATTTCCGCGACGAGGCCGACGGCCGTCACGAACGACACGCCATGGAGCGCTTGCAACGCATCGACGACCGGGGCCCAGCGCCAGGCGGGCGTGAGCTGTCGCACTTGATCAGTCAGACGCTCGACCCGTCTCTCCGTCTCGTCGATCGTGTCGCGAGACTCCTGCAGCGCGACGTGTTGCGGCGCCAGCGGGACACTGAGATCCGCGAGCCACCGCCGATACGGTTGCGTCCAACCGGCGCGCCCGGATAGCGACGCCCTTGCCGGAGGAGGAACGCTTTCAAGCGATGCTTCGCCTGCGTGCTGAGGCCGACGGCATCTTCGCGTGCGCGGACCAGATCGCGGAGCGCTTCGTCGTCGGCCGTGGGAATGTAAATCGCGGTAAGCTCGCCGGCGCGATGCAGCCGGGCCAGGGCGTCCCCATCGCGCCGATCCGTCTTGATCCGATCGCCACTCCGCTTCGGCGTGCTCCACGGATTCACGACGACGCACTCTTCACCCTGGGCCGTCAGGAACCGATGGATTCCAAACCCGCACGGACCCGCCTCATACACGAAGCGCCGCTGTCGGGTCGGCGCGCGCAGCGCCTTCGCGACTATCGCCAGTGCTTCCAGGTCGCCGGCGATGCCGCCATCGTGGCGCACCTCACCGTCGCGCCCCTCTTCCGCGAGCGAGATGTCGATCGATTCCTTGTGGACATCCATCCCCACGAACATGCTACGGTTCGCCATGACCTGCCTCCCTGGTGTGTGGCACTGCGCGTCACCCTCGTCGGCGTCGCGTCACCCACGATAACAACGTGAGGCAGGTCTCTCGACTTATGGTCTGACAGCCATACTGTCTAGGTTGCCAGGAGTAATCCAGTTGAGGAACTCGCCCTGGGAGCGTGACGGTTGCCCTACTTCACCAAGCGATACGGGTTGGTCGTCCTCCTGGGACTGGTGAGTGTGTTTGCGCTGGTCTTCATCGGCAGGTGGCTGAACGCGACCAAGCGAGGCGGGCAAGGACCCGCCGAGCCGTTCCGCCTCGCCGGCAACCTGTACTACGTTGGCGCGACCGATGCCGCGGCCTTCCTCATCACCGGACCGAAGGGTCACATCGTGCTCGACGGCGGCTATCCGACCACTGCGCCGATGATCATGGCGAGCATCGCGAAGCTTGGCTTGGATATCAGGGACGTCAAAGTGCTCCTGAACTCGGAGCCACATCCCGACCACGCAGGCGGGCTGGGCGTGCTCCAACAGGCATCGGGTGCCGAACTGTGGGCGAGCGAGGCGAGTGCCTATTCTCTGGCCAACGGCGGCGACGACCCCGACGCGATCCTGCCGCTCAGAGCCCTTTTCCGGATCGGGGTCGTCGGGTACCCGGCCATGCGGGTCGACCATCGATTCAAGGACGGAGACACAATCCGCCTTGGGCCGCTCGCGCTCACCGCGCATATCACCGGCGGCCACACGCGCGGATGCACCTCATGGTCGTTCCAGGTTCGTGAAGGTGATCGCGTGCTGAGCGTCGTGAGCGCGTGCGACCTGGGGCGGTTGGCCACATTGCAGTATCCAGATCAAGCGGCCGATCTCGAGCGCAGTTTCAGGGTGCTCCGGGGCCTCCCCGTTGACATCTGGGTGACATGCCATGCGAGATGGTGGGGCAGATATCGCAAATACGTCGCCAGCGCTGCCGCGAAGGACCCAGTGGGGCCGTTCATTGACGCTGATGGGTATTATGCCTTCATCGACGCTGCCGAGGCGGAGCTCCGCAGCGGACGCCTGCACTGAGTTACCCCGGTGGGCCGCCAACATCCGGATGCCGCCGACGCGCCGCGTAACCCTTGTCGGCGCGCGACTAATTTGGCATCGTTGGGCGGACGACATCGAACATGACGAGTTCGCAGTGTTCGGCTAAGAATTGGCGACCGATGTCGGTCGCCGCCATGGTTCGCCGGTCGGGCCGCTGGTGGCCGCTATCGAGTCGTCGTTGTTCGACACCGTCAGGCACTCGGGGCGACGGATACGCGCCCTCGACGTGATGGCGCACCTCAACCGTGGTATTTGCGACGAAGCGAGTCCTCTCGTCCGGCGAAACCAACGAGGCCGCCGCCGTATTCATCACCGATCGTGACGAGCGACGCTCCATGGTGAACTTCTCACCTGACGCGGCACGTCCCGCCGCCGAAGTGCTGAAGGCGCTGGTTCGGGTGAGGGACAACAAGGCCGGGCAAGGGGAGTATCTGTGAACCCGCCGGAGTCTCATCCGGTGAGCGCCGACAGTCGAACAATCGGGCACGCCGAAGCGGATTCACGCTTGCGTGCCCCATTTGTGGCCACCTCGGCCAAGCGAGTACGCAGAACAACCTGGTCCGGCCGTTCTCACGCGACTGCAGATGCGGCTACCAGTTTTGTACCGAACGTCGAGAAATGCCGCGGCTGCGGTGGCTCAACCCCGACAGTGAAGAATGGCGCGAAGTCAGCCAACGATGGGGCTCCAGAGCCAACGGCTGAGACGCGCGCCGCCGAGATGAGCCGCAGAACGACTCGTCAACGCGGATCGGTCGCGAAGCCTTGCTCGAGCGTCATCTGCCACTCGACGTTCGCCGCCTCGATCACGAAGTGGCACCACCGCGGCTCATCAGCGACGTTCGCGGTGGCCGATGACACCCCGTGCGCATCCACGATCGTCTGGAGCGGACGCCCCGAGACGGCGCTATGCAGCGTCACGGTCAGGCGTCCGGCGCCGGGGGACGTCTCGGTCGTCGTCTTCCAGCGCAGACGCATCGCCACGGTCGAGACCTCGAACGACTCGGTCTGCTGGCTGAGACGCCCCGACCAGGTGCCGATCTCGCGCCACGTGACCTCCGGCGCTGCCGGCTGTTGCGCCACGGGGCGTGGGCGATCGTCTTGGCAGGCGCTCGCACACGCTGCCATGACGATGACCACACCTGCGGCGACCGCCCGAAACACCGTCTGCATATCGTCCTGTCAAACGCCACCGCGACGTCGTCGCGGCGCCACGTGGCCTGCCCTACCTCGAGACACGGCGTCCGCGGTGGCAGCAGCGCACCGTGTTGACCCGCCGCGTCGAGCCGGCCACATCGGGCCGACGCCATGCGGTCGGCCCTCCCAGAGTGTAACCATTTGACGGCACCGAGCGCTTCCGCGTGGCCCACCGTCGTGGCCTTCGGCGGCACTGGCGCAGCATGCGTCAGATCCGGAGGAACACTCGGCGCCGGTGCATCCAGAACAGGATCAGCCAGAAGACTGCCAGCTGCGTCGCGCCGAGCAGCAATGGATAGTAGGCGTTCCCGAAAACGCGGAACACGCCCTCCCCAAGATGTGTCGTGAGGGCTCGCGTTGTCGCCGCCCGGAAGAGCTCGTGCAGGCAGTAGGCGGCGATGGAGTTTGTCCCGATCACGACGAGGGGGAACGCCCAGCGCCCGCGACCCAGTACGTCAACCACCTGGTAGGTGACGGCCAGGACCAGCAGCGTGATGCCGCCAGTCCAGAGCGTGAACGTCGACGTCCAGATGCGCTTGACGATCGGGCAGATGCCGGCAGCATTGAGCACCAACGCCGACGCCAGGCAGATGACGCCGGCCGTCGCCAGCCACCGCACGCGGTCGGCAGGCGAACGCGCGGTGTCGCGCAGCACGTCGGCCGCGAGCACGCCGAGCAGCATCGTACCCAGCGTCGGGATAAAACTGAGCGTCGACCACGCGCCGTCGTTGAAGACGAATGGATGCTCGCGCGGGAACAGGTTGAGGAACCACGTGTCGACGGCCCACGCGAGGTTGCTGTTCATGTTCCAGTGCGCACCGAATCCGGTGAGGTGGTGCGGCCAGTCGGCCGGTACGCCAACGGCGGGGTAATCGAAGTCGGCGCCGGCCACGGGGTACAGGGCGAAAGCCGCCCAGTAGCCGACCAGGATCGCGACGAACGCGGCCCACTGCTCGCGTCGCGGCCGAAACGCCAGCGCGAAGAGCGGCAGATAGCCCAGGCCGATCTGCGTGAGCGTGTCTTCGAAGGTGAAGTAGGTGCGCGTGTATGGCACCGAGCGCAGCAGGATGCCGAGAGCAATGAGGGCGAACGTGCGCCAGGCAGCGTGTCTGGTCATCCGCGCAACGGTCTGGCCCGCGCGGCGGCGCGCGGCGATTGAAAACGCCATCGCAGCACCGACCAGGAATGAGAATCCCGGCTGGATGACATCGTGGAGCGCGCAGCCGCGCCACGGGACGTGCTGTTGGTGGTGGCTCAGGAACGCCCAGACCGCAGACTCGGGCCGGGCGGCGGCGACGTCGGGGAAGCTCAGGGCCTCGCCCAGCAGGAGCAGCATCACGAGGCCGCGACACACGTCGAGCGAGGCGACGCGGCCGGGCAGGGGGTGTGTGAGAGTGGTCTCGGACACGTCCGGTCTCGAGCGCTCGGCTCGACGCAACGGCTGGTAGGCTACCACCATCGTTGTCTTGCGTCGACACGCCGCCCGGGCTGCGACGCGCGCGGGACGTGGCCGGCGACACGGTGACGGCTACGGGGCCGCCCACAGCTCGTAGCGGAATTCGGTCCAGGTACCGCTCGCGGGTCGCACCTCGATCGCCAGCCGCCGCACCCCGCGCGTGAGCGTCGCGGGCAAGAGGAAGTCACTGTCAGCCCAGCGGCGCAGGTCGTTCGTGGCGGCGGTCGACCAGCGCCCCGCGGGTCGGCCGTTCACGAGGACTTCCGCGTCCTGAGCGCGCGCCTGATCGTACAGGCGGCGCAGGCGGAGCGCGCCATGCTGTGCCGGCGCCGTCAACGCGAACCGGGACCGGCCGGTGACATCCCGGCCGGTGTCGGTCGTGTCGCTCATGGCTGGCGTCGCCTCGAACCGCGAGGTGAGCGACCGCACCGTGCTCGACGGTGCGGCCTCGTATCCGTGCGCCGCCTCGTCGCTGGCGTCGCCGACGTCGAGTGCATCGGCCAGCGCCATGACGTCGGGCCGCTCGTAGGAATAGACCACGCTCGAGTACATCGCCGGCGCGGCGTTGTCGACGCCGTGCTCGGTCGACACGACGAGGCGCGACTGAAACGGCACACCGCCGGGGAAGAACCGGTACACCGTCGTGGCGGCATTCCACTGGAAGTCCACCTGCGTGAGATCTGCGGTCATGGGCTCGCCGTGCATCGGCAGCGAATACGGGTTCATCAGCCATTCGTTCGACCAACCCCCGAGGTACTCGTCCTCATGCCCTGTGCCCTGGAGCGCCGGGTGGCGGCGACCATCGACGAACATGCGGAGGTCGCCCTCCCACCAGCGCTTCACCTCGGGCCGGATCGGCTCGACGGTCATGACCTGGCCCACGTAGACGCCGCGCGCCGTCGTATCGAGCAGCGTGTAGTCCTTGCCTGGCACCGTCGGCCACTCGTGCTGGTAGCGGGCCTTGAAGAGCCCCACCCGATCGGCCTCGTAGCCGAGATCCGCAGGCGGTGTGGTCTCGACCGTCCAGCGGAGCTTCGGCGCCGGTCCCGGTGTCTCATTGACGATCTCGATCCGCGCCGACGTCCAGAACGGCATCGGCAGGAAACAGTAGTAGCGGCCCGAGGGGCTCATGCCGAGCGGAAGCGCGCGCACGTCGGTTTCGCCCAGGCCCGAGCCAAAGAAGCTGCCGAGCGGCGCGTCGACCGACGGCGTGTCCTCCCCGTCCCAGTACGCGCGCAGCCACAGGTGATTGAGCTGGTACTTCGTGAGCGGGAAGAGCGGCTGGATGGCAAGCGTGGTGATCACACCGGGTCCGGCCAACGTGGCGAGCATGGCCCGGTGCGGCACCATGTTGCCGTCTGGCATGAGCGGCGCGGGAAGGTCGAGCGTGCCCGTACGGCTCACCGTCGAGGCGTAGCTGCGAGGGCGGGTGCCGGGCTGGGCCCAGATCCGCGCGACGCCCGAGGCGTCCTCGCGTCCCGTCCATGTCGGCACGACGCGGTCGTTTGCAAACAGCTGATAAGCGACGTTGTAGAAGCCGGCACGCCGTTCGGTGGTGATCCGGAGCCGCCGGGCAAACGGCAGCGGCAGCTGCAGCACGTGTCCGCCCGTGGAGGAGAACGGCCCGTGCACGAAGGGTGCGACAAACGGTGGATGGACTCCAGAAAAGACCTCGTCCGCGTCGAGGTCGACGCGCGGTGTCGTCTCGTCGTCGAAGTAGAAACGAAGGCGTCCCCAGTCGAGCCCGCTCCAGCCATCGACGCGACTCGTGAACCACAGCGTGTAGACGCAGCCCGGGCCATGGGCGTCGAAGATCACGTGCTCACCGCGCGCGTCCACCGACAGCGCCGAATACGTGCCGCGGAAGCCGTCGTCGTTGCCCCCGGTGCGGTCGTAGCTCGACCCGTAGAGCATCTGCGCATCGTCGACCAGGACGGGGTAGCGGTCGATCGCGGTCAGTGCCGGTAGTCCCACCGGCGACGGTTCCTGCGCGAGACCGACCGCTGCGAGCGTCACAAGAAGGCCGGCGAGGACGACGAGCGGGGCTCTGGGCGCACTCTCGCGGTCGGCGTGCATGCCGGCATTATAGGGGCGGTCGCGGTCGCAGGCGCCACTCGCGGGCGGAGCTCTTGGGACGGTCAATGGCGCGCTTCCAGCGCGCGGACTCTTCGGGCGGCGGCGGAGGCAATGCGGCGCGAAGCGCAGCTTCACTCACCCCCAAGGCCCGCGCAGCGGCCGCGAAGTCGAGGTGGCGTCCACCATGGTCTTGCACCGCCGCCATCAGCGCCTGCTCAGCGACGCCAAGTTGACGACGATCCGCACGCAGCGGGCGGCCTCGCCGTTCTCGAGGGTGCAGTTGACGGTCTCTGGCGGCTGCACCAAGGCGTTCGCGCTGAACGAGCGGGCGTCGACCTCGGCCACCTCAACCCGCGGGGCACGCATGGCTATCGTCACGCCGCCCGTCGAGGCCAGCACCCGTCGAGACGATGACGCGGGTCCAGAGTCTGGTCATGCCG
Source organism: Acidobacteriota bacterium (assembly GCA_031376505.1). Lineage (GTDB taxonomy): Bacteria > Acidobacteriota > Vicinamibacteria > Vicinamibacterales > UBA2999 > CADEFD01. The sequence goes on from JANMDX010000386.1 coordinate 14,082, forward strand.
GGGGCACGCGGGCGAAGTCGGATCCTGGGCATGGCGAACATCATTTGGATCGTGCGGATGGATATTCGAGTTCCAGCACCGTGATGTCGGCCACAAGCGACCGGATGCTGTCGGGATCCAGGCCGTTGTAGATGCCGCGAATGCGACGCTCGCCGTCGATCAGGATGAAGTTCTCGGTGTGCAGGAAGTCGTCCTCGTTGCGGGTGCCGCCGAGATCTTCGTCGACGAAGTAGGAGCGCCGGCCCAAGTCATAGATCTCGCTCTTGGGCCCGGTCAGCAACTTCCACGTGTCGATGTTCACGGAGTGGGCGTCCGCGTATCGTGCCAGCACATCCGGTGTGTCGGTGTCAGGCGTCACGCTGTGCGAGAGCAGCACCACGCGGTCGTCCCCCTGAAACGCCGCCTGCACCTTGCCCATGCTCGTGGCCATCAGTGGGCAGATGGCGGGACACGTCGTGAAGAAGAAATCGACGACCGCAATCCGGCCGTGAAGATCAGCCTCGGTGAACGGCGCATTCCGCTGATCGACCAGCCGAAATGGTCGTATCCGATGCGACACCACCGCGCCGTCGCTCGGCCACCGGGGCGTGAAGTCGGCCGAGTCATAAAAGGGCAGCGCCCGCGCAGCCTCCAGGGGCTTCGTGCTGACGGGCGTGCCGCAGCCCGTGACCGTCACCAGCACGACGACCAGACATCCCAGGCAGATCCTCATTTGACTGCTCCATCCGCCAGTTCGTAGCAGAGCGCCGACTTCTGCAGCCCGTAGCGGAACCCGTCCCGCGCCTCGTAGTTGATGTACAGCTTGCCGTTGTCGCGCCAGGCCTGCTGCATCCCGTGCTCCCGGTCATCGTGATACGTCAGCGCGGTATAGCTCGCGCCGCTGCGGTACCACTGGCGATGCAGTCCCTCTCGCTTGTCGTCGAGGTAGGTGAAGTCGAACTTGATGTTCCCGTTGTCCCAATAGCCCGTGTGCCGTCCATAGCTCAAGTTGGCGCGGTAGCTGCGTGTGTCGCGTAGCCTGCCATCGGTATAGAAGGTCTTCGTCGTGCCGTGCTGCTGGCCGCGGTAGTAGGAGGCGAGGCTCTTCACGGCGCCGCCGGGGTGCCGCTCTTCGATGAAGCCGTCGTAGGGCGTGCCGCGAAACACGTAGACGCCGTTCTTCAGGACGAGCTCTGGGCTCGTCGCCGCCACTGTCACCGACGGCACGCCGGCCATGTTCACCGGCGGCATGGCCAGCGTGGTATCCCCCGTCGCGGCGACGACACCGCACCCCGCGCTCAGCACGCCGGCGAGGCAGACGATGTGGGCCAGCATCCTAGGAAGTAAAGGTGCCTTTGTTGCCATGGTAGCTGCCCGCCTTGAGGATGTAGAACCGGGAGTTCATATAGCTGACCCGGGTCGAGTGGTAGTGGTAGATCGGCGTGGCGAAGTCGCCGGTCGTACCGACGTGCCCGCCGTTGGTGTCCAGGTCGGCTGGATACGACCCGTCTTGGTCCTTGCGGCCGTAGATAGGAAAGCCATCGCGCAGGAAGCCGAACAGGTTGGCGTCGTCGTACGACAGGAATTCGTTGTCGAAGTGGTAGTGATAGGTGCCCCCTGGGCTGGTGTGCGCGCCCGCGCGATCGATTGTCCGGAGGGTGCCGGCGTCGACCGGCACGTTGCCACCTTCGCGGTCGTTATAGATCGCGACACCGTTCAGCGCCATGCCGATGGGGCCGAGCGACGTGGCCTCCTTCGTGACCGCCACACCCGGGTTCACGGGGATCGTCATGCTGTACGACTGCTCCGCGATGTTCCCATTGGGGGTGAGCGTCTGCCCGGTGAACGGCGCTTCGTAAAGTGGATGGCCGACGCCCCAATACGGCGTGACGTGGTCGGGCACGCCTTTGGAGCGGAGCACAATACTCGTACTTCCAACGGCGACTGTGACGGCGCTTCTGTAGCGACCGTTGACAACCGCGGCAATGGAGGCCGCGCCGGCGGTGGCCGTCCCGGGAGCCGTTGTCGACGTGGTGCTGCTGGTCGGTGCCGTTGGGCTGTCGCTGCCACACGCAGCGCCGGCCGCGAGCGTGACGACGGCCAGTGCAAGGCGTGAACGAGAGATGTTCCTGGCGAATCCGAGAAATCTGATATGAGCCATAAGTGCTCTCCTTACCGAAGCATACGAAGGGCATCTTACGAAACTCTGAAGCGCGACCGACCCCTCCTTACTTAAGGGGCGCGCAAGGTCTTGTGGGCAGAGTGACGGGGATCTGACACGATGACGTCGATGCGCATACTGCTCGTCGAAGACGACGAATCCCTTGGGACGCAGGTGGTTGCCGGCCTGCGTTCCGCGGGCTACGACGTGGAATGGGTCACGCGCGGCGACGATGCCATGATGGCGACCTTCGCGTCGTTCTCGCTGGTGATTCTCGATCTCATGCTGCCAGGCGCGCATGGCTTCGACGTGCTCAAGGCGCTGCGCACGGACCACCACCACGTCCCTGTGCTCGTGCTGAGCGCTCGGCACGACGCCGCGGACAAAGTACGCGGATTGGAGCTCGGCGCTGACGACTATCTGACCAAGCCCTTCTGGCCGGAGGAGCTGCTGGCGCGAGTGCGCGCCCGGCTGCGCCGGCCCGCACTGGCTGAGAGCGGGCACACGGTAGAAATCGGGTCGCTGCTGATCGAGATCGATGGCCGGGTCGTGAGCGTGGACGGCAGCCGGGTAGACCTCACGCGCGTGGAGTTCGACCTCGTCGCCGCCTTGGCGAGGCGCCCTGGGACCGCCGTGTCGCGGCGATGGCTGGCCGAACACGTGCTCGACCCGACGCGCGACGGCGGCGAGCGGACCCTGGATGTGCACATCTCGCGTGTCCGCAAGAAGCTGGGCACAGCCGGACGGCTGCTGGCCACCGTGTGGGGGATCGGGTACCGGCTCGACGACGAGCGGGGGCCTACGCCGTGACGCTGCGCACGCGCCTGTTCATGACCAGCGGTCTGGTCGCCGTGCCGCTTGTGGTGGGGTCGTTTCTGCTCGATGAGCGTCTGCGATTGGGCGCCATGGAGGACACGCTGCGGTCGGCGGTCGACAACGACCTGGCCTTCGGCCTCAAGGACCGGTGCGAAAGCGGCATCGGGCCTCCGCCGGCGCCAGGCCGAGGTCCCTTCTCCCCAGGCGGACCCGGTGGGCCAGGCGGCCGCCCTGGTGGGCCTGGGCCGCGCGCATACGTGCTCTTCACCTACACCCCGGGCGGCGCTTCGCCGTTTGTCGGCGCGCCAGCGCTGCCGGCCGAGCCCGTCTCGACCTTCTGGGCCGGCGTTGGCCGCGGAGTGCAGCTGCGGTTCGAGATTGGCGGCAACGGCCACTGCGCCCTGGGCCTCGCGCGCATGATGCCCCGGCCCGGGCAGCTCCGCGATCAACTGGTGGCGGTCGCGCTCGTCGTGCTGTCGGTCCTCGGCGGCGTGTGGCTGGCCGCCGGGTCCGTGATCTCACGGATGCGGCGATTGGCCGACGATGTGCGGCAGTCCGCGGCATCAACCTACGATCGTCCGGTTCGTACTGACGACGATGACGAGGTGGCCTCGCTGGCACGGGCCTTCAATGACGCCAGTGCCACGGTCCGGGCCCACGTGCACGAGATTCAGGTCCGTGAAGAGACGCTCCGGCAGTTCGTCGCCAACACCACCCACGACGTGGCGATCCCGATGTCAGTGCTTCAGGGCCACCTGTCTAACCTGGAGTCTGCGCTTGCTGGGCACACTGACGCGGACGCGGCGGCCCGCGAGCACCTGCGGCACGCGATCGGCGAGACTCACTACATGGCGTCTCTTCTGCGGAACCTGGCCGTCGCGACCAAGCTCGGTGACACCAGCGCTCCGCTGGCCCTCGGCCCGGTCAGCCTGTCGGAGCTGGTCGAGCGCGTCATCGTGCGCCATCGCCCCATCGCCCGCGCCTCGAACGTCGAGCTCGACTACGCCGTGCCTGGCGCGCCGCTCGTCCTGCACACCGATGCCACGTTGTTCGAGCAGGTGCTCAGCAATCTGGTCGACAACGCGATCCGCTACAACGTCGCCGGCGGGCATGTGGCCGTGGTGCTCGATAGCGGCGAGGCGAACGGGTTCGTGTTATCGGTGACCGACGACGGCGTTGGCGTCAGCGCCGAGGACCTCGTGCATCTGACGACCCGCTGGTTTCGCGGCTCTCGGGCCAGGACCAGGCGGCCCGACGGCAAGGGCCTGGGACTGGCCATTGCCTCACAAGCGTGCGAGCGACTCGGGTTGACCCTCACGTTCAGCCGCCCCGCTGAGGGAGGCCTCTCGGCAACCATCGCGACGGCACGAGAAGGGGTAGACGGGCCCAACGCGAGCGAGCCATTCCCGGCGCGGACGTTCTGAGTCGCAGCCGACCCCAATGACCACGTTTGATCCGTCGAACGGCCCTTTCAAGAAGGCCGCCGCCGCTATAATCCGTATGCGCGTCGTCGGACGAATAACCCTGGTTGCACAACGGAGACTGACATGACACGACTTGCCATCGCCTACGCCGTCGTCGGCCTGGCGATGTTACCCGCGCCCGCGCTGGCCCAGACCCCGACGGCCCCGGCGCCGAACCGGGCGGTGCGAGGGACGTTCGAGAAGTTCACGGTCGAAGGCCAGCCCGTCGACCGCCGCGCCCCGGAGCTCGACACCGATCATCCGGTGTTCCCGGGCCAGACCCACGCGCCGTATCACAAGACGGTGGACCTCGAGGTGACGACGATTGCCAGCGGCCTCGACGTGCCATGGGCGGTGGAGCTGCTGCCGAGTGGCCGCTTCCTCATCACCGAGAAGGCCGGCCGGCTGCGGATCCTGAACAAGGACGGGTCCACGCTGCACACCATCACGGCGAACATGCCGCCGGTGTACTTCCGCGGCCAGGCGGGCCTGCTCGACGTAGCGCTCGACAAGTACTTCGCCACCAATCACCGCATCTTCTTCGTCTATCTGCGAAACCTCGACGCCGACACCTGCGCCCACGCGGTCGACAGTGCGATCCTGGACGAGACCGCCGGCACCATCTCCGGCGTCACCACCATCTTCCAGGCCGCCCCGTTCACGAGTCGTGCGGTGTCGCAGTCGGGCTCCCGCATCGCCATCGATCCGAAAGACGGCAATTTGTTCGTGGCGGTGGGCGATCGTTCCACGGGCGATCCGCTCCCGTTGCAAGCGCAGCAGCTCGATACGTATCTGGGCAAGGTGATTCACATCACGCCCGAGGGCAAGCCGGCACCCGGCAATCCGGCGCTGGGCCTGCCGGGCACGTGGTCGATGGGCCACCGGACCCCGCAGGGGCTGACCTTCGCGCCCGACGGCCGGCTGTGG
>JANMDX010000398.1:0-5254 GCA_031376505.1 Acidobacteriota bacterium
ACATGCCCGGTCGCAATCGTGGCCACGAGCGTGCCCAGCAGGGCGTAGGGGAGTCTCATACGAGGGGCCCTCAGCGGCGTGTGACGCATGCGCCGAGGACCAGCAAATCCGATGCCGACCAACTCGTGGCTCGTACACACGGAAGGAATGGAGGTCGGGCACCGCGGAGGCGTAATGCACCGAGACCTGAAACGAGACATCGATCACGACAACGTGATCGGCACGCGCTCACCATGCCGTGAGCGGCCGTCGGCTGTTCGCAGTGGCGCGCCGTCAGCGATGAGCCTGTTTGGCCGAAGCCCGGCACGTGTCCATCCTGCGGTTTGCCGGGCCCGGCGTACACTTAGGGACTATGACCGCGTGTTGCGGGCTCCTGCGCGCGGCCGGTCGTGGCTCAGGGCGCGCGCGTGAGGTTCGACCGGCCAAACTCCCGCCAGGCGCCGTCCTTGCCCTTGACCCGGTCGACCACCTCCAAGCGGCCGTCCGACAAGATGCGGTACACCGTCTCACCCAGTTCTGTGTCTACCGTACCCCACGCTGCCGCCAACTCGTCCGACGTGCTGGTGGCCGCGATGGGCCGCACCGTCCCGCTCGAATCGAACCAGGTCGCCACGAATTGCGCGGGCGTCGTGCCCTTGTAGTAGGCGTGGCCTTCGAAGCGTTGGGATCGCGGCTCCGCGCCGATGAGACTCTGGAACGTGAGGCGCACGAACTGGCCATCGAGCGCCGCCGCCCACTCCATCCGCACCGTTGATGGCTGCTTCAGAATCGTGCCAGTTCCTTCCCATCGGCCTAGCAGTCGAGCCATCACTGGGTCAGCCGGCTGAGAGGCCGCGCCTTGGCCTTGCCCAGTCAGGCCGATGAGGCTACACAGTACCGCGAACACGACGACAGACATCTACGCACCTCGCTGACACTAGTCGATGAACGCACAGCGAATTCGACACCCAGCGCGGATCACGTTGGCGCTCCCGCCGGAGCAGTCTAGCCGTCTGGCGTGAGGGCGCACCTCGGCCAGCCAGCCGAGGTGCCGAGTCTTCCGGCCGGAAGGGGTCTGGCACCGCGAATCATCCGCGCGCTGCCGCCTAGTCATTGCGGAGCGCCGCCAGCGGATCGAGCCGGAGCGCCGATCGCGTCGGAATCACACACGCGAGCGTGGCGATGAGTACGATGGCCGACATGGTGGCGATATACGCCGGCGGGTCGAACGGTGAGACACCGACCAGCTGAGACGCCACCAGCATCGACACGCCCGCCGCCAGGGCGAGCCCCACCACCAGGCCAACGGCGACCAGGCCGAGCCCCTGCCGCATGACGAGTAGAGCGATGTCTCGCGTCGAGGCGCCCAGTGACAGCCGCACGCCCATCTCTCGCGCGCGCTGGGCCACGCTCAGCGCCATCACGCCGTAGAGGCCCAATGCCGCCAGCAGCGCGGCCACGCCGCCAAAGACCGCGAGCATGGTCGCGAGCAGCGTGAACAGAAAAAACGAGAACGCAACGTGTTCTTCGATGGTCGTCACGTCGAACACCGGTAATGAGGCGTCCACGCGGGCCACCGCCGCCCGCAGCGCCGGCACCACGCTGGTGGGGGGTACTGACGTTCGGAGTACCACCCGGACATCGGGACGATAGAAATGACTGAGCGGCAGGTACATGAACGACCGCGGCAACTCGGTCATGCTGCCGTACTTGCCGTCGCGGGCCACGCCGATCACTGTGGCCCACAAGTCGCCGATTTTCACGCGCCCGCCAACGGCCGACCGACCCGGCCAGAACCGCCGCGCCATCAACTCGCTCACAACCAGCGGCGGCGGGCCCATTGCGTCGCGCGGCTCGAACTCCCGGCCCTCGACCAGGGGGATGCGCAACGTCGCGAAGAACCCGTCGCTGACCTGGTTGTAGTAGATGTTCATGTCCTCGCCCTTGGCAGGCGTGTGGCCCTCGACCTCCACCCCCCGGTCGCTGCTGTCGGTGCCAGTCAACGGCGCCCGACGGGCGAGCGCCGCGGCTTCTACGCCCGAGACCGCTCGGACCTCCTGCAGCAGTCTGGTAAACGCGGGCAGACCGCGGGCCTCGTCGTAGCCAGCGGTCAAGAAGTCCACCGCTGCAAACAGGCCCTGGCGCGCGCCAAATCCAGGATCGAGCTGCCGAGCGGCGTCCATGGACCGTACGAACAGTGCGGCCGACACCAGCAGCACGAGCGCCAGTGCCACCTGCGCAACCACGAGGCCTTGTCGCAACCGCCCCTTGCGCCACGTGGCCGACGCGCCAGAGCCTTCCTGCAACGCGGTACGAATCGATGCGCGGCTCGCCTGCCACGCCGGCAGCACCCCGAGGGCGACGCCGGCGGCCAGACTGACGGCGAACGTGAAGAACGCAACTCGCCATGAGACGCCCGCTTCGATCTGCAGCGGAATCGAGAGCGGAGGGATGAACGCCTCCAGGAGCGTGCCGCTCCAACCCGCGGCCACAACGCCGACGGCGCCGCCGAGCACCGCGAGCAGGGTGCTTTCGATCATGAGCTGCTGGACGAGCCGCGCCCGATTGGCGCCGAGGGCATGCCGAAGCGCCAGCTCTCGCTGCCGGCCAGCTGCACGCGCCAGTAGCAGGCCGGCGATGTTGGCACAGACCAGGAACAGCAGCAAACCCACGATGCCGCCGAGCACGGCAAAGGCGGGCATCAGCATGCTCTGACCACCGTTTGGCGAACGCCACATCTCGAAGGCGCGCAGGCCGCGGTTCTGATTGGCGTCCGGAAAAGCAGCTGCGAGGCGCTGGGCCTGCACATCCAGTTCGGCCTGCAGTGCGGGCAACGTCCGACCAGGGGCGAGGCGCACGAGTGCCTGCAGCCATCCGCTGCCGCGCTGTTCCAGTCGATTGCCGGCGACGAACGTGCGTTCCATCATGACGGGCACGAACACGTCGAAACCCAGTCCGGTCTGCGTGCCCCTGAAGCCTGGTGCCGTCACGCCAAGCACCGTAAAAGGCTGTCCGTTCAAGCGCAGCGTCTCGCCGACCGCGGTGTCACGTCCGCCAAAGCGCCGTTGCCAGAAGTCGTGCGAGAGCACGGCCACTGGATGGCCCCCGGGCGCTCGATCGTCGATCTCCGAAAGCAGGCGTCCACGCGCGGCCTGCACGCCGAGCATCTGGAACATGTTGCCCGAGTAGAGCTGGCCCCAGATCCGCTCGGCGCCAGCCTCCGTACCCAGGCTCATGGCCGCCGTGCCGAAGACTGCCACGTCGGCGAAGGCGCCGCCTCGCGCCGTGCGCAGATCGAGATAGTTCGGGTGCGAGAGGCTCAGGCCGTCTCTGGACCCTGACGTGGCGGTGACCACGGCCAGCTGACGCTGGTCGATGACGCCGCCGAGGGGATTGAGCAACAGGGCGTCGACCCAGCTGAAGATGACGGCGTTGGCCGCGATGCCGATGCCGAGGGTGAGCGTGGCCAGTGCGGTGAACAGCGGCCGCCGGACGAGCAGACGGAGGGCATGGCGCAGGTGGGTCAGGAACATGTTGGACCTCCAGAAATGAATGCGGAGCCAGAAGGCGTGCACCCACGCCCCGGCGGCGCGTCGCACCAGCGCGCGCCCGGCCGTGGGCGTCGCGCGCGCGGCCCGCTCCAGGGTGCGCCAGTGATGGGTGAGGTCGGCGTCCCACTGGTCGTGCCACCGCTGGCGATCCGTGCGTGGGGCGAGCTGCGCGCCGGCCCGAATCAGCCACAGCGCCAGTCGCAGCCAAGAACGCCATTCGGGCGCCATCACGTCGACCTCAGGACCAGCGGCCGGAACACCTTGTGCTTCTCCAGGGCGGCGGCCAGAGCGCGGATGCCGCTGGCGGTCAGAGCGAAGTAGCGGCGTGGCGGGCGGTGGTCCCGATGAGCCTCGCGGCGGTCTTCCCAGGTCGAGCGGAGCAGGCCGTGGTCCTCGAGCCGGTCCAGAGTGGGATAGACCGTGCCGCTCGTTAGCCCAGTGGCGTCGAGAATGTCGAAGCCGAATACGTAGCCTGACGCGACGGCGTGCAGCACCGCCACGGCACCAAGGCTGAGGAATGGGGCTGGTGGGCGTGTGGAAGTCATCCCCCAACTAGACGAAGGACCCCTATGTTGGGTTCCAACCTAGAGATACCCCCGGTGGTCGTGTCGCCAATCGACGGAGGCGTGGCGTCCTCGAGATCTCAGAATCGGAAGACGGCTCCAACCGACATGCGCGCATTCGTTTCGACGATGTCGGCGAAGCTCCCCAGGAAATCGTACTGGCCGCGCACGCCCACGCGGCGGTGCACGACGATGTCCAGGCCGGCGCCGCCGCCGACCGTCAAGCCGCTGTCGGCGAAGCCCGCGAAGGCGTCGTTGGCGCCGCCGCGCGAGATGCCGACGAGCCCGTGGAGGAGCACGTTGACGCGGTCGAACCGGGCGGTGAAGCGCGGACCGGCTGACCACTGAGTGACCGTCGTATTCGCGACCAATCCCGTGACGCTGGGGCCGAAGTCGCTCGTTGTATTGCGGTAGTAGGCGAGCTCGCCAAACACGCCAAACGACCTTGTCACGGCGCCGGCAACCTCGACGTGCGCGCCGTTCGACGCCGCGCGCGGATAGTCGTCGCCGTCGGCCGGCAAACGGGAATAGGCGACGAAAATCTCCACCCGGTGGACCGGAACCTGAGCCGCCGCCTGGTCGTGGCAGACCGCCACCATCAGGACCGCAGTGAGAATGCGAGTGGCGGTCAGTCTCGACGCCAAGTCGGGTCGGGCGTCCGCCATCGCATCGGTGGAACTCACCACTCGATGTCTGGACAACGCCCCGTGGTCAATGTCGCTCTCCCCATTCTCGCAGGCCCTAGCGTACTTGCTTCGGCCGCCGCTTGAGCGCGTCTTGCACCGCCTTGTTGCTGCCGGCCATCCGTCCGGCTTTGTACGGCTCCGTGCCCGGGTCTACGCCGGTGTCAATGAGGATCGCCACGACGTCGGCCCGCTCCGCCGGAATCACTACCCTGAGGACCTGTGTTGCCACTCGGGTCGACGCTGTTCAGCAAGTACACCGGCGGTGATCAAGGCGCGCAATACGCCGACCGGACACTGACTGCCGCCAACTAGCGCGTTGCTCTTGTTCATGTCCACGCCCGCAGTGTCGGCCTTGGCGGCGTGAGATGCTCTCACCGCTTGTGGTCAAGCCGTAGAATGTTCGAGGCGGCGGGAAAACCGAGCTGATCTGTCGATGTTCCTGACGAGAGAGTGTTGGAGGCGGCGGGAGTTGAAC
>JANMDX010000425.1:0-4311 GCA_031376505.1 Acidobacteriota bacterium
CCGAGTTCTCCTACACCTACACCCAGACCGTGCGGGCCGGCCGACCCTACAACCTCTATCACGGCACGCTGGAAGTGCGGCCGGTCACTGCCAAGACATCGCGGCTGTACTACACGCTCATCTACGATAACTCGATGCTGCCGGATGAGGCCGCGCGCGAGAAAGACAAGGCGTCGCGCACGGCGACGTTCACGCGCGCCATTCAGAACATCAAGACGCTGGCCGAGGGGGGCACGCTGCCGCCGCGCTGACATCCGGACTCATGGCAGGACGGCGGGACAGGTCTCGCCTCCGAGGCGCAGGCGCCGGTCGTGGTGCTGTTCGCGACGAGGCCAGGCGACGGCAATCATGGGTTCCCCTCATGCCTGTAGCCAAGTGGAGCGGCGAGCCACGCACGGTCCCCGACGGTCGGCTCACGTTACGTTGAGCAAATTCACTCAACATCGCGACTTCCATCACGCGAGGTGCAGATGCTCGATTCGCTTGAGATGAACGCGACGGCGGCGCCGAACCTTACGACGGGTCTGGGATCCGTTCTTGTACGAGCGACGCCATCGCCACCTCACCGGATTCGGTCACGCCCTTCACGACGCCCTGGCGATCCTCGACGGTGCGGTTCTGGCTGACCTTCCATGTGCCTGGTGGTCGTGGTCGCAATGCTGTGCTGCAGCTACTCACGGCTTGGGTCCCCGAGCGCTTCCAGGACAGCCTCAAGGTTGAGGAGTGGTGTCGGTATATTCGATTTTGCAAATATAGCACGCGGGCGCAATGTGTCGTACGCGCCCCTCTGAAACGCATCGCGCCCCGGAACGCCTGCACGCGGCGGCGGCGCGTCCCACAACCTGACCCACCGAGTGCACGGCGCCGTGCAGCAGTATGCTCTGCGCATGACTCACCGCCGTCCGTTCGTCATCGTTCTGGCCGTCCTCCTCGGTGGCGCGGCCGCTTGCCGGGCCACCCCCGAGGCGCCGGCGCGGGGCGCCTCGATCGACCAGGACCTGCTGGACGTCACGGTGCTCGAGCTGAATCGCCTGTACGCGGAGAAGAAGTACTCCGTGACGCAGGTGGTGCAGTGGCATCTCGATCGCATCGATCGCTACAACGGCGTCTACGGCGCAATCGAGACGGTCTTCCGACGGGACGCCCTCGCCGAGGCCGCACGCGACGACGCGGACGCTGAGAAAGGCGGCGGCGTACGCGGGCCGCTCTGGGGAGTGCCGGTGGTCATCAAGTCGAACACCAGCATCAAGGGGCAGGTGACGACCGCGGGCTGGGAGGGCTTCAGGCGCGCGGGCCACGAGCTGGTTGCGCCGCAGGACGCCACGGTGGTCGCGAAGTTCAAGGCCGCGGGCGCCATCATCGTCGGGCATGCCAACATGCCCGACCTGGCCGCCAGCGACACGAACCGCAGCAGTTCCTACGGGCGCACCGGCAACGCGTACGACGTCCGCTTCTCGCCGGGCGGTTCGTCGGGTGGCGTCGTCACGGCGATCGCCGCCAACATGGCCGTGCTTGGCAACGGCACCGACACCGGCAACTCCATTCGCATGCCGGCCGCAACGAGCGCGCTCGTCGGCGTCTTCCCGACGCGCGGCCTGGTCAGCATCGCCGGCATCGCGCCGCTCGACTGGCTGCTCGACAACACCGGGCCCATCGCACGCACGGCCACGGACGCCGCGATTGCTCTGGCGGTGATGGCCGGCGAGGATCCGCTCGACCCGCCGACATCCGGCGCACCGGGCACCGCCCAGCATCCGCCCTATGCGCCCTCTCTCATGGCCGGGGCGCTCGAGGGCAAACGGTTCGGCGTGCCGGCGTTCGTCCTCCGTGGCGACGGGGTGCCGTTCCACGGCGTCCCGGCCGGCGTGCCCGAGGCGGAGGCCGAGAAGCGTCGTGCGGCCGCGAACACGCCGCTCCGGCCGGAGACACGGGAGATGTTCATGCAGGCGGTCGAGGCCCTTCGAGCCGCTGGCGCCGAGGTGCTCGTTGACGACGGCATCCTGCCGGCGAGCTTCGCGAAGGCGGCGAGCCGCGTGGCCACATACGCGTACATGCTGGATGGCACCAATCGCTTCCTCAGGGTGTTCGGCCCGGCGGAGTACCACTCGGCGGCGGAGTATCTGAAGGTCGTCGGCACACCGCTGTTCGCATCGTCGATCGGCGCCGAGGACACATTCCGCCGCGTTGGCAGCGTCCGCATCGATCAGCGGTCAGTGGACACCGATCCGGATGTCGAGCGCAGCTACCATGGGCCGCGGCGCGCGATGCTGAGCGCGTACGTCGAGACGCTCGACCGCATGAAGCTCGATGGCTACGTCTATCCGGCCATTCAGATGCCGCCGCCCGACGAGACCATGGCCCAGGATGGCCGCCTGAGCGAAGGGCCGCACTCGGCCACGAGCTGGGTCAACATGATCGGCGTGCCCGCCGTGGTCGTCTCCGCGGGCTTCTACGCGAGCGGCCTGCCGTTCGGCCTCGAGTTTTCTGGGCGCCCGTGGACGGACGGCAACCTGCTGGCCATCGCGTACGCATGGGAGCGGGCCACGCACCAGCGGAAGCCACCGACGCTCGTCGAGAAGGGCCTGCTGCCCGTGACCCCCGCACGTGAATCGCGCGCCTCGCAGGCGTCGAGACGCGACTGATCAGCCGATGCGCATTTCGAGGCGCCGGCCTCTACGCAGAAGCAGGCCGATGGGCCCGGAGGAAGGACCGTATCTGACGCACCGCCAGGGGTATTCGTTCCTTGGGCTCCTTCCACGGAAACATGCTCACCTCGGCGTTGGGCGCGAGCATCGCCGCCTCCATGGCGACCGCGTACGGATGCGCCGGAATATCGTCCGGAAGAATGAGTAGCGGCGTCTGGCACGTGCGCACGAAGTCGCGGGTCACAGTAAAGACGAAATCGGAATTGGTGCGGTACATCCTGGTCAGAAACCTGTCCACCATCTCCATCGTGATCTCGGGCCGGCGCTTGACGAATGCCGGACCCCAGCCGGCCATGTTGGTGTCGTAGCTGAGCGTGGGCATCTCCGGACGCCAACCGCTCGGCTGCGCCAGCACGGCCGCGACAACGCGGTCAGGTGCCCGCTTCAGGAGGTTCCAGATGAAGGGGCCACCAATGCAGAAACCCATCACCATGAACTTGTCGATGCGCAGGTGATCCATCACTCCGAGGTGGTCATCCGTGTAGGCATCCCACGGCCGGTCGATTTCGAGCGGGCCAGAGGACTGGCCGCTATTGGCATTGCGCAGGTCCGACGCGACGCAGCGGTATTCTCCCGTGAACTCCTGGATCGCGTTGAAGGGGTTGTTCAAGCCGGCGATCGTCGAGTTGAGTCCCCCACCGGCGATGAGCAACAACGGAAAGCCGGAACCGGTCTCCTCGTAGTGAATGCGAACCGGCCCTTTGTCGTAGAAGGACATGGCAATGTCTCCTTGCCCCGTCTGCTGCGCGAGCAGACGCGGTGCTGCGGCCATCGCCGTCGCCGCCGCGCCCGCTTTCAGTATCTTGCGTCTGATCGGATCCATCGTCCGCGGATTGTGCCATAACCGCGGCTCGCCACACGACTCCAGGCGCCGCCGCTCAGCCGGCGCAGTGGTTCTGTGGACAGCCACACATACGACAAGGTCTGTGGCGCATGTCCAGGCAATCGGAGCGTCGGCGGCAATACGGAATATGCCTGGCCCGAGGCCGTGCACGGCGAGGTCTCGGTGGTGAACCACGTGATCGCGTGCTTCGGAGCTGACGCCGCTCGGAAGGTGCCGTTCATCGCCTTCTACTCGCGGAGCTGTGGCGACAGCCGGGGCTGCGGAGACTCCGCGACTACCTGCGGGCGGTGACCGAATATGCCTCGCTCATGTTCGTCTGCGGCCGGGCCGCCGATCACACCATGCACATCCGCAGGTTCGCCGACGGTCTCATGGACGAAGAGCAGTCTCCGGACACGACACCCGAGAGCTTCGCGCTGCCTCGGCGCGATCTCGACCGGTTGCTCGACGCCGCGACGGCGGCGCGAAGCGGCGGCGTCACGCTGTTCACGGCTTCCGATTCGCAGGCCGGGGCTGCCGCGCTGACCTCGACCGGCCGCATCTACCGCGCGGCGGGGGCCGACGACGCCGCGTTCCACTACCGCTACCCAGTGGGCGGGGTGCTCCAGCAGGGGGCCACTAAGCGCGACTACTTCGTTCGCGCGGTGGCGGTCGCGGGCAGCGGCGGCCAGTGGCCGCGGGTGACGTATCGCGATCGGCAGTACGGGTTCGAGGCGAGTACGTTCGGCTCGGCGCGCGATCTGCCGCCCACCCTGCTCATCC
>JANMDX010000002.1:0-6457 GCA_031376505.1 Acidobacteriota bacterium
GTGCACCGAGGAATCGAGGCCATCGAATTCGCGCTGACGGCGGGGCGCAGCTATCAGCTGTCGTTCAGTCGCGCTCCGTAGGCGTCGACGTCCGCCCGCACGCTCCGGATGTCGTTGGGGGTCGTGCGGCAACAGCCGCCGATCCATCTCGCGCCCGCCCCCAGCCAGCGCGGGACATAGGCGGTGAAGCGGTCGGCCGTGCCGACCCAGCACTGGGCGACGGCGTCCCAGGTCTCGCCGGAGTTCGGATAGACCACGATCGGCTTGGTGGTGCCAGAGCCGAGTTCGTGGATAAGCGACTCGACCAACGCCGGTGCGACGCAGTTGACGCCGACCGCAACGACCTGCGGCACGCCGTCGAGCCAGCGAGCGCATTCGGCGATCGAGTCGCCAGCCGACGTGTGGCGACCGTCGCGGCACGAGAAGGTGACCCACGCCACGGCGTCGGGGCGCTCGCCGAGCAGTCGGACGAGCGCCGCTGCTTCGATGCGCGACGGGATCGTCTCGCACGCGAGGAGGTCGGCCCCGGCGTCGGCGAGTACCGTGAATCGTTCGCGATGGAAGTCGGCGAGCGCCTCCTCATCGAGCCCGTAGTCGCCGCGATACTCGGAGCCGTCATGTAGCATGGCTCCATACGGTCCGACTGACGCGGCCACGAGGAGCTCCCGCACCGTGCCCGGCTGGTCGCTCAGCACGCGACTCCGGGCAGATTGGGCGATCTCCACGGAGCGCTGCAGCAGGGCATTGGTCGACTCGGCGCTCAGGCCGCGCTTGGCGAAACCTTCGTAGCTTGCCTGGTAGCTCGCCGTGATGGCGATGTCGGCCCCCGCCAGGAAGTACTCCCTGTGTACCCGCTCGATGGCATCGGGCGCCTCGATGAGCACGCGCGCCGACCAGAGCCCATCGCTGAGGTCCAGTCCCTGGCGCGTCAACTCGGTGGCGACACCGCCGTCGATTACGTGGAGCGTTGAAAGAGCCATCCCGACATGATGCCGCCGGGCGGGACCTCTGCCAACCCCAGAACGGCGCCACGCGGAAGTGAATCGCCCCGGGGCGATTCGCTCTACCGCGCCAGCGCCGCTTTCTGTGTCTCCACCATCGCCGCCATTTCGGCGTGAAGACGAAGACGGTCGACTGTGCAGCCACCGCCGCCGGTGGTCATCCTGGCGGCGTGGCGTTACGGGGCCACGACCTTCAGCTTGGGGAAATAGTGGCGGTAGCGTCGCGCGTCGCGCGTCAACAGCGTGTACCCGGCCACCGCGGCGTGGGCGCCGATGTAGAAATCGGGAAGGGGAGCCGGCCGCACGCCACCGCGCCGCCGGTACTGCACAAAGGCCCGGCCGGCCAGGAACGCGGCTTCCCAGGGGAGCGACTCGCGACGGATGAAGGACGCCGGCAGCGCCGCGTCCACATCGTCGAGCGATTCGAACCCCGCTGATACCTCGGCAAAGACGATGGGATTGATCACCAGGGCACCGCGATCGGCGGCCCGCGTCAGCATCGCATCCGACCAGTCGCGCCACTCCGAGTCCTCGTCGAAGAGATCGATGAGGACGTTCGAATCAACGAGGGTCGAACTCATCTGGCGCGTCCCGCAGCAGCGTCAATAGTTCCTTGCTGCTCATCCGCATCTTGGCTCCGTGAAACTTCAGGTGGTCCACGATGCGCGCCCCTCGTCCGGTTTTCCCGGACGCCGGTCGCAACACGGCATGGCCTCGCTCCACGGCGAATTCCACCTCGGTGTGCGGAAGCAGCCCGAGCTGCTCGCGGATTTCCTGCGGAATCGTCACTTGCCCTTTGCTGGTGATGCGCATGGTAAGAGTAATACCAGTAGGAATCTTACCATGCGGAACTCGCAATCAGGCGACCGGCCCTGCGCCGGCGCAGGGCGAGGCAGATAGAATGGCGCGCATGTCCATGCCAGCCGTGTCCCGCCGTCGTTTCATCCAGACTTCCTCGGTGGCCGCCTCCGCCCTGGCCGCCACCGCCTGTGGCACGCCGCCGGCGGCTCCGGCCCCTGCACCCGCGAGCAGCGCGCCTCCCGCGGTGCCGCCGTCGATTGCCGCGCTGAAGCCGTTTCCCGGTACCGCCACGCCGATTGCTGAGTCAGAGCGCATGGCGCGCATCGAGAAGGCCAGGAAGCTGATGGCCGAGCAGGGCATTGCCGCGCTCGTGCTCGAGCACGGCACGAGCATGCAGTACTTCGCTGGTGTGCGCTGGGGCCTTAGCGAGCGTCCCTTCCTGCTGGTCATCCCGCAGAAGGGCGACCTCGCGTATGTGGCGCCGGCGTTTGAAGAACAGCGCGCGCGCGAGATCACGACCTTCAGCAACGACGTGCGCGTGTGGCAGGAAGACGAAGACTGGGGCGCGCTCGTGGCGGGCATCTTGAAGGACCGCGGCGTGGCCGGGGGCAAGGTGGGTCTCGAGGAGCGCGTGCGGTTCTTTATCGCCGAGGGCATTCGCGCCGCCTCGCCGGCGGGCGTGCAGTTGACACTGGCGACGCCGGTCACGGCTGGCTGCCGCATGTTCAAGTCGGCCACCGAGATCGCGCTGATGCAGCGCGCCAACGACATCACCATCGAGGCGTTCCGCGCAGCGTTTGCGACGATGAAGGCCGGCATGACGCACGTCGAATTGGGCGAGAACATCAGCGCGGCGTTCGAGGCGCTCGGAGCGCCAGGCGGATCGGCCGGCGTGCAATTTGGCCAGTACACGGCCTTTCCCCACGGCAGCATCCAGCCGCAGAAGTTGAACGACGGCGACGTGGTGCTCGTGGACGGCGGCTGCAGCATCCAGGGCTATCAGTCGGACATCACCCGCACGACGGTGTTCGGCAAAGCGTCGCAGCGCCAGATCGAGGTGTGGAACCTCGAGAAGAAGGCGCAGGCCGCCGCGTTTGCCGCAGCCAAGGTCGGCGCGACGTGCGAGTCGGTCGATGCCGCCGCTCGTCAGGTCATCACCGAGGCGGGCTTCGGCCCCGGCTACAAGGTGCCGGGACTGCCGCATCGCACCGGCCACGGCATCGGCATGGACGGACACGAGTGGACCAACTTCGTGCGTGGCAACAAGACGCCGCTGGCACCCGGCATGTGCTTCAGCGACGAACCGATGATTGCCATCTACGGCGAGTTCGGGATTCGTCTCGAGGATTGTCTCTACATCACCGAGGCCGGACCGAAGTTCTTCTCGCAGCCGAGCCCGGCGCTCGACCAGCCCTTCGCGTGAGACGTGGCCGCACCGCGCGACTACAGCGGGCGCTCGCCTTCGCCGAAACAGCGCAGTGAGGAGGCGAATGATGCGCGGAGTGATGGTGTGGGCGGTGGGTGTGCTGGTGGCGGGTTGGGCAGGTCCGGCAGCGGCGCAAGGCCCGGTGGCGCCTCGGGTGGCGGCGTGCCCCTACACGGCGGCGGAATTGGGCACGGGCCTGGGCTTTGCCGTGGCTGATGGTGTACCTGGCCGCGAGGATTCCTACCCGGGCGGACGCTTGCTGCGGTGCCGCTACGAAACCAAGGGCGCGGGCGCCTTCGCGGTGTCGTTCAACCTGCTCGTGATGGACGACGCCAACTCGAAGGACGCCAGCTACATGACGATGATGGCGGGCAAGATGGACCCCATCGCTGGCGACCCCGACGGCGCGATGTTCCAGGCCGACCAGGGCGACCTCACCAACGCCACGTTGCACTACCTGCGGCGCGGCGTCACCGTCGAAGCGCGGGTGTGGATCGGGCCGAAGGATCCCAAGTTCGGCGCGATTCGCGACCAGCTCGCGAAGCTGCGGCGCGTGCCGTAACGCTGAAGCTTCGGTCCGCGAATGGGCGTATTGACCTTTATGTAGATAATAGTCAATATAGACACATGGCACGGATTGTAGTGAAAACACGGGCCGTGGCCTCGAGGGACGCCGTAACGGTAACCGCCACCGAGGCCAAGACTCGGTTCGGTCCGCTGCTCGAAACCGCGATGGGCGGGCGGACGGTGGTAATCACCAGGCACAACGCGCCCAAGGCAGTGCTCCTCTCGATGGCCGAGTACGAGGCTTTGCGCGGAGGGCAGGTGCCCGACCTCTCGGATCTAGAGGCGGAGTTCGACGCGCTGCTCGACTCCATGCAGACCCCGGCGAGCCGTAAGGCTCGCAGAGCCGCGTTCGCCGCGTCACCGGAAGAACTTGGCGCGGTGGCACTCGCAGGCGCCCGTCGTCGTGCCTAGGCCGCCTCTGCAGCCGGCCGGCATTGAAGTGCTGGCGGGCGCCAACGGTGCCGGAAAGAGCAGCGTCGGCGGTGAGCGGTTTCGTCGCGAGGGCGGGGACTACTTCAATCCGGACGAAGTCACGCGGCGGATTCGCGCGCGGCATCCCGGCCTCTCAGAGGCGACAGCCAACAGCGCAGCGTGGCTGCAAGGCCGACGCTTGTTGGAACGCGCGATCGCCCAGCGGCTCGACTTCGCGTTCGAGACCACCCTGGGCGGGCGCACGATCGCGGCGCTGCTCGAGCATGCGGCCGTCACCGGCCTCGAAGTGCGGATGTGGTTCGTCGGCCTCGACAGCCCCGAGCGGCACATCGCCAGAGTGAAAGCCAGGGTTGGGAAGGGTGGGCACGACATCCCCGAGGAGAAGATCCGCGAGCGCTACGAAGGCAGCCGGGAGAACCTCCTGCGCCTGCTGCCGCACCTCACTGAGCTGCGCCTCTTCGACAACAGCGCCGAGGCCGATCCCACCGCAGGACATCGTCCGGAGCCGCTCCTGGTGCTGCATGTGGTGCGCGGAGCGATCATGCAAGCGTGCCCGCTCCCGCACGTGCCGACGTGGGCAAAGCCGATTGTGGCCGCCGTGATGCGCACGCGCTGAAATGATGGGCGCGGGCGCACTTGAGTCTACGGTCTAGCCGCACCGCACCGCACCGCACCGGCTAAGGCATTGGCATGGACGGACACGAGCAGCCGAGCCCGGCCCTCGACCAGCCGTTTACGCAGCTACTGCTTCAGCTTCAGACCCGCCGGCAGCGCCACGTCGTCGGCCGTGGCCGCCGGCGCGATCTGCAGCGTCTCGGTCGTGGTCGTCAGCACGGTGGTGCGGCCCGGCACCGCGGCGGCTGCGGCCGGCGCCGGCGCGTCGGTCTTCTTGCCGCGCATGCGGCCCAGTCCGCCGAGCAGGCCACCGAGTCCCGGCGCCGGTTCAGACTTCTGGGCCGATTCACCGCCGGGCGGCGCCGCCACCAGGAAGATCATCTCGGTCAGGAGCGGCGTGCCGTCGAGCTTCTTGCCCTCTTGCGCCAGCTTGGCCATCGCATCCTGCATCTGCGGATACATCGCCATTGCCTGCGTCATGTTCGGCGCGCCGCCGGCCTGGGCCATCATCGGGCCATAGACCTTTTCGGCATAGCGCGCGCGGAAGGCGTTCACTTCCTGCAGTGCCGGTACCTTGGGCGTCATCCACAAGTGCGTCTCGAGCACCAGCCCGCCGCCGTCTTCAAGCGTCTTGCCTTTCTCGCGCACGGTCACGGTGGCCACCGATTCCTTGGTGTCGAGCCCGGCCACCTGCTTGGCGCCCGTGCCGTTCGTGATCGTGAAGTCGACGTCGTATTCCTTCTTGGGCTGGGTGCTCGACGGCTTGTCCTTCTCGGGCTCCGGCTCGGGCTTGGCCGCCGCCGCGTCTTTCTTGGCCTTGGCCATAGCCTCTTCCATCCGCCGCCGCATCTCAGCGAAGGTCATGACGGTGTAGCTCTTGCCCTTCAGATCAAGGTCGTAGACCTTCTCTTCGTCGAGGTCGATGACCTGGCCGGTGTCGCCCGTGGTCGAGAGCATCCGGTTGCCCTTGAGCGCGACGGTGCTGACCACGCCGTCGCGGGCCCCCTTGCCGCCGAACATGTTGAACATGCGCCCCAGCGCGCCTTCAAACTTGATTTGCGTGCGTTCCTGCGTCTTGGCATCCGCGCGCAGCAGTGCGGGCAGGAGCAGAGCAAGGCTAAGGACAATGGCGGATGAGGTTCGCATCGACATGACTCCAGTGTAGCAGCGGTCATGCGCTTCGTCCCACCTACCCGAGCGGTGCTACCCTCGGCCCATGAACACGCGACGAGGCGTTTTGCAGATGGCTGCCGCGGTCTTCACCGCGGGCGTCTTCCCGGTTGGGCGCGCTCTGGCTCAGCACCCGCTCCGGATGCTCGTACTCGGCGGCACCGGCTTCCTCGGTCCGCACATCGTGCACGCGGCGCAGGCGCGCGGGCATCAGGTCGCGATGCTCAATCGGGGGCGGCGCGTGCCGACTCAGAATGCCGGGGACTTCGCCAAGGTCGAGGCGCTGCGTGGCGACCGCTCGCAGCCCGATGCCTATGCCAGCCTGAAGGGCCGCACATGGGACGTCGTGGTCGACACGGCCAGCAGCGTGCCGTGGACCCGCGCGGCGGTGGCGGCGCTGACGGGCGCGGCCGGCCGCTACGTGTACGTGTCGTCCACCGGCGTG
>JANMDX010000046.1:0-18064 GCA_031376505.1 Acidobacteriota bacterium
CTTGGTCGACACGAGCGCGTGGATCTCGTCGACGATCACCGTGTCGACCGAGCGCAGCCGCTCGCGCGCGTTCGACGTGAGCAGCAGGAAGAGCGACTCGGGCGTCGTAATGAGGATATCGGCCGGGTCGCGCTGGAAGCGGGCGCGCTCGTTAGGGGGCGTGTCGCCGGTGCGAATGGCGAGCGTGGGCGTATGGAACGGGATGCCTTCGGCCGTGGCGATGTGGGCGATGCCGGCCAGCGGCGCCCGAAGGTTGCGTTCCACATCGACGGCCAGCGCCTTGAGCGGCGAGAGATACAGCACGCGGCACCGCGCGTCACGCGCGGGCACGGGCGAGAACATCAGGCGGTCGAGACACCACAAGAAGGCGGTCAGCGTCTTGCCCGTGCCGGTCGGCGCGAGGATCAGCGTGGACTCGCCGCGCGCGATGACGGGCCAGCCCTGACGCTGCGGCCGAGTGGGACGGGCAAAAGCCGACGCGAACCACTGCGCCACGGGCCGGTGGAAGAGGCGCAGCACGTTCGGGGGCATCACCCGCTATAATGGCCCGGATGTTCGTGCCAGCACCGGTTGTGACGGTTGGCGCGACCGCCGAGAGGCCCGACCAAACCCATGGGTGACGCCGCTGAAGGTCTGATTGATGCCGATCTCCGTATTCAGGAGCGGATGGAAGAGCTCGAACAGGAGCGAAAGGCCGCTCGCAAGACTGGCCCGACCAAGGACCCCGTAAAGGTGCGCGAGCTCGAGTCGTGCCGTCTCGCCTCGATCGAGATGTCCCGCCAACTGGAACTCACTGCCCACCCCGCTCGTCGCGAGCAAATCGTGCTCGCGGTGGCCGAACTCGACCGCCGGATGAAAGCCCTGGCCTAGACGCCCACCCCGCGACGCCGTCCGGCGCCGAGCGCCGGTCCCCCGCGTCGGCGGCGGCCGTCCTCAGCGACGGTCGCCGCGCACCACGTCGGGCGCGTCGAGTCCAAACGGCGCGAGCAGCGACGTCAGTTTTTCGTCCCCCTCCTCGACGAGGTGTCCCGGCAACGCCACCACCGGCGTGGCGCGCTGGGTCGCCCGCGTCAACAGCGTGGCGTATCCGTCCGCCATGGCGTCGAGTGTGTGATGCGCCTGCCAGTACTGCCGCGCCGCCGCGCCGAGCTTCGCGCGCCGCGCTGGGCTCTTCGCCAGCGCGTCGATCGCGCTCATCAAGCCGTGCCGCTCGTCGAGTACTGGGACCGCCAGGGCCACTGATGCCTGTCCCGATGGCCCGAGCGGCTGCCAGGTGCGCGGGTCGACGACCGGCAGTTCCGGCTGGTGACTGAGCTCGGTGATGATGGTGGGGCGACCGGCCGCGATCGCCCGCAGCCACGACGCCGACGTCTCGCCGTTTGTGGGCCACCGCAGGCAGGCGCAGATGTCCGCCAGGGTCAGGTGGGCCGGCAGTTCTGCGTCGGGCACGAAGCCGGTCACACGGACGCGCTCGGCCAGACCGTGTGACGCTGCGTCGGCCATGACGTCGTAGTGTGCGACGGGTGCGCCGACGACGAGCAGGTGCAGCCTCGGCTGCTCCTTGGCCAGCGCGGCCATGGCCTCGAGAAGCTGGGGCAGCCGCTTCTCGGGCGTCACGCCACCGAAGGCCCCGACCACCACGGCGTCGCTGGGTAAGCCGTAGCGCCCGCGCAGCTCGTCGGGCGTGACCGTGCGCTCGACGGCGAGCGGATCGGCCACCCCCATCGGCACCGTGGCGACAGGCACCTCGTAGTCGGCGCTCAACTGCTCGGCGAGCGCGGCGCTGTGCACGGCGGCGAGACGCGCGGCGCGCAGCACGAGCCGGATGTGCGGCCAGTGCGCAAAGACACTCCCGCCCAGGCCCTCGGCCACGAGCAGGCCGATGTCGGGGGGCGCGGCGGGGTGGTTCGCGGCAAATTCGGCGAGGTAGTCGTCGCGTCGCGGTCGCCAGCGCTTCAGCAGACTCTGCGCGCGCGCCTGGTGCACCTGCGCGTCGTGCAGCACGACCAGCCCTGGATAACGGAACAGATAGCCCCACATGTAGTCGTGGCAGGCCGCATTTCCCAAGTGGAAGACCGTCAGGTCGTAGGGCCGGCGTCGCGCGGCCCAGACGAAGTCGCGCGCGGTCGTGCCGGACGGGGGTATGCCGGACGGCGGCTCGGCGTACACGTCGAGGTCGACGCCCCGGTGGCGCAGCCGTGGAATGAGCTCATCGGAATAGGCCGCGATGCCTGATCGCGATGGCGGCATCGGGCTGAACCAGGCCACGCGCAGGCCCGCGGTCGAGGGAACCAGCGATGGGTGCGTCACGGCTGGGTCACACCAGTAATCGTGGGTAGGGCGTTTGACTGTGCCATGCGGAATTGCCTACCATCTACCCACTCTTGCGAAATACTTCACAAGCGGCGCCACGACTCGCGCGCGCCTGACGACAGGAACAATCATGGCAGGCTGGGGCGGCGTCGCCATCATGGTGGCGATCGGGTTGGGATTCGGGGTGGTGTCGGTCGTCCTGTCCTATTTCCTTGGCCCACGGCATCCTACACCCGAAAAACTCGCGCCCTACGAGTGCGGCATGCCGCCGGTGGGCGACGCGCGCGAGCGCCAGTCGGTCAAGTTCTATCTGATCGCGATGATCTTTCTGCTCTTCGACATCGAAGTCGCCTTCCTCGGTCCGTGGGCCATGGCGCTGCGCGATCTCGGCTGGCCGGGCTTCGTCCAGATTCTGCTCTTCTTCATGATTCTCGCCGTGGCGTTCATCTACGTCTGGCGCAAGGGCGTCCTCGACTGGGGCCCGGAAAGCGACCCCGACTACGTGCGCCCGAACAAGGTGGGCCCGGCGGTGGTGAAGAGATATAGCTATGGGACTCGAGACTGATCTTCCGGAAATCCCGGTACTGACGACCACGCTCGAAAAGGTCATCACGTGGGGGCGGCGGTCGGCGGTCTGGCCCGTCACCTTCGGCCTGGCGTGCTGCGCCATCGAGATGATGGCCATGAGCTGCAGCCGCTACGACATCGCGCGTTTCGGCGCCGAGGTGTTCCGCGGTTCACCGCGCCAATCCGACCTGATGATCATCGCCGGCCGGCTGTCGCGGAAGATGGCACCGGCGCTGCGTCGCATCTACGACCAGATGCCCGAGCCCAAGTGGGTGATCTCGATGGGCGCCTGCGCGTCGTGCGGCGGTGTCTTCGACAACTACTCAATCGTGCAGGGCTCCGATCAGGTCGTGCCCATCGACGTCTACATTCCCGGCTGCCCGCCGCGGCCCGAGTCGGTCATCTACGGCATCGTGCAGCTGCAGAAGAAGATCGACGCCACCAAGTTGAGGGCGTAGCCGATGGACGCTCAGGCCATCATCGACCACCTCGCGCCGCTCGTGCCCGGCGCCGGGCTCTCCTCATGCCCGGGGGCCGACGTGACCGACACCCCTGCGCTCTGGGTGTCGGCCGCGCACCTCGAGCCGGTGTGCCTCGCGCTGCGCGATGCCCCCGGACTCGAGTTCCACGCGTTCTCGAATGTCACGGCGGTGGACTACCACCCGCGCCGGGTGCCGCGGTTCGACGTCGTCTACCACGTGGTGTCGCCGCACCGACGGGCGCGCGTGCGCCTCAAGGTGCAGCTCGGTCTCGATGAGCCCATCAGGTCGGTCACCTCCGTGTGGGCGGGTGCCGGCTGGTGCGAGCGCGAGATCTACGATTTGTTCGGCATCGTGTTTGACGGCCACCAGGACCTGCGCCGGCTCATGATGACCGAGGACTGGGAGGGTCATCCGCTGCGGAAGGACTACCCGGTACAAGTGCGGAAAGACGCCCAGACCTATATGCCGCTGCAGGTCACCGCAGAGGAGTTTCGCGCGAACATGGAACGCGACCGCTACTCGCGGACGCGTCCCAAATAAGCGACATGGCGGAGCTAGAAGCGGGACGGGTGGCGCTGGCGGTCGAGACGTTGCGGTCGGTCGCTCGCGTGCACGACGCCTTGGCGGAAGGCCCGGGCGCAGCGGCGATTGCGCACGCGGGCGAAGTGCTCGTGCGCGTGCTCGCCGGTGGCGGACAGGTGCTGGTGTTTGGCAATGGCGGCAGCGCCGCCGACGCGCAGCACTTCGCGGCGGAGCTGGTCGGGCGGTTCGTTCGAGACCGGCACGGGTGGCCGGCCATCGCCCTGGGCAGCGATACGAGCGTGCTCACGTCGATCGCCAACGACTTCGGGTTCGAGACGGTGTTCGCGCGGCAGGTCGAGGCTCTGGGGCGCCCCGGGGATCTCGCGGTAGGCATCACGACGAGTGGCGCCTCGCCCAACGTGGTGCGGGGCCTGGAAGCGGCACGGGCACGGGGGCTGCGGACGATTGCGCTCACGGGGAATGACGGCGGGGCGGCGGGCCGGATCGCCGAGGTGCATGTGAACGTCCCGGAGGCGGTCACGGCGCGGGTGCAGGAAGCGCACACGACGGTGCTGCACGTGCTCTGTGCCTTTGTCGACCGGGAAGTGGAAGGCTGAGGATGGCTGAAGTACGCACCGAAACGATGACCGTCAACATGGGGCCCCAGCACCCCAGCACCCACGGCGTGCTGCGGCTCGTGCTCGAGCTCGACGGCGAGACAGTCGTCTCCGTGTCTCCCACAATTGGCTTCCTGCACACCGGCATCGAGAAGACCGCCGAGCAGAAGAAGTGGCAGCAGGTCATTCCGCTGGTCGAGCGCATGGACTACCTGGGCGCGCAATCGAACAGCCTGGCGTACTGCCTGACGGTGGAAAAGCTCCTT
Organism: Acidobacteriota bacterium; assembly: GCA_031376505.1. Taxonomy (GTDB): domain Bacteria; phylum Acidobacteriota; class Vicinamibacteria; order Vicinamibacterales; family UBA2999; genus CADEFD01. Next base: position 4,768 of record JANMDX010000046.1, read on the forward strand.
GGCATCGAGGTGCCGCAGCGTGTGAAGGACATCCGCGTGCTCATCGCGGAACTGCAGCGCCTCAGCAGTCATCTCGTGTGGTTCGGCACGCACGGCATGGAAATCGGCGCCATCACGGTCATGCTCTACGCGTTCCGCGAGCGCGAGATCCTGATGAATCTGAACGAGCTGCTGGCGGGATTCCGGTTCTTCCCGAGCTACATCCGCGTCGGCGGCCTGCGAGAAGACCTGCCGCGCGGCTTCAAAGAAGCCGTCACGGCGTTCCTCGATCGGTTCCCGGGCAAGCTCGACGAGTACGAGACGATGCTCACGAAGAACCCGATCTGGCTCGATCGCACGCGGGGCGTCGGCATCATCTCGCTCGCCGACTGTTACCAGTGGGGCCTCTATGGGCCCATTGCGCGCGCGGCCGGCGGCGACTACGACGTGCGCCGCGCCTTTCCGTACTCGGGCTACGAGACCTACAAGTTCGACGTGATCGGCGCCAGTAACGGCGACGTCTACGACCGCTACATCACGCGCGTGGCCGAGATGCGTGAAAGCGTCAAGATCTGCCGTCAGGCGCTCGAGCGGATTGCGCCGGTGGGCGACTGGCAGGTGGCCGACCGGAAGATTGCGCCGCCGCCCAAGGACGAGGTCTACACCGAGATGGAGGCGCTGATTCAGCACTTCCTGATCTACTCGCAGGGCTTCAGCGTGCCGGCCGGCGAAGCGTATGTGCCGGTTGAAGGCCCGCGCGGCGAGCACGGCTGTTACGTAGTGTCCGACGGCTCGAACCGGCCCTGGCGCGTGCACATGCGCTCGCCGGGCCTGATGGCCAGTCAGGCATTGCACAAGTTTGTCGTGGGCGGGATGATCGCGGACGTCGTCGCGGTGATTGGCTCGCTTGACGTGGTCATGGGAGACGTGGATCGATGAGCTTTCATCCCGCGATGCCGTACGGCACCGAGCGGTGGCATCGCTCGGAGCGCAAGACGCTGCCCGAGGGCCCCGAGTTCTCGTTTACTCCCGAACGCCGCGCCGAGTTCGAACGGCTGGCTGCGCAGTACCCGCCCGAGCACCGCCGCTCGTCGGTGCTGTACGCGCTCTACCTGGCGCAGGATCAGCAGGGCTACATCAGCAACAACGCCGCCCGTCATGTCGCCGAGGTGGTCGGGATCACGACGGCCGATGTCGAGGACGTCGTCAGTTACTACGTGATGTTCCATCGCGCGCCCACGGGCACCTACGTGCTGCAGGTGTGTACGACGTTGTCGTGCGCGTTGGCGGGAGCCGAACGGGTCATCGAACGCATGGAGCAGGTCCTCGGCGTCGCGGCCGGTGGCACCGACGCGTCCGGCATGTTCACGATCATGCCGATGGAATGCCTTGGTGCCTGCGACAAGGCGCCCGTGGTGATGGTGAACAACGAATACTGGCACGAGTGCCTGCAGCCAGATGCGGTTCCAGGCTTCCTCGATGCGATGCGACAGGACGGCCTCACGGCGCTCAGCGGCTGCCACCTCGATGTGGAGCGGCGCACCGATGCGGCGGGGAAGTCCACCGTGCCGGTGCAGCCGGCGTCGGTGAATGGCTACGAGCCGGTCCTCACGAAGTATGCGTTCACGCCGGGTGGCAACACGCTCGAGCACTACTTGCAGCACCAGGACGGCTATGCCGGCCTGAAGAAGGCGCTGGCCATGACGCCCGACCAGGTGATCGAAGCCGTGAAGGCGTCAGGCCTGCGCGGCCGCGGAGGGGCTGGTTTCCCCACGGGCCTCAAGTGGCAGTTCGTCGACAAGAAGTCGCCGAAGCCGAAGTACATCGTCTGCAACGCCGACGAGAGCGAGCCGGGGACCTTCAAGGACCACTTGCTCATGGAGCGTAACCCCCACCTGCTGGTGGAGGGATGCGTGATTGGCTGCCACGCGATCGGCTCGCACGCGGCCTACATCTATATTCGCGGCGAGTTCTATCATCTGTTCCCGGCGCTGCAGAAGGCCATCGACGACGCGCGAACGGCCGGCTTCCTCGGCAAGAACATCCTCGGCAGCGGCTGGGACTGCGAGGTCTATCTGCATCGTGGCGCAGGTGCCTACGAAGCGGGTGAAGAGACGGCGCTCCTCGATTCGCTCGAAGGCAAGCGGGCGCAGCCGCGTTTCAAGCCGCCCTTCCCGGCCGTGGCTGGGCTGTGGGGATGCCCCACGGCAGTGAACAACGTCGAGACGCTCTGCAATGCGCCGCTCGTGATGACGCGTGGCGCCGAGTGGTTCGCGGCCCTTGGCCCGGAGAAGAACGGCGGCCCCAAGCTTTTCTGCGTGAGCGGACAGGTGAAGCGGCCGGGCGTCTTCGAAGCGCCGATGAAGGTGTCGCTGCGCGAGCTCATCGACGACTACGCTGGAGGCATGCGGGACGGGCACACGATGAAGGCCGTGATTCCCGGCGGCTCGTCGGTGCCGATCCTGCTGCCCGATCAGATCGACATTCCGGCCAGCTTCGACGCCGTGCAGCAGGCTGGCTCGCTGCTTGGGTCGGCGGCCATCATGGTGCTCGACGACACGGTCGACATGGTGTGGCTCGCCGAAAACCTGCTGCACTTCTACCGGCATGAGTCGTGCGGCAAGTGCACGCCGTGCCGCGAAGGCACCGACTGGCTCTACCGTCTGCTGCATCGGATGCTCGGGGGCGAGGGCTCCGAGCGCGACATCACACTGCTCAAGAGCGTGGCCGACCAGATCAACGGCAAGACGCTCTGTGCCTTCGGCGACGCCGCGGCCACGCCGGTGCTCACCACGCTGAAGCTGTTCAAGCACGAATACGACGTCTACGCGCGCGGGGAGAAACCCGCCGCCGCCGACTACCGCGCCAGCTCGCCCGCTGGCGCGCATCACTAGAGTCAGGGAGCCGAGGCACCGACGTCATGCTCGAAACCCTCATGTGGCCTCTTCGCCCACCGCAGAATTGGTGGGTCGCCTACGCAACGATCGTCGGCGTGGTCTTCATGGCGTTGCAGCTCTCTGCCGCCGTGATGGTCTACTTCGAGCGCAAGGTCTCGGCGTGGATGCAGCAGCGCTACGGTCCCTGGCTCGTGGGGCCGATGGGACTGTTGCAGCCGATTGCCGACATCGTCAAGTTGTTCTTCAAGGAAGAGCTGCAGCCGAAGGCCGCCGACAAGCTGCTCTTTTCGCTGGCGCCGATCATCTCGGTGGCCACCTGCTTCATCGCGTTTGCGCCGGTGCCGTTTGGCGCCACGACGACGCTGTTTGGCTGGCTCGACGAGCCGATCGCGTTGCAGGTCGCCGACCTGAATGTCGGGGTGCTCGTGGTCTTTGCGGTGGCATCGATTGGCGTCTATGGCATCGTGCTGGCCGGGTGGGCGAGCAACTCCAAGTACGCGCTGCTTGGCGGTCTGCGCAGCTCCGCGCAGATGATCAGCTACGAGTTGGCGTACGGGATGGCCCTCGCCACGATCGTGCTGCTCGCTGGCTCGATGTCCTTCCGTGAGATCGTCGACGCCCAGGCCGGCTACTATTTCGGGCTCGTCCCGCGGTGGAACGTCTTTGTCATGTTCCCCTTCGGTCTGATCGCCTTCCTCCTGTTCTTCACGGCCGGCGTCGCCGAGACGAACCGGGCGCCTTTCGATTTTCCGGAAGCCGAACAGGAACTGGTGGCGGGGTACCACACCGAGTACAGTTCCATGCGTTTTGCCATGTTCTTCATGGCTGAGTACATCAACATGGTCACCGTGTCGGCCGTGGCCGTGAACCTTTTCCTGGGCGGCTGGCACGGACCTTTTCTCTCGCCGTCCTACGGCTGGATCTGGTTTCTCATCAAGCTGGCCGTGCTGCTCTTCATCTACCTGTGGCTGCGCTGGACGCTGCCGCGAGTACGGTACGACCAGCTCATGTCGCTCGGGTGGAAGGTGCTGCTGCCGGTCGCGACGGTCAATCTGCTCATCGTAGCCGCGGGGGTGATTGCCTTTGACCTTTGATCTGCTCCTCTTCTACCTTTTCGCTGCCATCACGGTGGGCGGGTCCCTGCTGGTCGTCGCGCAGCGCAACCCCATCTACAGCGTGGTGTCGATTGTGGCCGCGTTCTGCGGCCTGTCGGGTCTCTACGTGCTGCTCGAGGCGCCGTTTGTCGCCGTGGTGCAGATCATCATCTACGCCGGCGCCATTCTGGTGCTCTTCCTCTTCACGGTGATGCTGCTCAACGCGACGCGCGAAGACGGCGCCGAATGGGACCGCTCGCATCCCTACTACCGCCCGGGTCCCACCCGCGTGGGTGGCGTCCTCGCGGTGGTGCTGCTCGGTCAGCTCGCCTGGGCCATCTCACGCATGACCGGCTTGAGCGCGGGCGTCGGCGAAGCCGCCCCGGCGGCCTCGAGCGTGCGGCTGCTCGGACGGGTGCTGTTCACCGACTACATGTTCGCGTTCGAAGTGACGTCCATTCTGATCATCGCGGGCATGGTCGGCGCCGTGGTGCTGGCCGGAAAGAAGGGGAACTAGTTCATGGTTCCCATCAGCTACTACCTGATTCTGTCTGGGCTGCTCTTTGCCATCGGCACGGCCGGCGTGTTCCTGCGCCGCAACGTCATCACGCTGCTGCTCTCGGTCGAAGTGATGCTGAATGCCGTGAACCTGTCGTTTGTCGCCTTCGGAAGGCAATTCGGTACGGTCGACGGCCAGATCATCACCTTCTTCGTGATGACGGTGGCCGCGGCCGAAGCGGCCGTCGGCCTCGCCATCGTCATCGCTCTATTCCGCCATCGGGAATCGCTCAGTCCCGAGGCGTTCACGAACCTCAAGTGGTGACGCCGTGCTCGCGCTGATCCCGCTCTTTCCGCTCCTCGGCTTCCTGGTCAATGCCAGCGTCGGCCGGCGTCTCTCCAAGGCCGTCTCCGGCGGCGTCGCGTGCGTGGCGATGCTCGCGGCCTTCGCGGTATCGGTCACGCAGGTGATGGGCCTGGCCGCCATGCCGGACACGACCCGCGAAATCAGCTACACCGTGTTCACCTGGATCAAGTCGGGCGACTTCGTGCTCGACCTCACGTTCCGGCTCGACCCGCTGTCGGCGTTGATGATTCTGGTCATCACCGGCATCGGATCGCTCATCCACATCTACTCCACGGCCTACATGCACGACGAGACCGACGGCGAGTTCGCGCGGTTCTTCTCGTATCTGAACTTGTTCGTGTTCTTCATGCTCCTGCTGGTGCTCGGCTCGAACTTCCTCGTGATGTTCGTGGGCTGGGAGGGCGTGGGGCTCTGTTCCTACCTGCTCATTGGCTTCTATTACGTGAAGAAGTCCGCAGGCGATGCCGCCAAGAAAGCCTTCATCGTGAACCGCGTGGGCGACTATCTGTTCGTGCTGGGCGCCCTGTTGGCGTTTGTCACGTTCGGGTCGTTTGACTTCCAGCTCATTGCGGCCAAGGCCACGGCGATGCCGCCGGAAGTGGCGTTCGGCACGCTGAGTCTGATCACGCTGCTGCTCTTTGGTGGCGCCACCGGCAAGTCGGCGCAGATTCCCCTCTATACGTGGTTGCCAGACGCCATGGAAGGCCCGACGCCCGTGTCGGCCCTCATCCATGCGGCCACGATGGTCACCGCCGGCGTCTACATGATCGGCCGTAACGCCGTGCTCTTCGAGCACGCGCCGATCACGCTTGGCGTGATCGCAGCGGTGGGCGCCGCGACTGCGCTCTTTGCCGGCACCATCGGCCTTGTGCAAAACGACATCAAACGCGTGCTGGCGTATTCCACGGTGTCGCAGCTTGGCTACATGTTTCTGGCGATGGGCGTGGGCGCGTTCGGCGCCGGCGTGTTTCACCTCTACACGCACGCGTTCTTCAAGGCCTGCCTGTTCCTCGGCTCCGGTGCCGTGATCCACGCCCTGCACGGCGAGCAGGACATCCGCCACATGGGCGGCCTGAAGAAGAGCTTGCCGATCACCTACTGGACGTTCCTGGTCGCGTCGCTCGCGATCGCCGGCGTGCCGCTTCTGGCCGGCTTCTTCTCGAAGGACGAAATCCTGTTCGAGACCTTCGACCACGGGCACCAGCTGCTGTGGGTGCTGGGTGTCGTCACGTCGCTGCTCACCGCCACCTACATGTTCCGTCTGGTGTTCCTCACGTTCCACGGCGAACGCCGGATGGCGCCGGCGGTGGCCGGCCACGAACTCGATCCCCACGTGTCCCCGGCGCATGGCCACGGCGGCGGCCACCTGCACGACGCGCCCCCGGCGATGGCCTTGGCGCTCGTCGTGCTGGCCATTGGCTCAGTCTCGGCCGGCTGGCTTGGCTGGCCGCATGCCTTGATGGGCGGCCATAACAACCTCGGCGAGTGGCTGAAGCCGTCGTTTTCGGCGACGTCGACGGCACTGGCCGAGTGCAATGTTCCAGTGGCGCTGCCTGGCGCTCCGGCCGGGATGACGCTGGCGGAATGCGCGCCGGGCGACGCCGTGCCCGCCGTCGCGTCCTCGGCGCAGACGACCGCGGAGATCGCCCTGCCAGCGTCGGCACAGGCGACTGAGTCGCACGCGGAGCCGGCCGGCGTCGGCCACGCGGGGGCCGCGGCCGAGGACAAGACCTCGCTCGAGCGCTTGCTCATGGGCGTGTCGTCGCTCATCGCGGTGTTTGGCATCGGCCTCGCGGCCTTCCTGTGGCTCAAGAACCCCCAGATTCCGGCGTCGATGGCGGCCAGCTTCCCCGGGCTACACCGGCTGCTGCTCAACAAGTACTACGTGGACGAGATCTACGACGCAGCCATCGTGCACCCGATCCAGGCGGCCTCCACGCAGGGACTGTGGAAAGTCGCCGACGCCAGGATTATCGACGGCGCCGTCAACCTTACGGGCTATCTCGTCGCGGGCGTGAGCGCGGTGCTCCGGCTGTTTCAGACCGGATCAGTGCGCAGCTACGCCGCGTCGACGTTCATGGGCGTCGTGCTGATCCTCGGCTACTACCTCTGGAGATGATGGGTTCCATGCCGATCCTGACGCTGCTCATCGCGCTGCCGATTCTGGGCTCGCTGCTGCTGCTCGCGCTGCCCAATCGCGACGGCTCGAAAGACCAGACGATGCGCCTGGGCGCGCTGGTGATTTCCCTGGTGACGTTTGTGGCCTCGCTGGCGCTGTGGGCCGGGTTCGACCCGTCGGCCGCGGCGCCGGCGTTCCAGTTCGTGGAGCGCCACTCCTGGATTCCGACCTTCGGTATCGAGTACTACCTGGGGCTTGATGGCATCAGCTTGATGCTCGTCATGCTGACGACGTTCCTTACGCCGATCGCGCTGCTGTCGTCCTGGGAGGGCATCCACACGCGCGTGAAGGAGTTTTCGATCTTCATGCTGCTGCTCGAGGCCGCGATGATCGGCGTGTTCCTGTCGCTCGATTTATTTCTCTTCTATGTTTTTTGGGACGTCGTGCTCATTCCGATGTACTTCCTCATCGGGATCTGGGGCTACGACCAGCGCCTCTATGCGTCGATCAAGTTCCTGCTCTACACCATGGCGGGTAGCGTGCTCATGTTGGTGGCCATCATCGGCACGGCCTGGCTCCACCAGCAGGCGACGGGCCAGTACTCCTTCGACCTGTTGAAGCTCTACGAACTGCGCGTGCCCGACCACCTGCAGTACTGGTTCTTCCTGGCGTTCGCGCTGGCCTTCGCCATCAAGGTGCCACTCTTCCCGTTCCACACCTGGCTGCCCGACGCGCACGTGCAGGCACCTACGCCGGGCTCGGTGATTCTGGCGGGCGTCATGCTGAAGATGGGCGCGTACGGCCTGCTGAGGTTTGCGTTCCCGATGTTCCCGGAAGCGGCGCTGGCGTTTGCGCCGTGGCTCGCTACGCTGGCGGTCATCGCCATCGTGTACGGGGCGCTCGTGGCGATGGTGCAGCCCGACATGAAGAAGCTCGTGGCGTATTCGTCGGTGAGCCACATGGGGTTCGTGGTGCTCGGCATCGCGGCCATGAACGTGCAGGGCCTGCAGGGCGCGTCGTATCAGATGCTGGCCCACGGTGTGAGCACCGGCGGCTTGTTCGCCGTGGTCGGCATGCTCTCGGATCGCCGGCACACGCGGCTCATCAGCGACTTCGGCGGGCTGAAAGCGGTCATGCCTCGGCTCACGGCCGTGTTCTTGATCCTCACCCTGGCTTCGGTTGGCCTTCCTGGCATGAACGGCTTCATCGGCGAATTCCTGATTCTGCTTGGTGCGTTCCGCTGGGAGCCACGCTTCGTCGTGGTGGCAGGTCTCGGGGTGATCCTGTCGGCCGTTTACATGCTCTGGATGTTCCAGCGCGTGTACACGGGCCCGGTCACGCACACCGAGAACCGTCATCTGAATGATCTGAGCGTACGCGAATGGGCCGTGGTCGGTCCGCTCTGCGCGCTGTGCATCCTGATGGGCGTGGCGCCCAATCTCTTTCTGGCGCCGATGGAGCCTGCGGTCACGCGTATCGTGCAGCGCATGGAGTCTCGTGAACCAATGCGAGTCGAGGCCGGATGGCGTTCCTGGTTTACTGGCGCGCCGGCGCCGGTTGCGGCGCGCGTGAGCGCCGTCGAGGGGCAGTAGATGTTCAACAGCGCGTTCGACGCCGTCGTTCCGATGGTGTGTGTCTCGCTTGCGGGGTTGTTCGCCCTGCTTGCCGAGGCGTTCCGCGCCAAGGGCGAACGGATGCCCATCGGCGGCCTGGCCGTGATCGGTCTTGTCGGCGCCGGCGTGGCCTCGGTGCTGCTCTGGGACCGCAACGCCTCCAGTTTCGGCGTGGTCACCGCTGATAACTTTGCGCTCTTCGTGAACCTCGTGCTGGTCGTGGTCGGCCTTTTCACCGTGCTGTTTTCGTCGCAGACCCTCGAACGCGACGGCCTGCCGGTGGGCGAGTACTACGCGCTGATGCTGTTTGCGATCGTCGGCATGATGTTGATGGCGCAGGCCACCGACTTGCTGCTCATCTTCCTGGCGCTGGAGACCATGTCGATAGCGGTCTACGTGCTCACTGGACTGCGGCGTGATCAGCCCAACGCCATCGAAGCCGCGTTCAAGTACTTCCTGCTCGGCGCCTTTGCCAGCTCGTTCTTCCTGTACGGCATCGCCTTCATCTACGGCGTGACGGGCACGACCCACCTGGAGCAGGCCGGCGCGGCGATCGCCGCCCAGTCGATGTCCTCGAATCCGATGTTGCTGCTGGCCGTGGGTCTGCTGGTCGTCGGCTTCGCTTTCAAGATCGCGGCCGTGCCGTTTCACATGTGGTCGCCCGACGCCTACGAAGGGGCGCCGGCGGTCGTGACCGGCTTCATGTCCACGGGGGTCAAGGCCGCAGCCCTGGCGGCGTTTGCTCGCGTGTTCCTGTCGGCCCTGGCGCCGCTTGTGGCCGACTGGACGCCAGTGCTGTGGGCCATTGCCGCGGCCACGATGGTGGTCGGCACCGTCGTCGGTGTGTCGCAGACCAGCCTGAAGCGCATGCTGGCGTATTCGAGCATCGCCCACGGCGGGTACCTGCTTGTGGCCATCATCGCCGCCAACGACGTCGGCAAGGCGTCGATGCTGTTCTACCTGGCGGCGTACGCCGTCACGAATCTCGGCGCGTTCGGCGTGATCGCGCTGCTCGGCACCCGCGAACACGCCAACGACGACCTGCGCGACTATGCGGGCCTGGCGCACTCGCACCCGGCGCTCGCGCTGCTCATGACGGTGTTGCTCTTGTCGCTCGGTGGATTTCCGCCAACCGCCGGCTTCATCGCCAAGTGGTACACGTTCAGCGCCGCGGTCAGTGCCGGCTACTACGGCCTGGCCATCATCGGCATGCTGTCGAGCGTGGTGTCGGTCTATTTCTACCTGCGGATCGTCGTGATGATGTACATGTCGGATCGCGACGCCCGGCCCGTGCCGCCGCCCATCTCGGGTCTGGCCATGGCCGGTCTCGTGGTGTCGGTGCTCGCGGTGCTGTATCTCGGTGTGCTGCCCGCGCAGATGATTGCCTGGGCGGAGCAATCGATCTCGACGATTTTCTAGGGACCGTGGCCTGGGGCCTGAAACGCTCGGGCTGGTGTTCTCAGGAGGTAACGATGCGAAGTACGATGCTCGCCCTCGTGCTCGCCGCGCTGGTCCTGCCGATCGCTGCGACGCCAGCTGTCGCACAGAGCCAAGCCGCGGCGGCCGGCCCGGTCTACGTCGTCTATTACTGGCGCGCCAAGCCTGACAAGTTAGCCGACTACAGCGCCTACATCACCGGCACGGCCGAGAAGATCGACGAGGATGCGCGTAAGGCGGGCGCGTTCATCGAAGTGACGACCGTGCTAGCCACGCGCACGCCTGAGGGCTCGTTGCCTGACTGGACGCACTTGCGCATGTTCAAGGTGGCCAGCGTGGTGGGGGCCGAGCAGCTCGGCGCGGCTCTCGACGCAGCGACGATGCGGATGGTGCCAGACGAGGCGCAGCGCAAGGCGAACTCGACGCGCTCGGCTGGGATGCGCGACTTCGTCAGGCGCGAGGTCTGGACGACACTGCGATAGCGATCGCCTCGGGCCTGCGTCGAGGCGTCGAGGCTTAGCGTGGTGTCGAGGAGAGCAGCGCTCGGACCAGCGGGTCCTGATCCGCCGCGACGGTTCGCAGATCCAGCACCACCGCGTCGTCCTGAATCCGCGCAATGACCGGCGTGTCGAGTCCGCGCAAACAGGCCTCGAGGCGATCCGCGCTCCAGCCCGGCCATGCCAGACGTACCAGTGCCGTGGGGACGCCCACGCCGGGGGCACTGCCGCCGCCGACGGCGGACTCGCCGTCAATGACCGCCGCCTCCCAGCCCTGCCCCCGCAGCTGATCCGCCAGAGCCGTAGCGCGTTGGCGCACGGCGTCGAGCGGCGTGTGCAGCATTCGCAGCACCGGCACGTCCTCATGTGCGCGTCCTGTCCAATGATCGAGCAAGGTGCCTTCGAGTGCGGCGTAGGTGAGCTTGTCGACGCGGACGGCACGCATCAGCGGGTGTGTGCGCAGCCGATCGACCAGCGTCCTCGAGCCGAGCACGATGCCGGCCTGCGGTCCGCCGAGCAGCTTGTCGCCGCTGATGGCCACGAGGTCCACGCCTGCGGCCAGCGACGACTGCACGGTCGGCTCCCACGGCGAGGCCGGATCGAGGTTGCCCGAGCCGAGATCCTCGACCACCGGGACGCCATAGGCATGTGCGGCGGCGACCAGGTCGGCGAGTGCCGGACGTTCGGTGAAACCCTCGATGCGAAAGTTCGACGGGTGCACCCTCAGGATGAGCGCGGTCTTCTGACCGGCCGCGGCCGTATAGTCGGAGACCCTGGTACGGTTGGTCGTGCCCACTTCGCGCAGTACCGCGCCCGACTGCGCCATCACATCTGGCACCCGGAAGCCGCCGCCGATCTCGACCAGCTCGCCGCGCGAGATCAAGACGTCCCGGCCGCGGGCCAGGGCAGCGAGGATGAGCATCATGGCGGCGGCGGTGTTGTTCACGACGACCGCCGCCTCGGCGCCCGTCAGCGCGGTCAGCAGATGCTCGGCGTGCACCGCCCTCGACCCGCGCGCGCCGGTGGCGAGGTCGTACTCGAGCGTCGAGTAGCCGCTGGCCACCGCCCCCACCCGCTCGAGCGCACCGCGTGATAGCGGCGCGCGGCCGAGGTTTGTGTGAATCACCACGCCCGTTGCGTTCAGCACTGGCCGCAAGGAGCCGCGCACGGTGTGTGCCAGGCCGGCCGCGGCATCGGCCGTGATTCGGTCCGGCAGGGTGTCGGCCGCGATCGCATGTCCAGCGCCGAGCAACGCCCGCAGCGCCGCGGTGCTGTCGCGCAGCGCGGTGGTGGCCGCCTCGCGCCCATAGCGCGCCTCGAGTGGACGTCCGCCAGGACGCTGCAGCAGGTGATCGATCGAGGGAATCGCGCGAAAGTCAGCCATGGGGCGTCTTGCGGGTGCCGCCGGATCAGGATACCATCACGCACCCACGTCTTTGCTCGGTTGCGTGCGTGGCCCCGCGATGCCCGACAAGCCCGTCTCCATGTCCGCCATCCCCACACCCGCGCGGCGGCCGCTCGAGCGCTTCTGGCCGTACGTCGAGCTGGCCGAAGAGCCGTCGCATGACGAGCTCGCGGCACTCGATCCCGACCTGCACGCCGCGCTCTTCGGTCCGCGCGATCTGCCCTTCTCGCTCACCGTGGTGTTCCCGCCCTTCGACGGCGACCACTACGCCGAGGCCCTCGCGCTTGCCCAGGCTTCGGTCGAGTATCGCGACCTGGGCAGCGGCCTCACGCGTCGTCACCGCGCGCGTTTCTTTGCTGCCGACGCAGCGCGGCTGCGCGACCTCTATGGCCTGGTCGGCCACCTGCCCGAGACGGAAGTGCTCATCGACGATCGGCCGGTTCCGTACGCCCGCGAGCTCTGGCTTCCGCTGCTCTGGTTTCAGCTTCTCCGGTAGTACCGTGGCGCCGCCCACCAGCGAATTCGATCGCCAGCTGCGCGAGCTCGAGGCCGAGATCAAGCGCCTCGAAGTCGAATACAACCTGTTCTTCGCCGGGCGCCTGGCCAAGCTGCCGTGGGAGACCCGCGCCCAGGTGGAAGCACTGGTCAAACGTTACGACCGGATGCACATCCAGAACACGGCCGAGCGCTTCCGGTTCCAGGGCTTGCAGTCGAAATTCAGCGCGTTCTGCGAGTTGTGGGAACGCACCATGAAGTCACGCGAGGGCGGCCGGCCAGGCCCGCGGGGGCGCAGCGCCTATGCGGAGCCCAGCTCGCCGCCACGCACACCGGCGGTGGAGCGACCACCCGCAACCGAATCCGGCGAGGCCAGGCCGGTCCAGATGTCACTCCGTGACCCAGACGCCGAGGCCGACAAAGTCAGAACGCTCCACGAACGGTTGAACGCTGCGCGCCGTCAGGCGGGCGAGGGCGAGGTGTCCTTTGAGCGCTTCGAGGCCGTGGTCCGGGCGCAGGTGTCGAAGCTCGGCCCTGACGGCGATGGGGTGGCGTTCAAGGTGTCGGTCAAGGACGGACGCGTGGCGTTCACGGCCAAGCCGAGGACCGGAGAGGATGAATGAGGGGACGTGCGGGGAGGACGACCGATACTGGCGGGCACGAACCGGCGCCAGTCTTTCGACCGGCGCCGGATGACATCAGTGGTTCAGACGAGCAGGACGTTGCCGGCCTGGGGGCCCTTCGGACCGTCGACGATCTCGAACTCCACGCCCTGACCCTCTTCGAGCGAGCGGAAGCCGGAGCCCTGAATCGCCGAGTAGTGGACGAACACGTCGCTGCCGCCTTCGCGCTCGATGAAGCCGTAGCCCTTGGCGTTGTTGAACCACTTGACCTTG
>JANMDX010000056.1:0-68301 GCA_031376505.1 Acidobacteriota bacterium
GCCGCCCGAGAGGCTGGCGTTCTCGATCTGGCTCCACAGGGGCGAGCTGAAGGCCTGCTCGATTTCGGCGAGCGACATGTCTTCCTTGCGGTTGCCGCGCGTCCAGTTGCTGCACATCTCGCAGCGGGCGTCGCACACGAACGTGCAATGGAAGATGAAGACCGTGGGGTGCAGCGGGGTGTACTTCCCCACCACTGCCTTGACCATGTCTTTCGGCGCGCTGAACGCCGCCTTGGCGAGGTATCGAGCCGCGTAAATCTGTGCCATCTAACCCTTCACTTTACGCCTACTTGCGGCAAAATGCCATGAGGTGCCAACCGAGCGGCCGGACCCAGGCCCGCGGCAGGGTGTTGAAGGTCCCCACGAACAGCTGGTTGAACGCCACGGCCTTCCAGCCGTGGTGCAGGCGCGACTTCACGGGGAACCGCTCCGGCACGATGCGGGTGTCGGCAAACGGCGACAAGAGCGCCCGAAACTCGCCGCCGGAGTACTTCGTCAGCACCGGCGCGTCTTCGTGTTCGAGCGGCACCTTCATCACCTTCGACAGGGCGTTCAGCCACGACACCCGGTTGTAGACCATGAAGATCCCCTGGCCCCCGGGCTTCAGCACCCGGTGAGCCTCGGCGATGATCCGTTCCGGGGCGGCCGCATACTGCAACACGCCGTGCCCGTAGACGACGTCAAACGACGCGTCGGGAAACGGCAGCGCTTCCCCGTCGCCGACCCGTAGATCGCCGGTCAGCCCACGTCCGGCAAAGTTCTGGGCGGCCAGGTCGATGGCCGTCTGCGCAAGGTCGAGCCCGGTCACGTGAGCGCCGCCGGCCGCAAACCGCGCCAGGTCGGTGCCAATGCCGCATCCGACCTCGAGCAGCCGCTGCCCGCGGAAGCCCGCGAAATCCACGAGCTCAGGCAGATAGCGCAGCTTGTCGAAACGGTAGTCGTCGAGATCGGCGAAGAACGCCCGCGAGCCCACGGGCTGCGTCGTCATCTCGAGATCGTGAATGCGTTCGTTCCAGTACTGGCGGATCGCCTCGGTGGTCACAGCCCCCTATCGTACAATGGCCCGAGCCCCCGATGCAGCGCGACCTCCGCGGCCTGGCGGACACCCCCTTCGACCTAGTCGTGATCGGCGCAGGCATCTACGGCGCGCTGGCCGCCTGGGAGGCCGCCGGCCGGGGTCTCTCCGTGGCGCTCATCGACCGCGGCGATTTCGGGGGCGGCACCTCGTTCAACAGTCTGAAGACGCTGCACGGCGGCCTGCGCTCGCTCCAGTCTTTGAACCTGCGTCAGATGCGGCTCTTCATTCGGGAGCGGCGGGCTATGGCGCGTATGGCCCCGCATCTGGTGGACCGGCTGCCGTTCTGCGTGCCCACCTACCTGCATCCCACGCGCAATGCGGTGGCGATGCGCGCCGCCCTGGCCCTCACCGACCTGGTGGCCCACGACCGCAACGACGGCATTGAAGACCCGGAGCTCCGCCTACCGCGCGGACGGGTCGTGTCGAAGAGCGAGTGCCTTCGCCTCAACCCCATCATCGGCACGGAACACGTGACCGGGGGCGCGGTCTGGTTCGACTATCAAATGCGGCAGCACGAACGCATCGGCATCTCCGCCGTCCGCTCGGCCAGCGATGCCGAGGCTGTCGTGGCCAACTACGTCGAAGCGCTGGGCGTGCGGCGGACCGGCCAGTCAGTGACCGCCCTCGAGGTGAAAGACGCCATCACCGGCGCGACTTTCGACGTCCGGACGCGCGCAGTGCTGAACGCGGCAGGTCCCTGGGCGGGCGGGGTGCTGGCGCGCCTGACCAGCGGCTCGGTGCGGCCGCCGGCCGCCCGGCTGTCGCGCGCGATGAACCTGGTCGTGCCGCGGATCACCGTGACACACGCGTGCGGCGGCGTCGTGGACGGCCGTTTCCTCTTCGTCGTACCCTGGCGCGACGTCTCGATCCTCGGCACGAGCCACGATGCGCACGACGGCGACGCCGACGCACCTCACGGCACGGCCGCGCACGTGTCGCAACTGCTGACCGATGCGCGGCTCGCCTTCCCGAGGGCCACGTTCCTGCCGAGTCTCGTCCGGCTGGTGCACCGAGGGTTGTTGCCGATGGTCTCTGCGGCTGGCACGGCGGTGGCGTTGCTGAAGGAAAGCGCGGTCGTGGACCACGCGCGCGAGGGCCACTCAGGCATTTTGTCGATCTTCAGCGTGCGCTACACCACGGCACGCCACACAGCCTCGGCCGCAATCGATGCGGCGTGCCTCGCGCTCGGACGGCCTGCAGGGTCAAGCGTCACCGCCACTGCCCGCATGTCCAGCGCCGCGTTCTCGACCCTGCGCGCCCACGTGGACGGCGCGATTCGCGCGGACGCTCCAGGCACGACGCCAGCACTCCGCGAGCGGCTGGCCCGCACCTACGGGAGTCACGTCGGCGAGGTCACGGCGATCCTGCGCGAGCACCCCGACACCGCGCACCCGCTCTCGTCGGCCTGCGCCGTCACGCGCGGCGAGATCCTGCATGCGGTGAGGCACGAGTCGGCGCTGACCCTGGCCGACGCACTCATGCGCCGTACCGAAGCTGGCACGAGCGGGCACCCCGGCGCCGCGGCGTTGACGTCGGCCGCGGCGGTCATGGCCGCCGCGCTCGCGTGGTCGCCGAACCGGGTCGCGACCGAGATCCAGCGCGTGGACGCGCTGTATCCGGACGCGTGATCGCCCTCACGAATCGCTCGTGACGGGCGGCGCGGGGGCGCTCAGTGGAGATGCGCCGTGGCCCAGCGTTCGAACACCATCAATGGAAACAGCGTGTGGGCGTGGTTCTCGCGTCCGGCCACGTGCGACTCCACCAGGGCCGTGACGGCCGCCGGCTCGAACAGGCCGCGACGGGCGACGCGGGCGGGCGACAGCAGCTCGCGCATGAGCGGCTGGAGGTCGCGGCGCAGCCAGTTCTTGAGCGGGATGCTGAAGCCCTCCTTCTTCCGGTGCAGGATGCGGTCGGGCAGCAGACCACGCATCGCTTCCTTCAACACGTACTTGCGCACGCCGCCACGGATCTTGAGATGGCCGGGCATCGAGAAGGCGAGCTCCATCACGTCCACGTCGAGAAACGGCGCGCGGGTCTCGAGTGAGGTCGCCATGCTCATGCGGTCGACTTTCACCAGGATGTCGTCGGCGAGATACAGCGTCAGGTCCGCAAACAGTTGACGATTCAGCACGTCGTCCCCGCGCCCCCGTGCGAGCACTTCGCGCAGCGGCGCGTACTGATCGCTGCCGACGAGCGCCGCCTGGAGTCCGGGCGTATAGAGCGTCCTCCGACGACGCGCGTCGAGGTGCACCATCCACCGGTAGTGGCCCAGATCGGTTGGCGCCGTGGCCACTCCGCCGATGAACCGCTTGAATTTATTGACGAGCCCCTTCTTCTGTCCGGTCGGCGGCAGCGCCGCACCGATCGCCGCCAGCGCCGGCACAAATGGCGCGCCGACGCGTTCGAACCGTGCCGCCAGCGCCTGCGCGTCGTAGGTGTCGTAGCCGCCGAACAACTCGTCGCCGCCATCGCCCGACAGCGCCACGGTCACCTGCTCACGCGCCAGGCGCGACACCAGGTAGGTGGGAAAGAGCGACACGTCGGCAAACGGCTCATCGAAATGCGGGATCAGCCGGTCGAACAATTCCCCAATGCCTGGCGTGACCAGCCGCTCGGTGTGCGTCGTGCCAAACAGGCTCGCCACTTCCTGCGCGTACGGCAGCTCGTTGTACGAACCGTCTTCAAAGCCCATGCTGAAGGTCCGCACGGGCTGACTGGCGCCTTGGCTCATGAGCGCGACGATGGCGCTCGAGTCGATGCCGCCTGACAGAAAGGCGCCGAGCGGCACTTCCGACATCAGCTGGCTTGTCACCGCACGCTGCAGCGCGGCACGCAGCGCCTCGGCCGCCTCTTCGTCCTTCCATGGACGTACCTCGATTGCGGCCGGGTCCCAGTACCGTTCCACCGTCACGACCCCGTGGCGGTACCGCAGCCACGAGGCCGGCGGCACCTTCTTGATGCCCTTGATCATGGTGCGCGGCGTGACGACGTACTCGAACGTCAGGAACTGATCGACGGCGTCGACGTCGAGGTCGCGCGCCACCTCGGGCCGGGCCAACAACGCCTTCACCTCCGAGGCCAGCACCAGCCCGCGATTGGTCTCCGCATAGAAGAGCGGCTTCTCGCCGGCACGATCGCGCACGGCAACGAGGGTCTCGGTGCGCGCGTCCCAGATCACCGCCGCGAACATACCGCGCACGCGGGTGGCGAACGCCTCGCCCCATTCCTCGTAGGCGTGCAGCAACGACTCGATATCGGACGCCCGTGAGCGAAAGCGATGCCCGCGGGCTTCGAGTTCGTGCCGCAGCTCGAGGAAGTTGTAGATCTCCCCATTGGCGACGATGTGCACATCGCCGGCCTCGTTGGCGATCGGCTGCTGCCCGGTCGCCACGTCTTGAATCGCGAGCCGTCGCATGCCGAGCGCGGCGCCCGGCAGATGTCGCCGGCCTTCGTCGTCGGGCCCCCGGTGGACGAGGGCGTCGACCATTCCCTGCAGGTCGGCCTCGGGCGCGAGGCGACGCGGGTCGCGTTCGATGATGGCGGCAATGCCACACATAAGGGACAGCGGCTAGCGGCTAGGGACTAGCGGCTAGCGGATCCTCCGTCCGCTGGCGTCGCCGTATCGGCGCCGGCAACCGCCACGCGTCGGTCGCGCAGCACCTTCGCGGGGGTGCCGACGGCAATCGCAAACTCGGGGATGTCGCCGACGACCACCGCCCCAGCGCCGACGATGGCATCCCGACCAACGCGCGACCCGTCGGTGACGACCACGTGGGCGCCGAGCCACACGCCGGCGCCGACCTCGATGCCGCGGGCCGTGCGGCCCTGTTGCAATACGGGAATGTCCACACGATCGTACAGATGGTCGCCGCCGACCAGATAGGTGTAGGCCGCCATCAGCACGTCGGACCCGACGTGCACTGTTGAGGCCGAGAAGATCTCGCAGTTGAACCCGAGGTTCGCGCGATCGTCGAGCACGATGTCGCCGTTCTTGCAGCTCAGGATCGTGTTGCGCCCCACGAACACGCCGGACCCGATCGTGATGCCACGGTTGTCGGAGCCCTTGGCGTCGAGGCAACACTGGTCGTCGATGACCACGTTGTCGCCAATCGCGATCTTGTGCGGGTGCCGGATCGTGACATTGACGCCGAACACGACATTCCGGCCCACGCGGCCCAGCACGAGCGGATACAGCTTCGACCGCAGAAACAGGCCGAGCGCCCCTGGCACCCACGAGGCCACGAGCACGACGCTCTCAAATGCGACGAGCGCACCCCAGCCCGGACGCCCGACGACGAGATCCTGGTACTTGGCGACCTTCGACTTCCGCTCGTCGAAGAGCTCCTGCTGGATGACGGTGATGCGCGGATCGTGCGGCCGGTCGCTGGCGGCCATCAGCGCACCGGTGCCGGCGCGGCCTCGACCGGCCGGCTCTCGCGCAGCTCGCGGATGACGTAGGTGGGCTTGCCTTGCGACTCGTAGTAGGTGCGGGCCATCAACTCCGCCAGCAGCCCGAACGTCAGGAACTGCACGCCGACAAAGGCCAGCAACATGCCCAGAATCAGCAGGGGCCGATCCGCGATGGACTGGTGCTCCACCAGCCGGACCCACCCGAGATAGGCGGTGATGAGCCCGCCCAGGCCGCCACTGACTATGCCCAGCAGCCCGAAGATCTGCAGTGGACGCGTCGAGTAGCTCAGCAGGAACTTCACCGTGACCAGATCGAGGATCACGCGGATCGTGCGCGACAGCCCGTACTTCGTCGTGCCGGCCATGCGCGCGCGATGGTTGACGACCACTTCAGCGATGCGCACGCCCTGCTCGCTGGCAATCGCCGGCAGGAACCGGTGCATCTCGCCGTAGAGCCGCAGCGACTTCACCACCTCGGCTCGGAACACCTTCAGCGAACAGCCGTAATCGTGCAGCGGTACGCCCGTGGCCTTCGAGATGATCCAGTTGGCGGCCATCGACGGGATGCGGCGCGTCACGAAGGTGTCTTTCCGATCCTTCCGCCAGCCGCAGACGATGTCGTAGTCGTCGCGATCCGAAAGCTGCACCATGCGCTCGATGTCGCGCGGGTCGTTCTGCAGATCGCCGTCGGAGGTCACGACCAGCCGGCCCCGCGCATGCGCGAAGCCGGCTGCGAAGGCCGCGGTCTGGCCAAAATTGCGCCGAAAGCGAATAACCCGCAGCCGCGGATCGGTCGCCTGCAGCGCGGCCAGTTGCGCAAACGAGTCATCCGTCGAGCCATCGTCGATGACGAGGACTTCGAAGCTGCGCCCGGTCGTGCCAAGCGTGCCCATGACCTCGTCATACATCGGACGGATGTTGGGCGACTCGTTGCGAATGGGAATGACGATTGAGAGCTCTGGAATCATCAGCACTGGCGGCCAGATCCGTCAGAGTATACCCTGCCGTCATACGGGTCTAGAACTTGACGTGCACGGTCGCCAGATAGTGGAACCCGCCGAGGTCGAGCTTCGTCCCCAGGAAGTCGTCGGACAGCGTAGCTGACGCCTTCTGGTAGCGCGCTTCCCCGCCCAGTGACCACCGGTCGCCGATCGGGAATCGGATGCCGGCCAGGGCCACCGGGCCGGTCTCGGTGCCCGTTGCCACGAACCGATCGCGGAAGACACTCCGGTCGGTGAAGTCCACGAAGTCGCCCACTTCGCTGTAGCGGTAGCTGAAGAGTCCGATGCCGCCGCCGACATACGGCTGCACGGCGCGCGACCGGCCAAACGGCAGCACCCGCACCGTGGCCGTGAACGGCGCCACGCGTAGCTTGAGATCCTGTTCGATCTCAGACCCGTTGCGATTGACGAAGCCGTCGTAGACGGTCGGCACCTGACGGCTGGTGAATCCGGCCCCGAGCCCGACCTCGAGGAATTCGCCTACCGGCAACAGCCACTCGATCCCAACCGACCCGCCGCTGAAGTCGTGGACGTCGAAGCTGAGAATGTCGCGATTCGCGACGAGCACGTCGCCCTCGACGCGCGCGTCTTCGCCAGTGACCACGAAGCCGCCGAATGACAGCGTGATCGCCTGCTGCGCCAGCGCCGGCGACGGTGCGGCGAAGAACATGAACCCGAACACGAATAGCGCGTGGCGTACGACTCGCATCGCCATCTCCCTTGAGTTCTCGCGGGGACCGTCCCGCGGCGCGCGTGGCGCGTACCGGCTACCTAAGCACGCGCGATGCCAGATCGCATGTTCGGCAATTCAGGCCGGAATCGACGGAGCGTCGCGGGCGAGTCGAGCCGCTGGGAGGTCAGGCCGTCCCGTTTCGGCGACGTTCCCGAAACGCCTGCGCGACCCGCAGCATCTGGTCGTGCAGCGGGCCGTTTGACGCCAGCAGGTGTCCTGCGGCCGGCGCCCAGATGCCGCCGTCAAGCCCGGTGACGCGGCCGCCGGCTTCCTGTACGAGGAGCGCGCCGGCGCGCGTGTCCCAGGGCTGCAGGCGTTCCTCCCAGAAGCCGTCCATGCGTCCGGCCGCCACCCAGCACAAGTCGATGGCCGCCGAGCCCAGCCGTCGGACGGCGCGGGCTTCAGAGACGTATGCGGAGAACAGTCCCATCACCTCGTCGAGGGTGCTGTGCACGTCGTAGGGGAACCCGGTCACGAGCAGCGCGTCGATGAGGGCCGTCGTCGTCGAGGTGCGGAGCGGCGCGCCGTTGAGCCAGGCGCCGACGCCCCGTTCGGCCGTGAACAGCTCCTGGCGGTTGGGGTCGAACACAGCGCCCACAACCGCTTCGCCGTCGATCTCGAGCGCCAGCGAGGCGCAGAAGATGGGCACGCCGTGGGCGAAATTGGTGGTGCCATCGAGCGGGTCGAGGACCCAGCGGTGGGATCGACCGCCGTCGCCGCCGCCGAGCTCTTCGGCCAGGATGTCGTGGTCTGGAAATCGCGCGGCGATGAGGGCGCGGCACGACCGCTCCACCTCGAGGTCGACTTCGGTCACGAGATCGATCGTCCCCTTCTTGTCCACCCGTACCACCGACCCGAACCTGGCGCGCTGAATGGCGCCGGCGTGGGTCACGACTTCGATGGCGGTGGCCAGGAAGCGCGGATCGGGGGCCGTCACGTCGGGGCGCCGTCGGGCACGGCGAGGCGCTTCACCAGACGGATCTCCATCCCGCCTTCGGGGATCCGCCGGTGCACCATCTCGTCCATGAAGCTGCGCACCAGGAACAAACCCCGGCCGCTCGACTTCAAAAGATTCTCGGGTGCCAGCGGATCCGCGACGTCTTCGGGATCGAAGCCGGCGCCTTGATCCTGCACGACAATGGCCAGTTCAGTCGGGCGTTCGGCTGGTGAGCACGTGAACTCGACCTTGACCCGCTTCGACTCGTCGCCCTGGTTGCCATGCTTCATGGCATTGGCGACCGATTCGCGCACCGCGATGCTGACCCAGTGCAGCGTGTCCTCGTCGAAGCCGACCATGCGGGACATGTGACCGCTCACGACTTCCACGAAGTCCAGCATGTCAAAGGCGCTGCTGATGTCCAACCGGACGGTATGGCTGGTGAGTGTCATACGTCTCCGAGTCGGGCCCCGAGCGCCCTGTGCACGCCCAGTAGTATACGCGGGGCGGCCAAGCATTGCCGCATCAAGACGCGGTCGCTATAGTGGTGCCCTATGACCGCCTCCCGCGCGACCCTGGTGCTGCCCGCGCGGGCGCTACGCGGCGCGCTGCGCGTGCCGCCCGACAAGTCCATGTCGCACCGCTACGCGCTCCTCAGTGCGCTGGCCGACGGCGTCACGACCATCGATCAGTACTCCACCGGGGCGGATTGTCTCTCGACGCTCGCCTGCCTGGAAGCCCTGGGCACCGGCGTGCAACGGACGCTGCGTGCCGACGGCCTCAGCGTGCGGATCACCGGGCGGCCCCGGGGATTTGCGCCGGCGCGCCACGACGTCGACTGCGGCAATTCCGGCACGACGATGCGCCTGCTCGCGGGGATGCTCGCCTCGCAGCCCTTCACCACGACGCTCGTCGGCGACGCCTCCCTGTCCGGACGTCCGATGCGCCGAGTGATGGCGCCGCTCATGGCCATGGGTGCCCGGATCGCGTCGGCGGAGGGCGGTCGCCCTCCGCTGTGCATCAGCGGCGCGCCCCTGAGCGCCATCACGCACACGCCCGACGTGCCAAGTGCGCAGATCAAGAGCGCGGTCCTGCTGGCCGGCCTGCGCGCCCGCGGCATGACTGTCGTGGTCGAGCCCGCGGCCACGCGCGACCACACCGAACGGGCCTTGGCCGCCTTTGGCGTGCACGTGGACCGCAGCACGCCGGATCGACTGGGCGTGACCGGCGGGGCCTCGCTGACCGGTGGCCTGCACCTGCGCGTGCCCGGCGACCCCTCGGCTACGGCGTTTCTCGCGGTGGCGGCGGCGGGCCTCGACGGCTCGGCCATCGACATGGAGGACGTCGGCCTGAATCCCACGCGCACGGCCCTCTTCGACGTATTGCGCCGTGCCGGCGCGTCGGTGACGACGACCGAGACCGCCACCTGGCACGGCGAGCCGGTGGGCCGCGTGCACGTCGCGACGGGCCAGCGGCTGGCGCTGGTGATCGCGCCGGCCGAAGTGCCCCTGCTCATCGACGAACTGCCGGCACTGGCCGCGCTGGCCACGTTCGGCGGGTCCATCGAGGTACACGGCGCCGGTGAACTACGCGTGAAGGAGAGCGACCGCATCACGGCGCTCGTCGAGGGCCTGCGCGCCATGGGCGCCGACGCCGACGAGTATCCCGACGGGTTCGCCGTGCGCGGCTCGCGCCGCCTCACTGGGGGCGCGGTGGATGCCCGGCACGATCATCGTCTGGCGATGAGCTTTGCCGTGGCCGCACTCGGCGCCACTGGGCCCACGCACGTCGCGGGTGCCGACGTGGCGGCAGTGTCCTTCCCGGGCTTCTTCGAGACACTGGACAGGCTTCGGGCGTGAACGCCGACAAGGTCTACCTCGTGGGATTCATGGGCGCCGGCAAGACCACGGTGGGACGCGCCCTCGCCAAGCGCCTCGACTGGCGGTTCGAGGACGTGGACGAGCGCATCGAGCGCGCCGAGCAGCGCGACATCCCCACGATCTTCCGCCAGTCTGGAGAGCCGTTCTTCCGGGCGCTGGAGCGGCGGACGCTGGTGGAGTTGCTGCCGGACCGGGGGATGGTGGTCGCCACGGGCGGCGGCACGGCCGTGGACCCGTCGAATCTGGCACTGATGAGCCGGGACGGCGCGGTGGCGTGGCTCGACGCCCCGTTTGCCACACTGGTCGCGCGCATTCCGGTCGACGGACGCAGGCCGTTGGCCACCGACCGCGCGGAGATGGAGCGGCTCTATAATCAACGGATCGTGGCCTACGCGCAGGCGCAGGCACGGTTCGACGTCTCGCGGGCGAGCGTCGACGCAATCGTCGATCACATGGCCGACTGGCTGGGGCACTGATGCGATATTTGGTCCTGAGCGACATTCACGCCAATCTTGAAGCGCTCGAGGCCGTGCTCGAGGCCGCCCGGGCCATTCCGCACGAGCGGCTGCTGGTCCTCGGCGACCTGGTGGGCTACGGCGCCAGCCCGAACGAGGTGGTCGACAGAATCCGCGGGCTCGCGCCGCATGCGGTCATCCGAGGAAACCACGACAAGGTCGGCGCCGGCCTCGAGCCGTCAGACGCTTTCAACGCCGTGGCGCGGACCGCAATCAGTTGGACCTACGAGGCGTTGAGCGACGACAACCGTGACTGGCTGGCAGACCTGCCGGCCGGGCCGCTGGTCATCGACGACCTGCTCGAGATCTGCCACGGCACCCCGCAGGACGAAGACATGTATGTGTTCGACGACGGCGACGTGCTGCGCTCGATGCAGGCGGCAAGCCGCCGCCTCTGCCTCTTCGGCCACACGCACGTGCAGGTCGCCTACCGGCTCGCCAATCAGGCGCTGACGCTCGAAACCGCCGACCTGCGCCGGCCCCTGAATATTCCCATCGGCCAGGGCCACTACCTGATCAACCCGGGCTCGGTGGGCCAGCCGCGCGACGGCGATCCGCGAGCGGGATTTGGGATCTACGATGCCTCCACACAGGTCGTGGAGATCCACCGCACGCCCTACCCGATCGAACAGGCACAGGCCAGGATTCGCGACGCACACCTGCCCGAAGCGTTAGCGCAGCGGCTGATGATCGGGCGATAGCCGATCAGCGGCTAGGTGCTAGCGGCTGGCGGCTAGTGGATCACTCTGTCAAGTGTGAAGAGTTCCGAAAAGGTGAAGGACTCGCACCTGTGAGCACCAGTAGCCCCCTACTAGCCGCTAGCCGCCAGAACCTAGCCGCTAGGATTGGGCCTTGCGCTGCGCCCGTTCCTCGCGTTTGCGCTGCTCCATCGCCATGGCGTCGGCTGCGGCGCGGGAACCGAGCACCCAGCCAAGCACCACCCCGATCAACAGCATGACCGGGATGTAGATGAAGTGCCCGGCAGTGGGCGTGCCAATCTCCATGCTACCGGGCCTTCCGCTCCAGGCGTCCGATCTCGTCTTCCGCCTTCTTCAATCGGCTGCCGAGCGTCCACACGTAGCCGAGCACGGCCACCCAGACGAAGCCGTAGGCCGCCGCCACCAGATTGATGGCGGGGATGCGCTCCTCCGGCGGAATCTCAGAGAGCGGCACGAACTCGTCGGGCGACGGCTTCGGCTGCGCGCCGGCATGCGCGGGGCCAAGCAGCAGAGCCAGGGTCAACAGCAATCGCAGGTGTCGCATCACGCCTCGTCCTCAGCCAGATACAACGCGTCGATCCGCCCGCGTTGCCGTTCGAGCAACGACCGCAACGACAACAACGCCAGGAACAACAACAGAAAGGCGGTGACGCAGAACCACAACGGAATGCCCATCGACACCGGCAAGGTCGGCACGACCGACGTCTTCGGATGCATCGTGCGCCAGACGTTCACCGACACATAGATGAAGGGGACGTTGGCCATACCGAAGAGCGCGAGGCCGGCCGACAGCTTCTCGGAGCCGGGTCCGCCGAACTGACGCAGCAGCAAATAGGCCACGAAAATCAGAAACAACATGAGGCTCGAGGTGAGACGCGCGTCCCACACCCACCACACGCCCCAGGCCTTGCGCGCCCACAGCGGGCCGGTCACCAGCGCCAACAGGCCGAAGAGCACGGCCAGTTCCGCGGCCGCCACGGCCGTGGCGTCCGCCTTCGGGTTCTTCGTGAAGAGATAGCGCCCGCTGGTGACGCCTGACACGATGGCCGCCAGCATGAACATCCAGGCCGACGGCATGTGGAAGAAGTAGATCTTGTACACGAGACCCATCGTGGCCTCGTGCGGAGCCGCGTTCACGATCCACGGCGCGACCGCGAACATCAGAGTCGCCACCGCCAGCTGAATCTTTACCGCCGTCGTCACGTCGCCACCTTCCCTGCCGCCCCAGCTCAGTCGGTCATGAGCGGCTCGAACGTCCACAGCGCCAGCGTCACGAACACCGCATCGAAGAACACCAGCAACGCCAGCCAGAACTGCGCGAGTCCAGGATCCGGTTCAGACTGGAACAGCGCGGCCGTGCCTCGAACCCCGGCAATCATGACTGGAACGGTCATCGGATACAACAGCACGGGCAGCAGCACGTCGCGGCTGCGCGCGCGCACCAGCATGGCGGCAAACAGAGTGCCGACCGCCGCAAACCCCAGTGTGCCCGCCGCGAGCAGCCCGGCGAGCAGGAGCGGCGCCTCGAAGATCGGTGCCTGGAACATCAGCCCCACCATTGGCACGAGCACCGCCTCCACCAGGGCCATCAACAGCAGGATGCCGGCAAGCTTCCCGGCATACAGCGCCGGACGGTCGGCGGGCGCCAGCATCAGCGCCCGCAACGTGTCGGCCTGCCGTTCGCGTTCGAAGGTGCGGCCCAAGGCCAACGTGCCCGAGAACGCCAGCGCGATCCAGAGGATAGCCGCCGCCACACCGTCGAGCGGCACGCCTTCCTTGACGAAGCCGAAGGCGAAGATCAGGACGACCGTCACGGCGAAGAACAGGGTCGTGGATAACACCTCGAAGCTGCGCACCTCGACGGTCAGGTCCTTGCGCACCACCAGCGCGGCCACGCGAAGGAACGGGCTCATCACGGCTGCATCGCCTCGCGGTAGCGCTCGCGCAACGGGCCGTGTGCCGGTCCCGCGCTGGCGCGACGGCCGCCGTTCAGGAACACCACCTCAGTCAAGAGGCCGTCGACCACGTCGAGATCGTGGGTGGCCAGCAGCGTGATCACGCCGCGCGCCTGCTCTTCGCGCAAGCGGCCCACCAATGCCAGCGCCGACGCCTGATCCAGGCCCGTGAACGGCTCGTCGAGCAGCAGCAGTCGCGGGCCGTGCAGCAGCGCGCGCTCGAGCGCCACGCGCTGTCGCATGCCGCGCGAGAACGACGACACGGGATCGTCGCCACGGGCCGCGAGGCCGGTGCGCTCGAGCGCAGCCGCGACGCGGCCCTCGACGTCAGCCACGCAGTAGAGACGGCCAAAGAAGATCAAATTCTCGCGCGCCGTCAGTTCCGGATAGAGAAACAGGTCGTGGCCCAGCATGCCGATGCGCGCTCGCAAGCCGGCGCCGCCATGTTCTGCAGTGACGTCGCCGTACTCGACCCGGCCGGTCGATGCCACGAGCAGCGTGCCGAGAATGGCCAGCAGCGTGGACTTGCCTGCGCCGTTTGGGCCGAGCAGGCCCATGATCATGCCAGCCTGCGCCGTGAACGAGATGTCTGTGAGGGCGCGGCGGCGGCCGTAGTGCCGGCCCAGTTGCACGACGGAGACTCGATCGAAGTCGCCGCTCACGCCGCCGTTCCCGAGCCGCCCGGCAATTCGTCGAGCTCGGCGTAGACCTGCTCGACCGCCACGAGGAGCCGGTCGCGCTTGGCCGCGGCCCGCGGGTCGAGCGAGCCGCGCGTCCGCCCCTGCGAATCGATCGCGGCAATCGCCCCGAGCAGCCGCTCCCGTTCTGCCGCCAGCGCCTCGCGGGTCGCACGCGTGTCGGGTGCGCCCTGCCACGCCCACCAGGCCGCCCAGACGAAGAGTGCCAGAGCGAGGGCGATGGCCACCCGCGCCGGCCAGACGGGTGGCGCCGGCAGTCCCGAGAACTCGAGCGTGACCGGCTGACCTTCAGCGACGCGCCCGGCCGTGCCCATCACAAACACTTCTCCGCCCGAGTTGCCCTCGCGAATGGCCGTCAACTGCGCCGACGCCACCGCGAGTGCCCCGACTTTCTCCGCCGCCACGAGCAGGCCCTCCACCGGCGCGGGAAACGCTTGCGTGAGCGACATGCGCGACGTCAGCGGCATGCGGAACGCGACCTGGTACTCCGAGGACCCGGGTGGAAATGGTCCGGTCAGCGTGAGCCGCAACTTCTCCATGCGGGCGATCTGCACGTTGCCCGAGACGAGCGAGGCGCCTTCGGCATTGCCGGGCAGGTCGAGAATGAGCGGCTTCCCGGGATCGACCGGCGTGCGCGCGTTGTTCACGATGCTGAACAAGTAGAAGAACGTCGGCTTGTCGTCCTGAAACTCGAGCACGATCCGTGTGTCGCTGCCGAACACGACCGCACCGGGTCGCGCGGGCTCCTTGGCCGCGGCGGCTTTGGCGGCGTCGTTGGCCGCGGCCGCCTTGGCCACCCCGGCCACGAGCGCAACCCGCACGCCGCCGCGGGCTGGCACCGGAAACTCGCGCGAGCGGATCGTCTCGCCGTCGAGGCTGGCTTCGGCCGTGACCGACGTGCCCGGTGGCACGCTCGAGAACTCGGCTCGCCCCTGGGCGTCGGTCACGCCCGTGACGCGACTGTCCGAGGTGACGAGGGCAACCTCCTGCCCCGGCACGTTGTTGCCCATGCGCTCGCGCACGAGGCGGATCGTCACCGTGCCGTTCGGTAGTTCCGGCGCGGGCAGTGGCATGCCCGACATCTGCGCGGCATCGGGCATCGCCACCTGCGCCACGGCCGGGACGGATGCACCCGCCAGCATGTAGAGCAGCGCCCAGAGGGTCGAGACAATTCGAGTGTGCATGTCAGGCGGGTCGGCCAAGCGGCGCGCCGCAGCCTTTGCAGAAGCGGGCGTCGAGTTCATTGACGGTGTCGCACGCAACGCACATCGGCGCCGCAAGTCCCGCCCCGCAGGCCTTGCAGAAACGGGCGTCAGGCGCATTCGGGGTGTCGCACTCCTGGCAGGCGCGCGACAGGACCCCCGGCCCCGGCGCCGGAGGCCGGCTCGGAACAGCCGCGGCGGCGCTCGCAACCACACCGACGCCGACGCCGACGCCGACGCCGACGCCCACGCCCACGCCCGCGCCCGCGCGCGCGGCCAGGTCCCGCTCGACCGCTTCACGGTAGCCGGTCGAGTCGAGCTGGCGCAGGAGGCCCACGGCCCGCACCTTCAGCCGGTCGCGCATGTCCTCGAAATCGCCCACGGCGGTCTTGCGCATGGCGTGGTCGAACTCGATTTCCTTGATCGACCGCAAGACCAGCGCTTTCTCGCGCTCGAGCGCCGCGCGGGTGCGACTACCGGCCGGCGCATCGGGCACGAGATCCTCAGGCGAGACCAGCGGCGACAGCGACCGGTACGCAGCCACGGCCACCAGGCTGGCCGCCACCACCGTGACGCTCAACACGACGACGCTCGACGTGGAGCGCCCGCTCGACACGAGCACGACCGCCGTCGCGGCGAGCATGCCCGCCAGCAGGAACAACTGCCACGGGCGGAGCCCGTGATCAGTCGAGATCGCGGAGCTCATCGTCGAGTCGCTGCTGGAGTCCGGCGTCGCCCGCGGCCGCGGGCATACCCAGGCCCGAGGCCTCGGTGCGGCCGGTGGCCCAACGGCGGGCAATCACGGCGAGGCCCACTGCCGTGAGCGCCGCCAGCGTATACGGCATCAACCACAGGAGACGGTGATAGCCCTCGTCTTTGGGCCGCGACAGGATGAACTGGCCGCCGGCCTCCTGCACGAACGTGTCGATGACCTGCTCGCGCGTCAGGCCTTTCGCCACCAGCGCCTTGATCTTGCCGAGCTGCGCCGCCTTCCCTTCGCAGTTCATCATGCCGCACGTGCCGGCCGGCAGACGGCACCCGCACGTGCACATGATCTCGTTGGCGAGCTCGCGCTCTTCGGCCGAGCGGAACACCAAGGTGCCCGTGCCAGTGCCCGCGCCCTGCCCAACGCTGGCGGTCTGGGCCAGCACGCCGGCCGGCGCCAGCAGCAGGCACAGCAGCAGCACGCTGGCCGTGGCTTCGGCCCCCACGCGCGCGCCGGCTAACGCCAGCACGCGCTCAGGCAGCAGCGCAATGCCGGTGCCGAGCGCCATCAGCCCGAAGCCAATCCAGATCCAGTTGACGAGCTCGTTCACGTGCACCTCGACGCTCGCCGACTGCTCGCCCAGCTCGAAACCAGCCATCACGATATACAGGTCCTCGGCCAGCGTTCGTCGAATGGCCACCTCGGTCGTCGGCTCTTGCGGACGGCTTCGGTAGAACCACTTGGCCGGATACATCTTGCCGATCTCACTGCCCTTATCGTCAAAGACGGTGATGTGGCCGGTGACCATCTGCTTCTGGCTGTCTTCGGTGGCGCGAATCGCATCGAGCCGCAGCACGTAGCGATCGACCTGCACCTGTTGGCCAGGCTTGAGCAGCGCCTGCTCGTCGCGACCGAAGCCCTCGCCCGCAAAGCCCATGAACATCAGCACGATGCCCACGTGCACCATGTAGCCGCCGTAGCGCCGCTTGTTCCGGCTCACGAGCCCCACCATCGCGGTGAACAGATCGGTGCCGGTCGTCTGCTGGCGCACGGCCGCGCCGCGGATGAACTCCTGGGCGATAGTACCGACGACAAACCCGCTCAGGGCAAAGCACAGGCCAGAACTCCAGACGCGAATCCCCAAGCCGATCGTGAGCGCTCCGGCCGTCAGGCCCGACACGATCGGCCAGAGGAACTGCTGCCGCATGTTGGCCAGCGTCGAAGTCCGCCACGCCAGCAGCGGCCCGACGCCGGTCAGCAGCAACAGGATGAGACCGACGGGGGTCATCCAGGTATTGAAGAACGGCGGGCCCACGGTGAGCCGCTCGCCGGTGAGCGATTCCGACAGCGTCGGGAACATCGTGGCAAAGAGCACGAACAGGGCCGAGAACAGCAGCACCCAGTTGTTCGCCAGGAACGCGGCCTCCTTCGAGGCCCACGAGTCCAGCTCATTGCGCGCCTTCAGTAACGGCAGCCGGTAGAGCACCCAGGCGAAGCTGAAGATCAACACGGCGCTCATGAACACCGTGAACATCAGCGCGAGCTGCCGGTCTTCGCCAAACGCATGCACCGACTGCACGACGCCCGAGCGCGTCATGAACGTGCCGAAGAGCGTCAGGAAAAACGTGGTGATGACAAGCGTGACGTTCCACACCCGGAGCATGCCGCGCCGCTCCTGCACCATCACGGAGTGCAGAAAGGCGGTGGCCGTGAACCAGGGCAACAGGCCCGCGTTCTCGACCGGATCCCAGCCCCAGAAGCCGCCCCACCCGAGTTCCTCGTACGCCCAGATCATGCCCAGCGTGAGGCCGAGCGAGAGAAAGAACCACGAGATCATCGTCCAGCGGCGCACCGCGCGCAGCCACGAGTCGTCGAGGTGGCCGGTGATGAGCGCAGCGATACAGAACGCAAACGGAATGGTCATGCCCACAAAGCCCAGATACATCGTGGGCGGGTGGATCGCCATGTAGAAGTTCTGCAGCAGCGGGTTGAGGCCCTGACCCGCCGCCGGCGACTCGGTCAGGTACGTGGCAAACGGGTTGTTGTGCACGATCATCAAGGTGAGAAAGAACATCTGCACCGTGCTGAGCGTGGCCACCACGTAGGGGATGAGTTCCCGGTGGCGTTCGCGGTTGATGCGCACCGCCGAAGCGCCAAAGAGCGACAACAGGAACACCCAGAACATGATCGAGCCGTCGAGGCCGCCCCAGTACGAGGCAATCTTGTACCCGAGCGGCTGCGCGCTCTCGGAATAGCGCTGCACGTACCGGATCGTGAAGTCGCCGACGACAAACGCGTGCACGATCACGCCGGTAGCCACGGTCATCACCGCGGCCACCAGATACAGGGCTCCGATGCCGCTTTCGATGAGCCGCCCGTTACGCCGGCGCGCGCCAGCCACCGACGACGCCGCGGCGTAGGCCGAGATCACGAAGGCAAGCAGGAGCAGAAACTGACCGAGTGTGGCCATCGAGATCCTTGTGCCGAAAATGCCGCCGGCCAGGATGGGCCGGCGCCGCCGCTATTCCGTGCCGCTGAGCGTGCGCGCTGCGCCGGGCGCACCCACCTTGGCTTCGTACTTCGACGGGCACTTCGCCATGACGCCGTTCGGGTGCACGGCAAAGCCCGCGGGGCTGAGCACGCCCTTCAGCACGACCTCCGCGTCGTTCTGGAACGTGTCGGGTACGACGCCGGTGTAACTGGCATCCACGACCTGGCCCTGGCTCTGCACCTTGAAGCGATACTCCAACGAGTCCCGCTTGCGCATGATGCTGTCGGGCACCACGAAGCCGTGGAGCTGCAGGTTCTTGCCGTACCAGGGGGTCGGCGCTCCCATCACTTCTTCCACGTGTTTGTAGTACTCGGTGCTCTCCGACATGGTCGAGTACAGCAGGCCACCAAATGACAGCAGGAGGACCAGACTGGTGAGACCGATTTTCAGGGCTTTGTGCTTCATGGTCAATGACTTCCAGAGACAAATGCCGAATGGCGTACTGGAACTAGAGTATCCCTGCGCCGCCAGACGGTCAACCCAACCGCCAATCGATCAAACGCAGAAATCATGCCGCCGCGTGCCAAGGACACTACCCGCGCGCTGCGCCGGATTCCCGTGCCCTGGCGGCCCGCCCAGCCTCCTCGGGCCGGGAATTCTCCCGCGACGCGGGCAGATATTCCCCGACCAGCACGTGCACAAGCGCCACCGGTAGCCCGACCACGTTGCTATACGAGCCGTCGATGCGTGTCACATAGCACGCGGCCCGGCCCTGGATTCCGTAGGCGCCGGCCTTGTCCATCGGCTCGCCGGAGGCGACGTACGCGGCGATCTCGTGTTCGGCCATCACTGCAAACCACACGCGCGTCGTGGCGAGTTCGACCCGGACCTGGCCCCCGGCTACCACGGCGACGCCGGTCATCACCTCGTGGGCGCGTCCCTGCAGCCGGCGCAGCATCGCCGCTGCATCTGCAGCGTCCGCCGGCTTGCCGAGGATGTCGCCGTCCACGACCACGGTGGTGTCGGCACCAAGAACCACACAGCCAGGACATCGCTCGGCTACCGCTCGCGCCTTCGCCTCGGCGAGGCGACGCACGTATCGATCGGCTGGTTCCGCTGGCCGAGGCGTCTCGTCGATGTCGGCCGACGCGACGGTGAACGCGAACCCGGCGGACTGTAACAGCTCTGCGCGGCGGGGAGACGCGGAGGCGAGCACGAACTGAGGCGACAGCGCGGCAGTCACATATCGATTATCCATCGGTACTCTTGAAAGTCCGGACTCGGTCGGCCACTGGAGCACGGGACGCCGCCGCAGCAGCTCGGCGGCTGGCGCGGTACCGATCACAACTGCCGGGTCGACATCCCGCCCCAAGCGGCCGTGCCGCCGGCCGGCAGTGGCTCGCCCGCGCCGCGAAGCGACATCTGACCACCGCCTGGAATGCCGGTCCCCTAATTTGACAGTCAGTGCGCAACCCACGTCGCGTCCGCCCGGCAGGGGGGAGCGACGTTGAGCCGAGCAGAGATGCCGGGGCGCCACCGACGCCGTCACGCCAACGCCCGGCACCCACGATACGATCGCGACATGTCGATCCCCGTCCGCGCCGCGCTGGTCACCGCCGCTCTGCTTGCTTCGCTCGCCGCGCCCGTGGCCGCGCAGAAGCCCGACGCCACGTCGCCACCGTTGCTGCCGTGGTCCCAGCAGATCGCCATCCGTGAAGGTTGGCTGACCCAGCGACACGCGGCGCTGCTGCCGATGATGCGCGCGCACGGCATCGCCATGTGGATTGTGGCCACCGAGGAATTCCACGACGACCCGCTCGCGGCGCATGTGGCGCCGCCGCGGCCGTATGTGGGCAACCGCGACTTCTTCGTGTTCGTCGACGCCGCAGACGCCGGCCTGAAGCGCATCGCCATCACCGGCTACACCGAGGAAAGCCTGACCGCGTTCTTCGAGGCGGGCGAGCCCGCGCCCGCCGACACGCGGCTGAAACAGCTCGTCGAGCAGTACACGCCGAAGACCATCGGCCTCGGCATTGGCGGCAGCCGCGGGATGACGCGGTCACTGACCCACGACAGCTACACCTTCATCGTCAAAGCCATCGGCGACGTCTACGCGGCGCGGATCGTAAGCGCGCAGGACCTGATCGAAGAGTACGCCGACACCCGATTGCCCGACGAGATGCCGCACTACCGCACGGCCGTGGAACTCACCGAGGCCCTGACGCGCCGCGCGCTCTCGAGCGACGTGATCCATCCAGGGCGCACCACGGTGGGCGACGTGCGCCGCTGGCTGTATGACGCGCTGTGGGCGCACGGCGTGCGCACGTGGTTTCAGCCCGACCTGCGGGTGCAGCGCGCCGGGTCGGCCGGGGCAACGTCGCGAGGGTTCCTGGCGGTCGCGCCCGAGTCGCTCGTGATCGAACGCGGCGACGTGGTGCACCTGGATTTTGGCATCAGCTACATGGGCTTCGACACCGACTGGCAGAAGATGGCCTACGTGCTCAACGACGACGAGTCGGACGTGCCCGAGGGGCTCAAGAACGCCATGCGCAACACCCACACCCTGCAGGACGCGGTGATGCGCACGCATTCGCGTCCCGGCAGGCTGGCCGCCGACGTCTACACCGACACGATGGCGGAGATGAAGACCAGGCGCATCGAGGCGATGATCTACTCGCACCCGATCGGCCTCCATGGCCACGGGTTGGGCGCGTCCATCGACTTCCGCGCGACCCAACGCACTGACATCGCGCAGCAGGCACAGAAACGTCTTCGCCTCGGCTCGTATATCTCGATCGAGCTGAACACCGCCACCCCGGTGCGCGAGTGGGGCGGCCAGAAGGTGTTCGTCATGATGGAGGACGACGCGCACCTGACCGCGCAGGGCTGGGAGTTCTTCCGGCCGCGGCAGGAGCAGTGGTACCTGGTCCGCTGACCGGATGCTATCCTTCTGACCATGGACCACGCCCGAAGCGTCCTGCCCGCGGTGCTCGCCGCCGCGATCAGGCAGGCGCCGCTCACGCCGGAGAAGGTGACCTTCGCCTGGCGTCAGACCGGGGGCGCCACCATCGCGCGCGCCACCACGGTGACGCTGACCGAGGGCGTGCTCACGGTCACGTGCCACGATCCTCAGTGGGCGCGAGAGGTCCATCGCATTCGCCACGAGCTGCTGCGTCAACTGGCACGGTGGCTCGGCCCGGAGGTCGTCACCCGCATCGATGTGGCCGGTGGCGAAGAGAACCGCACGCGCCGGCGCCGCCGGCCCGCACGCGTCACGAGTGGAGCGTAGAACCGTCATGCAGGAAGCCGTCATCGTCAGCGCCGTTCGCATTCCGCCCGGCAAATGTCTCGGCTCACTCAAGGATCTGTCCGCCACCGACCTTGGCGCACTCGTGGTGCGTGAGGCCGTCGCGCGCGCGGGCATCGACCCCGCGTCGGTCGACGAATGCATCATGGGCAACGTCGTCTCAGCCGGCGCGGGCCAGGCGCCGGCGCGCCAGGCCGCGCTCAAGGGCGGGCTCGCCCATCACGTGGCAGCGCTCACCATCAACAAGGTGTGCGGCTCGGGCCTCAAGGCCGTGATGCTGGCGCAGCAGGGCATCCTGACCGGCGACATCGAGATCGCCGTGGCGGGCGGCATGGAGTCGATGAGCAACGCGCCGTATCTGCTGTCGAAAGCGCGAGAAGGCCTGCGCATGGGCCACGCGCAGATGATCGACTCGATGATTCACGACGGTCTGTGGTGCCCGTTCGAGAACTGGCACATGGGCAACGCCGGTGAAACCGTGGCCGACGCCTACAAGGTGACGCGCGACGAACAGGACGTGTTTGCCGCCGGCAGCCACACGAAGGCCGCCGCCGCCCACGCGGCCGGGAAGTTCGCGGCGGAGACGCTGCCCGTGGCGATTCCGCAGAGGAAGGGCGCGCCCGCGATGTTTGACAAGGACGAGTCGGTCCGCGCCGACACGACTCCCGAAGCGCTGCGCGCCTTGAAGCCGGCGTTCCGGAAAGACGGCAGCGTGACCGCCGGCAACGCGCCGCCCGTGAACGACGGCGCGGCGGCGCTCGTCGTGATGTCTGCCGTCCGCGCGCACGCCCTCGGTCTCACGCCACTCGCGCGCATCGTGGCGCAGGCCACCAGCGGTCTCGAGCCCAAGATGCTGCTGATGACGCCGGTCGAGGCATCGCGCACAGTGGCGAAGAAGGCTGGCTGGAACCTGCAGGACGTGGACCTCTTCGAGCTGAACGAGGCCTTCGCCGTGCAGGCGGTGGCAGTGATTCGCGAGCTGGCCATCGACGGCGCGAAGGTGAATGTGAACGGCGGCGCCGTCGCGCTCGGCCACCCGATCGGCGCCTCGGGCGCACGCGTGCTGACGACGCTGCTCTACGCGCTCAAGGACCGCGGCGGCAAGCGCGGTATCGCCACGTTGTGCCTGGGCGGCGGCAACGGCGTGGCGCTGGCGGTCGAGCTCATCTAGCGACCCACTCGGACGGCGCCCGCGTGAAAGGGCGACCCCGACCCTCTCGGCCGCTGGATCACGGGACGTCAACGCTGCAGTTGGGCGGCTGGCGCGGTACCGATCACAACTGCTGCGTCGACATCCCGAGTCCCAGCGGCCTCGCTCAGGGTGCGACTCGTTGGCGGCCCGACAGACCAGCGTCCGACGTCGGCACACGGCCGCCTGCTAGCTGTTGTCGCGGACCACCAGGGTAATTTCCAACGTAGGCCGGGAGTCCGACGCCATTGCGCCGTTCAGAAGAGTTTCATCGACAGGAACCGAGACACGGAACCTGGTGCCCCGGCCCTCCTCGGCGTCGATCCGCAGACGTTCACCCTTGGCCACGGTGACTGCGCCGGCTTTGAGTGCCACGGTCACGTCCACCTGGCGGTCAAAGGACTCAGGCACGCGAATGAATCCGTGGAACTCCAAAACCGCTGTTGTGCCCTTCGCGCGTTTCGCACGCGCGACCATCAGCGCTCGGATGGACACGCCATCGCACGTGTAGTTGGCCAAGTCCGTACTCACCAGTCTCGGCTTTGCGTCGAGGTTGGGCAGGGTCACCTCGAGGACCATCGGTGATTGAAACTGCTCCGAAGTGTCTTCGCTGCCCTGCCGCGCAACGACCTGGTGAGCTGATGTGGCATTGAAGAGTGCCAGCGTGAGGAGCACGGTAGTAATGAGCGTGGCGCGATGCATCTCGCGCAGATCCATGGGCTGGCCCGGCCGCTGGGGCTCGGGATGTCGACGCAGCAGTTGTGATCTGTGCCGCGCCAGCCGCCCAACTGCAGCGTCGACGTCCCGAGCTCCAGTGGCCGGGTAACCCACCGTTAGCCCCTCGCCGTCATGCTCGTGTAGCGCGTCGCGTTCTTCGCCACGTGCGTCACGGCCTCGAGCAGACGATCCACTTCCTCGGGCATGTTGTAGACGTGCGTGGCGGCGCGCACGCCGTTCAGGTTGCCCGTCGCCATCGTGCGGATCCAGACCCGGTTGTAGTCGTAGATCGCCTTGACCACGTTCTCCATCGGGATCTGGTGCACCGAGAACAGCGTGAGACCTGCGGCGAACTGTGGGTCTTCGGACGTCCACATCTTCACGCCCGGAATCGTCTTCAGCCCCGCGCGCAGCTTCGTGCTCAGGTGTCGCACGCGGGCTTCGACGTTCTTCTTGCCGATAGCTTCGTGAAAGTCCATTGCCTCGGCCATCGCCATGAAGCCCGGCACGTTGCGCTGGCCGCCCAGTTCGTAGCGCTTGGCGCCGTACGAGGTAGACTTCGGGTCGTTCATCGCCTTCTGGTCGGCGTGACCCATGAGCGGCCAGATCCGGTCCTGCAGGCTGCGCTTGATGTAACACACGCCCGTGCCGGTGCCGGCGAGCAGCCACTTCTGCCCCGCCGCGGCGTAGTGGTCGATGCCGGTCGCACCGAGGTTCAGATCCAGCATGCCAAGCGGGTGCGCGCCGTCGACTGAGATAAGCGCACCCTTGCTGTGTGCCAGATCCGACAGCGCCCTGATGGGCGTGAGGAGACCGGTGACGTAGGTCATGTGGCTCACCATCAGCAGGCGTGTCTTGGCCGTCATCGCTCGCTCGTAGAGCGTCACGATCTGCTCCACGCTCTCTGGCGGCGACGGCACTTCGATCTTCACGAGCTTCACGCCGTAGCGGGCCTCGATCTGCTGCAGCGGCTGGATGCCGCCGCCGTGTTCGTGCGTGCAGTACACCACTTCGTCGCCGGCTTTCCAGTCGAAGCCCTTGATGAAGATGTTCATGCCCTCGCTGGTGCTGCGCGTGAGCGCGATCTCGTCGGCGTTCGCGCCGACGAAAGCGGCCATGCGTGTCCGCACGGCGTCCCGGCCTTCGTTGCGGTAGTTGTCGGTCGGGTCTTCGGCCAGCTCGCGCTCGTAGCGTCCGAGCGCTTCGGTGACTGCGCGCGGCGTCGGCCCGTAGGTGCCGTTATTCATGAAGGTCAGGCCGTCGACCACGTTGAACTGGCCCCGGACTTTCCACCAGTACGCTTCGTCGAGCGGGCCCGACGGAACCAGCGCCGACAACGGCTTCGCGAGCGGCGGCGCCTTGGGCTGCGCGGCCAGGGGCGTGACGTACAGGCCCGTCGACAGTCCGCCGATCGCGGCTGCCGACCCGCTAAGAAATCTGCGTCGCGAGACACCGTGCGAACTGGCCATATGCCCTCCTCATTGGGGCGGCACCACAGGGCGGCACCGCAAACGGCCTGATTATGCCGCCGCAGGGCGCGACGTCAACCATGCCTTCCATTTCCCGTGCGGCGCAGTATCATTTCTTTGTGACCACTCTGCGTCTCCGCTCTCTCGTCGCCGTCCTGCTCGGCTGGTTCATGGCCCTGGGCGGCGCAACGTTCCATAGCCACGCGCAGGAGCAGGATCTTCCGCCGCTCATCTACGTGTGCCCGATGCACTCCGACGTCACCTCGCACGAAGACGGCGAGTGCCCCATCTGCAAGATGGGCCTCGAGCCCATGCGGCTCGACACCACCTACACATGCCCCGTGCATTCGGTGGTCTCCGAGAAGCATGCCGGCAAGTGCCCCATCTGCGGGCGCGTGCTCGGTGAGGTGACGGTGTCGGTGGCGTGGCGCTGTGGCGGCTCCGACAAGGACCTCATGGAGCCGCAGAAATGCACGGACGGCACGACGGCCGTTCGGGTGCAGAAGGCGCTGGCGCACGGCAATCACAACGCACAGCATGGCGGCCAGTTCTTCATGGCGTCCGACTACTGGCATCACGTCGAGGGCGCGTATCCGTCGCCCGGCGTGTTCCGGCTGTATCTCTTCGACGACTACACCAAGCCGTTGTCGGCCGAGAAGATCACGGCCGTGAAGGCCCGCATCGTCACGAAGGAAGCGACCAATCCGCAGACGTTCGTGACCCGCGAGGTCGCCGCGGTCGCGCTCACGCCCTCGCCGGACGGTCCGTATCTGGAAGCCGCCATCGACGCGGTGCCGCTGCCGGCCGAGCTCGTCGTGCAGGCCGCGTTCACGGCGGGCGGCAAGGAACAGCGCTTCGACTTCACGTTCAACACCCATTCTGTGGCCACGACGGCCGAGACCGTCGACGGCGCCGCGCGTCTCGCGATCGACGTGCCCGACAACGTCAGCGAGGTGCTCGGCATGCTCGTGGAGCGCCGCAATGCGGTGCGCGACCTGGTGGAACGCGGCGGCTTGAGCGAGCTCTGGGTGCCGGCGCTGCAGGCCAAGGAGCTGGCGCTCGCGCTCGAGCTCCATGCCCGCGAGTTCACGGACAGACGCCGCGCGGACATCGAGATCGCCACGCGTGACGTGGTGCTGTCGGCGTTTCGTCTCGACGCGGCCGGCGACCGCGGCGAACGCGAGGAGGTCGTCAAGGCCTCGGGCGCCCTGGTGCAGGCCGTGACCACCATCGAGTCCCTGTTTGGAGGCCGCCGATGACCGGCCGCGCGCGCGCCCTGCGCCGCCTGGCGATCACCGCCACCCTCGTACTCGCGGCGGCCGGTTGGAACGGCGGAATCGGCGAGGCCCACAAGGCCATTACCTCGAAGTATCACTTCAACGAGGACGTCTTCCCCGTCGTGCACGAGCGCTGCGGCCGCTGCCACGTGGACGGCGGCGTGGCACCCATGTCGCTCATGACCTTCGATGACGCGGCGCCGTGGGCCGAATCGCTGCGCCTGGAGTTGCTGAGCAATGACACGCCTCCGTGGCATCCACTCACGCTCAGCGCGCGCGAAACCGATCTGTTGCTCGTGTGGGCCACCGGAGGCGCGCCGCGGGGCAGCGTTGACAAGGCGCCCCCACCCGTCGCGCTGATCAACGAGTGGGGCTCGGGCGCGCCCGACATCGCGCTGCCGATGCGCGAGGCGTTCGTGCTTCCCGGCGCCGCCACAGAGGCCACGCACGACGCGGTGTTGCCGATTGCGGGACCTGGCGGCCGCGCCATCACGGCCGTGGACCTGCTGCCGGGCACGCCCGCCATCGTACGCAGCGCCACGCTGCGGCTGAAGTCCGCCGATGGCACGACCCACGACCTGGGCACGTGGATGCCGGGCCGTGGCACCGCGGTGCCGCTGGCGACGCCAGTACGGGTCGCCGATGGCGCATCGATTCTGGCGCGCGTCGTTTACAAACGCACGTGGAAATACGAGGGCCAGGATCTGTCCGACAAGAGTGTCGTGGGCCTCTACTTCGGCAGCGCGGCAACCAAGACGTCGCCCACGCGCGCTCCGGCGCCACGCCGCTGAACGGCC
Source organism: Acidobacteriota bacterium (assembly GCA_031376505.1). Classification (GTDB taxonomy): domain Bacteria; phylum Acidobacteriota; class Vicinamibacteria; order Vicinamibacterales; family UBA2999; genus CADEFD01. The sequence goes on from JANMDX010000056.1 coordinate 27,082, forward strand.
GCACCGTGGCCAACGCTGGCTTGCCGCCCCAGGCTCGTCCGAAGGCCTACGGCGGGCACTGGCAGCCCTTGTCGAACACGACGCGCCATACGCCGTCGGGCTCGAGGCGCCAGACCGAGTTGAACGTGGAGGTCTGACGTCCGTCGGGCGCGCGCACCGGGCCCGTGCTCAAGGCGAGCGTGCCAGAGTCGACGACCTCGACCGAGGTCGGCTCCCAGCTGAAGGGCGGCGCGGGGCCGTCGAAGAACGCCTTCCACGACGCGGTCACAGCCGCAGGGCCTCGGTCGACTCCCCGCCCATAGAAGATGGCGTCCTTCGACAGGTGTCTCGTAAACGCTGCCAGGTCGCGGTCCTGCATCGTCCTGGCAAACGCTCGCTCGGCGGCAAACACCTGATCGCGTGCCGACAGCGTTGGGGCGGGAGTCTGGGTGCGCGCCACGCTGGCGACGCCGCCCATCATCGTCATCATCACGAGCGCTGCCACGGCGGTTGACTTCATCTTCATCGGGACTCCTCGGTGACACACTGCGCGGGATCATGTGCCAAACGGCGATCGCGCGGCCGACGAACCATGACGAGGGCTATCAGCACGGGGACGAGTGTTGCCATCTCGGTGACGACTGCCCACAGGTTGTGCCGCCAGAACCCGGGCAGCCAGTAGCGTCGTGAGATCGCCTCGAAGACAAACGCGTCGGCAAAGTAGAACGCCGAGGTGAGCGGCCACAGCGCCATCACGCCAAGCGGCGGTGTGTCGTCGGACCCGAGCCAATCGAAGGCCACGTGCGAGACCCACGCAAGCGTCACCGCCAGGGCGATTCGCGGCCCGCGGCCCGTGGTCATCGCCCACACCGCGAGACCCGCCGCAAGTGCGGCGCCCAGGCTGTGGGTCTCCATGTTGTGGCGCCCCCAGATAAAGTCGACATCGGGCACGCACGCGGCCAGCGCCGCGACCGCAACCAGCCGTGACCGGCACGCCGCCGCAACCGTGTCGAGTGGCCCCTCCACGTGCCAGGTGCCCCACCGGGCCAGCGCCACACCCACGATGGCGCCGCCGAGCGCATGGCCGACGGGGCTGGGCATGTGCCAACCGTACGCAACACCTGCCAGCCAGGTCAACCGCCCGGCGTGCGGACATTGCATCCTCGAGATGTGCGGGTCGAAGAGGCGAAAGTGCATGTGCGCTGGAAGTCGTTGCAACTAAAGGGATAGCAATATTTACATGCACGCATCTTCGCTTGACTTTCGCTTGGCCCGCCGTTAGCATTCACTTCGGTTGAACGGCAGCCCCGACGTGGGGCGCCATCTTGGGGGCGGAGATCAACATGGCTGTGGACGAAGCGAAGGAACGGCTCAAGGCTGTCGAGATGGCGGTGGGCCAGATCGAAAAGCAGTTCGGCAAGGGCGCCATCATGCGCCTCGGTGCGAAGGGCGCAATCCAGCCCCACGAGGTCATCTCCACCGGTTCGATCAGTATCGACTACGCCCTGGGCATCGGCGGGTTCCCGCGCGGCCGCGTCGTCGAGGTGTTCGGCCCGGAATCCTCGGGCAAGACCACCCTGACCCTGCAGGTCATCGCCGAGGCCCAGAAGGCCGGCGGCATGGCCGCCTTCGTCGACGCCGAACACGCGCTCGACGCCGAGTACGCCCGCAAGCTTGGCGTCGACATCGAGAACCTGCTGGTGTCGCAGCCCGACAACGGCGAGCAGGCGCTCGAAATCGTGGAAGTCCTGGTGCGCTCTGGCTCGATCGACGTCGTCGTGGTCGACTCGGTGGCCGCGCTCGTGCCGCGGGCCGAAATCGAAGGGGAGATGGGCGATGCGCAAGTGGGCCTGCAGGCGCGCCTGATGTCGCAGGCGCTGCGCAAGCTCACGGCCGTGGTCGCCAAGTCGAAGACCACGCTGGTGTTCATCAACCAGCTGCGCGAGAAGATCGGGGTCATGTTCGGCAGCCCGGAAACCACCACCGGCGGCCGCGCACTGAAGTTCTACTCGTCGGTGCGGGTCGACATTCGCCGCATCGGCGCCATCAAGGACGGCGACGTCGTGGTGGGCGGGCGCACGCGCGTGAAGATCGTCAAGAACAAGATGGCCCCACCGTTCCGCGAAGCGGAAGTGGACATGATGTACGGCGAAGGCGTGTCGCGCGAGGGTGACCTGATCGACCTGGCCGTTGAGCGCAAGATCATCGACAAGAGCGGCGCATGGTTCTCCTACGGCGGCGAACGCCTTGGGCAGGGTCGCGAGAACGTGAAGGTGTTCCTCAAGGAACACACCGACATCCGTCAAAACATCGAGGATCGCGTGCGCAAGGATCTGGGGCTCATCCGCGAGCCCGCACCCGTCGCGGTCTAGCCCGCTACGGATGGACGCCGCGCTTTTTTCTGCCATCAACTCGGCCTACACGCCGGCGCTCGACGCCATCATGCTGGGCGTGAGCTGGCTGGGCTACTGGCCAGGCATCTGGTTCGTGTTCGGCGCGGCTGCCCTCGGGTGGCCGCGCACGCGCGCGACCGCATTTCGCATGTGCCTCGCCGTGGCGCTCAGCTACGTCGTGGCCAGCGGCGTGCTCAAGCCGCTCATCGGCCGGGTGCGTCCTTCTCATACTCTGGGCATGGCCGCGCGTACTCTCGAGGCGCAGCCGCTTTCCAGCGCCTCGTTCCCCTCGGGTCACGCCGCCACCGCCGTGGCCGGAGCCTTGGCCGCCGCCCGTGTCGTTCCGGGCGCGAGTTGGGCTTTCTGGGCGTTGGCCACGCTCATGGCCTACTCGCGCGTCTACCTCGGCGTGCACTACCCCTCCGACATTCTCGGAGGCGCTCTTGTGGGTGCGGCGTGCGCCTGGCTCGTGCTTGGCGGGCCCCACCCGTCCACATGGATCCGGCCGCCGGCCGCGGGTGAACGGCACCTTCCTTGACGTGCTCGGTCGCGGCCGCCCTGAGGCTGGCTCCGGCTTTTCCCGGGCGTTTTCTGTGTGTTATAGTTCGATTTCTGTGCCAGTTCGCCGGCACATGCCGTGGCCAGGTAGCTCAGTTGGTAGAGCATGTGACTGAAAATCGCAGTGTCGGCGGTTCGATCCCGTCCCTGGCCACCAACTAATTTTCGCAACAACAATCGAATTCGGGCCGGCCATCCGGCGTGCGAAGCACGTCCGCGGCCTGCTCGTCACGGCCTTCGCCGGGGGGTGCGCCCCCACTCGCCCACTCGCCCACTGGCGCCAAGCGCAACGGCAACGGCCCCGCGAGATTCCTGCTCTTGCGAGAACTGGTCCGGCGTCACTGGCCCAGCATCAGTAACCCTCCCGACAGCACCGCGAGCGCCCAGAGGGTCGGGCCAACCTCCCTCACGCGGCCCGCGACGGCGTAGAGCACCGCGTGCAGCAGGAAGCCCCAGAGGATGCCCTGCGTGATCGACAGCGTGAGCGGGATGAGCACCAGGGTCACGAAGGCCGGCAAGGCGTCCTCGAGCGTCGAAAAATCGACCCGCAGCACAACTTGAAACATCGACACACCGACCAGCACGAGCACCGCCGAGGTGGCGTAGCCGGGGACGGCCGCCACCAGCGGCCCGAGGAAGAAGCACGGCACGAAACATAGCGCCGTCACCACGGAGGCCCGGCCTGAACGCCCGCCCATCCGGATGCCGGCAATGCTCTCGACGTACGCCGTACCTGGTGACGACCCGAGGAGGCCGGCAGACGCCGTGGCAATCGCGTCCACGATGAGGCCCTTCCGCAGATTGAGCGGACGGCCGTCCTCTTCCGTCAGTCCGGCGGCCGTCGAGACGCCGATGAAGGTGGACAGTGAATCGAACAGATCGGTGAAGAGGATCGCGACGATCGAGGGCAGTAGCGACCATTGCAGCGCCCCGGTGAAATCGAGCGCCAGGACGGTCGACGAGAAATCGGGCAGGCTCAGAATCTGCGTCGGCGCGGCTTCGAATCCCAGCGTCCACGCCAGCCCCGACACCACGGCGATTGCCGTCAGGAACGCGAGCGGATTTCTGCGCCGCGTCATGAAGGCCGCCACCAGGATGCCGAGCAGCAGGAACGCGGCTTTGTGATCGAGCGCGCCCATACGCACGAGCGTGGTGGGATCGCCGACCACGACGCCCGCGTTGCGCAGCCCGAGGAACGTGAGCAGGAGCCCGATCCCGCCGGCCGCGGCCGACCGCAGTGACGCTGGAATAGCCAGCGCCACCTGCTCGCGAAGCGGCGTCGTCGACACCAGCAGGAACAGCAGGCCCGCCCAGAAGACGATGCCGAGCGCGGTCTGCCAGGGCACGTGGTGCTGAAGAATCAGCGTGTACGCGAAGAACGCGTTGAGCCCCATGCCCGGGGCGACGGCAAACGGGAGCTTCGCGTAGAGCCCCATCAGCAGCGTCATGCCGCACGCGAGAGCGACGGTCGCGGTAAGCACGCCGGAGAACGGCATGCCGGTGCCGGGCGTCGACAGGATGCTGGGATTCACCACCACGACATAGGCCATCGTCACGAACGTGGTCACGCCGCCCACCGTGTCGGCGTACCAGGAAGAGGGTCGTGGCGAGGTCATGAAGGGTCAGATGCTACCATTCGGGCGTCGTCCCGCAGGGAGCCGAGGCCATGTCAATCGCACGTCTCGTCGCGTCGTGTCTCATCGTCGCCGCCGCAGCTGCCTGCGCCCGCGCGACACCAGCACCTGATCCCATCGTGATTCAAGGCGCGATGCCGATCGAAACGCGGGAGCTCGTTGCAGCGTTGGCACTTCCCGCCGAGCAGCGGGTGCAGGGCTGGACGTTTTGGACCGGCACGCTGGGCGGCTACCCGGTCGTCGTCTCGAAGACCCAGAAAGGCATGGCGAACGCCGCCGCCGCGACGGCGCTGGCAATTGAGCGCTTTCACCCGAGAGCGATCGTCAATCAGGGTACGGCCGGGGGACACGACCCGGTCCTGCAGGTATCGGACGTCGTGATCGGCACGGCCTCCGTGAACATCGGCGCCTTCAAGACCGGCACGCGGGGCAAGGGCGACGGGAGTGACTTCGCCGAGTGGCACCCGATGGATTTGATCCGCACTGACGGCAGCGCGGGGCAGGATCCGAACGCGTGGGTGATGCGACGCTTCGCGGGCGACCCTGCACTGGTCGCCGCGGCGACCAGCGTGAAGGACCGCTACCGGACCGGCCGTGTCGTTGAGGGCGTCATCGGCTCGAGCGACGTCTGGAACAGCGAACTGGACCGCATCCAGCGGCTGCACGACGAGTACGGCACGAGCGTGGAGGACATGGAGACCGGCGCAGCCGCCCAGGTGGCCGGGATGAGCCGGGTGCCGTTCCTGGGCATTCGGGTGCTGTCCAACAACATCACCAACGGCGGCGTCTACGACAGCCAGAGCGCGGCGGCCTGCCAGCAGTACGTGCTGGAGGTCGTGCGGGCCTACCTCGCGCGACCGCCACTGCGGTGAGTCCCCCATGTGCGTCACGGGCTGACGACGGCCGCGCGCCAGGCGCGTCACGAGGGGATATAGTCCAGGCCATGCCCGATCTGCGAGAGCCGCTCGACGATCTGCTGCGCCAGCCGCGCGGCTACACCTCCCATCTTCAGTTCCCCGACCCGGCAGGCATCCAGCTCTACGACGACACCTTGCGCGACGGCGAACAGATGCCGGGCGTGGCCTTCTCGCCCGAGCAGAAGGTCGAGCTTGCCGGGCTGCTCGGCGAGATCGGGATCGACGTTGCCGACGTGGCGTTCCCGATTTCGTCGGACAGCGACCGTCGCGCGCTGCGGTTCATCCTCGAGGCCCGGCGCGAGGGCCGCATCGCCCCCCGCATGGACGTGCTCGCCATGTGCCGGGCCGTTCCCGGGGACATCGACTGCGTGCTCGAGGTGGCCCGCGAGGCAGGCTGCCGGCCCCAAGACGTGTCGGTGCTGATCCTCTCCACGGTCTCGGACCTGCATCTCAAATACAAGCTGGGGCGCACGCTACTCGCGCGCGAGGGCCAGCCGGAATCGGCCTGGCTCGACACTCCGGTTGCGTTCTACCGCGAGGCCAACATCCGCCTGATCACCGACGCGATCCGTTACGCCCGCGAGCGCGGGCTCGAACGCATCGAGTTTGCAGCCGAGGATGCCAGCCGCGGGCACCTCGACTACACGCTCACCTGGGCTGAGGCCTGCATTGCGGCCGGCGGCACGCGCTTCTGCTTCTCGGACACCTGCGGGGTCTTTACGCCCGAGGCGGTCGACCACTACTTTCCGCCCATCGTCGAGGCGCTCGGCGTCAGGAACGGACGGGTGCAACTCACGGCGCATTTCCACAACGACTTCGGGCTGGGCGCGATCAACACGGTGCGCGCGGTGCTGCACGGCGCGACGCATCCGAGCCTGACGGCCAACGGCATCGGCGAACGGGCGGGTAACACCTCGATTCACCAGTTCGTGATGGTGCTCAAGGAGCTGTACGGCGTGACCTTGCCGCGCTTCAAGTACGAGCGGCTGCACGAGCTGCGGCGGGCCATCGAACGCGCGTCGGGCATTCCTGTACAACCGCACGAGCCCATCATCGGCGAGGGCGTGTTCTCGCACGAATCGGGGATCCACACCGCAGCAATCCTGGTCCACCCGGCTATCTACCAGTTCATCCGCGAACAGGAGGTCGGCGGGACGCACCGGTTCGTGTTCGGCAAGCACTCGGGCAGGGCGGCCGTGGAAGACGTGCTTGCGCGCAGCGCGCCACTGCTGGCGGGGCACCACGTGACGCTGGACGACGATCTGGTGACCGAGGTGCTGGACCGGGTGAAGACGCTTCGCGAGCACCACATCGGCGCGCAGCAGGCCGGCGTCGAAGCGTACTACATCAACTATCACCGGCTGGGTATTGGCGAAGCGGCGCTCGTAGAGCTGGCACTCGAAGTGGCGGCGAAGGCGCGGCCTGCCGCGCGCCCGTCACCCGACGTATAGCACGCTGTAGCCGTACTCCTGCGCCCGTGTCACGCCGACCACGCCGGCGGGCACGAAGTGCGCGTTCGGGAGCGCGCTCACGAGCAGCGACTTGTAGACGGCCTCGGCATCCCCCCCGCCGCGCGTCGCTTCTCGCGAGATCCGGCGCGTGGAGAGGTTACAGATCGCAAAGTGGACGCCGCGCTTGGCGAGCGCGTCCAGCGGACGACGCGGCCCACTGTTCATCGGGTTCGCGGTGAGTGCCGCAGTCGAGTCGGGGCTCGTGTAGTGGGTACCCTCGGCGATGGCCGCGCCGTACTTCGCCCAGATCTCGTCAGTGAAGGCAAACGCCGCGGCCCAATGGCGCAGCCCGAACACGACCGCCACATCTCCATCGTCCAGGCCGTAGCCGGCTTTGTTGCCGGTATAGACGTTCGTGACAAATTGGGCGGCCTCCCGCACGCCGTCGGGTGTGATTGCATCGACCACGACACGGTGCTTCCCGGGAATCCTGTCGAGCCACTCGTCTTCGGCGTGACGCGCGGGGCGAAAGGGGGCCGCGCTCGGCGCGGATTGGGTGGCGGCGGAGACCGCCGCGTTGGCCGCAATCGTCCCTAATCCCGCGAGCAGCGTTCGCCGCGCCCACAGATCTCGCATGCCCATACGGTGTGCCTCGTGGCTATCGCGGATGACGTCTCGTGCTCTCCGCAGTCGGTGCTGGAAGTATAGCCGTGACCACTGCAGGTCAGATCACGGCTTCTTCTTCGCAGCCTCGCGCTCCTGCGCGCGAGCGCCACTCAGCACGCCCTCGAGGCCGTAGTTGGCTTCGTGACACGCATACTCGTACACCTGCTCGCCCGGCGCCATCGCCTTGAACTCCAGCTCGCCAGTGAACGGCGCCTCGAAGGTTGTCGGATCGTCCACGGTAAACCGGTAGGATAAGGCGCCTGCGGCCGTGCGGCTCAGGCGCTCGACGACCTTGAGGTTCTCCCACGCGTTGCGAAAGCCGTGATCGCGGAGGAAATTGGTGGTCTCGATCACGAGCGTGTCGCCGTCCCATCGTCCAACCGAGTCGCCGAACCATTGACGGACGCTCGCCGGCGGATGCTGGCCGCCCATCCGCACGATGCGCGTGTCGTGCACCATCTCCGTGAGGAGCAACACGTGGTCCTTCGTCTGCACGATGGTGTAGTTGTTGTTGTAGAAGTAGTTGGGTAGCATCGGCGGCCCGAGGTTACTGCCAAAGGACGTGATGCAGCGCTCGGCCAGCGGCCGCAGTTCGGGGTGGTCGAATTCGCTGCCCTGCGAGGCGCGGACGGCCGCGGCCGCGGCGAGCCGGGTACGGGCCTCTGGCGTGTAGGCGGGCACCTGGCCATTCGGTGGATCGGTCAGGATCGAGCTGCGCGGCTGGCCGTCGACACGCAACACGCGATCGCCTGGATCGATCCAGAACGCGTTGTAGCCGCCCACCGGGCCCGCGCCGAGCTGCCATTGGCGCTCGAGGTATGTCAGCTCGGCATTGGGGCTCTTGCGCTGCTCGCCCCCCACGGGCGGGGCCAGGCGATCGGGACTACTGGACGCCTCGCGGGCATCGACGCCTTTTTGCGTGTTGATCTCGTCGGCCACGGCGGCCTCTTCCGACAGCACGAGCGGCTGGGACGGCGAAGGCCGCTGGAACGGCGTGATGGTGGCATTGGTCCAGTTGCCCTCCAGGCTGGGGCGGCCGTCGCTCGTGCGCGGGATGCTGGCCGGCCGCGACGCCGGCTTCTGGGCCGCGGGCTTCTTGCCGGTGGCGGATTGGGCCGCGGGCGCCTGCGCCCCTGCGGCCACGAACCCGACGAGCGCGACGGTGAACGCGAGGCCGACGATTCTCATGTGAGTAGTTCCTCCGCAGATGGCCGACGTCGATGCGGCTGCCGGTCGCGGATGACGTCTCAGCACCGCGGTCGGTCCTGCGAGTATAGCCGCGACGGTTGCGCACAAGCATCTGAAGCCAGTCTCGCAGCGGGAATGCGCCGTCGGTCGAACGCCGGTGCCCTTCGCGGCGCGCGGCTGCCACCCGCAGCACGTTGGCCGCCTCACAGGCTTCGCTCCGCGGCCGACGCCATCATGGCGACCGCGTCGTGTAGTGGACATCCGACAGCGCCCGCAGACGCGACGCGGCATGTTCCGGAGTGAGGTCGCGACCGGGCATCCCCAGCATCTCGAAGCCGACCATGAACTTTCTCACCGTGGCGCTGCGCAGCAGTGGCGGATAGACGTGCAGGTGCAAGATCCACTCGGGGTGGACCTCTCCGTCGAAGGGCGCCTGGTGGAAGCCCATGCTGTACGGGAAGCTCGTCTCGAAGAGGTTGTCGTAGCGGGTGGTGAGGCGCTTGAGCAGACTCGCGAGTCGCCGGCGATCCTGATCGTCGAGATCGAGCAACGTGCGGACCGGCCGTCGCGGCACGACCAGCGTCTCGAAGGGCCACGCCGCCCAGAAGGGCACGAACGCCACAAAGCCCTCGTTCTCCACGACGATTCGTTGTCCGTGCTCCAGTTCCTCGGCCAGCACGTCGACGAGCAACGGGCGGCCGAACCGGGCGAAGTGGGCGCTCTGACGAACCAGCTCCTTCGAGGATTCGTTGGGCAGATGCTCGGTGGCCCAGATCTGACTGTGAGGATGAGGATTGGAGCACCCCATCAGCTCGCCCTTGTTCTCGAAGATCTGCACTGACTGGATGTCGGCGCGGGCGCCCAGGATGCGGGTTTCCTCGGTCCACGCGTCCAGCACCGCGACCAGTTCCGGCACGCTCATCTCCGGCAGGCTCAGGTCGTGGCGAGGCGAGAAGCACAGCACGCGGCAGAGGCCACTCTCGGGCTCCGCGATCATCAAGCCTGCGGGAGGCGTGAGCACGACACTCGCGTCCTTCGGCATCAGCGCGGCGAAGTCGTTGTCGAAGACGAATGTGCCCGCGTAGCCCGGATTCTGGTGGCCGGACGCCCGCAGATTGCCCGGGCACAAGTAGCACTCCGGATCGTAGACGGGCCGGACCTCGCGGGCCGGGCGCTCGACTCTGCCCTGCCAGGGACGATCGGCCCGTTGCGGGCTGACGAGCACGTACTCCCCGGTCAACAGGTTCAGTCGGCGATGCGGACGATCGAACACGGCGGCCTCCAGCGGGTGCGGGCCCGAAGGCTAGTCAACGATTTCGGTGCCGCCGGTGAGGCGGCACACGTGGCACAGGGGTTCCGTGCGCAGCGTACGGTGGTAGACCTCGGTCATCGCGGCGTCGAAACGCGGCAGCTCCGCCTTCCAGACCAGGTTGATGGTGCACCCGCCGAAGCCCGCACCCATCATGCGGCTGCCGAGCACGCCGGGTATGCCCTGGGCCCCTTCAGCCAGGACGTTCAACTCGGGACACGAGACGTCGTAGTCCCTCTGCAGCCCGAGGTGGCTCTCGTTCATGGCGCGACCCACGCCGGCGTAGTCCCGCCTCGCGAGGGCCTTGCACGTGTCGAGCACCCGCTGGTTCTCCTGAAGGACGTAGGCGCAACGCGCGAACACGACCGGTTCCATACGAGGACGAGCGGCCTCCAGCATGTCCTCGGTCACGTCCCGCAGGCTTCGCACCTCCGGGTGGCGCGACCGCAGCAGGGCCACGCCGGCCTCGCACTGGGCACGGCGCGCATTGTATTCGCTTCCCGTGGCCAGGGAGCGACGGACCCGGCTGTCGCACAGCACCACGACCAGGCCGGAATCCGCCAAGGAGATGTACTCGGTGCTGAGATCGCGACAATCCAGGCGGACCACATGGCCGTCCCGACCCAGGAGCGACGCGACCTGGTCCATGATTCCGCAGTTCACGCCCACGAAGCGGTGCTCGACGCGCTGCCCCAGGCGCGCCAGCGAGGGGCGATCGTAGCCGAGCACGAAGAGCTCGTTCAGCCCAAAGGCAAAGCCGCACTCCAGCGCGGCGGAGGACGACATGCCGCTGCCAATGGGAAGGTCTCCGCCGAACACGCAGTCCACACCCCTCGGGGCATGGCCGTCGGCGGCCATCTCCGCGTAGACGCCGAGCAGGTAGTTGGGCCAGCCCCGGTCGGAGCGCGTCAGCGAGGCGACGCGCGTCTCGAAGGACTCCCCCACGTCCGCTGCGTGGACGCGCACCACGTCGTCCTTCCGCGGACGCATCGCCAGCCAGATGCTCCTGTCCACGGCCGCCGGCAACACGAAGCCCAGATTGAAGTCGGTGTGTTCTCCGATGAGATTGACTCGTCCGGGCCCCCGCACCATCAGGTCGGGCGCGCCGTAGCGTTCCTCGAACACGTTGCGGATCCGTCGGGACTGCCGATGCGCACTCACCCCGAGTGCCTCTTGCCACGGCGGCGGGCGCGCAGCGCGAAGAGCAGCATGCCCCCCCCGAACGCCAGGATCACCAGGCCCCACACGAGGTTCACGTTGATGCCGAGAGACTTCTGATACATCTCCGCCGGCGTGACGAGCCCGAAGCCGGTCAACAGCAGACCGAGGATGGTGAAGAGCACGCCGACGGGAAGGCGAAGATCGAAGAGCATCATGGCCCTCAGGCGAAGACGACGTTCACGGCGACGGCCATGGTCAGGATGATGGCCCCCAGATAGATGGGCCGGCCGTACCACGGCAGGTGCCCCTCGTCGTGACGCTCGGTGAGGCTGTAGACCAACCCGCGCAGGTCCTCATCGCTCTTGGTGCGATGGGTCAGGAGGCTGACGCCGATCGTGACGACAAAGCAGGTGGTCCACGACCAGATCGCGGTCCAGAAGTTCTGGGCCATCTCGCTCGGATACACGTGAGCCACGGAACCCAGCCACCCGCCCTTGAACAGGCTCTCGGCGCCGACGGGCACGCTGAGCCCATGGTGGCCGGCCGCGGCGACGGTACCTAATAGCAGACCCACGAAGGCGCCGTGACCCGTGGCGCGCTTCCAGAACATCCCCAGCAGGAAGGTCGAGAAGAGCGGAGCGTTCACGAACGCGAAGATCAACTGGAGCATGTCCATGATGTTGTTGAAGTTCACGGCCACGTACGCCGCAAGAATCGACAGCAGGATGCCGAACACGGTGGCCATGCGGCCCATCCACAGATAGTGGCCGTCGCTCTTGTCTCTGGCGATGTGGCTCTGGTAGATGTCGTAGGTCCACACGGTGTTGAACGCCGTGACGTTGCCGGCCATGCCGCTCATGAACGAGGCCATCAGCGCCGTGAGTCCCAGCCCCAGCAGTCCCGTTGGAAAGTAGTGCTGGAGCATCAGGGGGATGGTCATGTCGTAATCGTAGGCGTTGCCCTTCACCGGCAGCGCGAAGCCGCTCTGTCCGGCCTTGTAGGTCAGAGCGATGGCGATCATGCCTGGAAGAATCACGAGGAAGGGAAACAGCATCTTCGGCACGGCCGCGATGAGCGGCACCTTGCGGGCGGCTGTTTCGTTTTCCGCCACCATGGCGCGCTGCACCACGAGGAAGTCCGTGCACCAGTAGCCGAACGACAGGACGAAGCCCAGCCCCATGGCCATCCCGAACCACTCCACCCCCATGGGGTTGGCGCCGGCCGATCCCAGGTGCGTCCACGTGCTGACCCACGCCCCCGACGCGTAGGCCTGGCCCTGCAGGTTGTGACTACCAGCGGCCACGAGATCCAGCCGCTCCACCAGTCCTGACCAGCCGCCGCAGTCGCGCAGACCCAGGAACACCAGCGGCGCAAAGCCGAACACGATGAGAAAGAACTGCAGGGCTTCGTTGTAGATGGCCGACGTCAGCCCGCCGAGGAAGATGTAGGCGAGCACGACGGCGGCGCTCGCCCACAGGGCCAGATCGAAGTTCCACCCCAAGAGCAGATTCAGAAGCTTGGCCATCGCGTACATCGAGATGCCGCTCGAGAAGACCGTCATGATGGCAAAGCTGAAGGCGTTGAAGGTGCGCGTCTTCTCGTCGAAGCGCAGCTTGAGGTACTCCGGCACGCTCCGGGCCTTGGAGCCGTAATAGAACGGCATCATGAACACGCCCACGAACACCATGGCCGGAACGGCGCCAACCCAGTAAAAATGCGCCGTCATCATGCCGTATTTCGCGCCGGACGCGGCCATGCCCATCACCTCCTGGGCGCCCATGTTGGCGCTGAGGAAGGCCAGTCCGGCGACCCATGCCGGAATCGCACGCCCCGATAGGAAGAAGTCCGCCGAACTCTTCATCCGACGCTTCAGCACGACGCCAATGCCGACGACGAACGAGAAATACAGGACGAGGATCGTCCAGTCGACGGCGCCGAGCGTGAGGTTGACCTTGGCCAAGGGTGTCACCGTTCCAGCGCGAGAACTGTGTTGGGAGAAAGCAGATACGGCGGCACCAGGCACGCCATGTTGGAGAGAAACAGTAGTTCCTGAGGACACGATATCCCCAGGGTCGTTTCCACGAACCGGCGGCGAGCCTGGCAGCGCGTCCACGTCTCGGGGTAGTGCGCGCGGATGGTCTGCTGCAGCGCGTCATCGGCCACGGCGACGCCGTCTTCCATCCGGGTGGAAAAGTAGGTCGGCGACGTGGGGATGACATCGGTCTGCAGCACCATGCCGGAGCGAATGGGCACGGCCGAGCCCGCGAAAATCGGCGAACTGACCCATTCGTCCAAGTGAATCAGGTGGCCCGGATTGAGAAAGATCCCGAACCGCTCAAACGGCAGACGCGTGTGAATCACGTCGTAGAGGGACCCACCGGGCACGCCCAGCCGAAGCCTGCCCAGCCACTCGCACATCGCCTCGAAGTACGGCCCGGCGAACGCAGACACATAGTCCCGCGCCGGTTCCGGCAGTTCCGATGCCCGTTCGACAATCCACCCGGCGCGACAGATGTTGCTGCCCCAATACGCGACGTTGGCGGACCAGGTGTGGCCACGTTCCACGAGATTCCCCGACGCGCTGGCCAGACTGACGCGGTGTGGCCCGGTCTTGCAGGTGATGTGACACGAGAGCGGCAGGCCGTCGTAGCGGGCCTCTGCGAGCAACTGGTGGTCGGTGATGCCGGGCCGCAAAGCAAAGTGCACTCGCCGCATGGCCAGCGACGCCTTGACGTTGGTGTATTCGAAGAACGCGATCTCGGCAGCCGAGCAGATGGTTCGCACGCCGTGCGCGGGATGGACGAAGAGGTCGGTGGCGTCCACTGTCTTGTCGACGCCGGCCAGGCCGCGGACCGCGTCGACGATGTACGACGGCGTGTCCATACGGTGCGGGTGCCCGTAGTACTTCCAACCGGCGCAGCCGACAGTTGCGCCGGGCCCGATGCCCTCGGCGCTGAAGATCTCTTCGAGGCTCCGACTGGCATCTCGCGGCTGGTCGAGCAAGGAGAATGGCTGATAGCGCTCGGCCCGCAGGGCGCCGCGCGTCCACAACGGGCTGATCGGCAGATAGCTCTCGCATTCGTTGCCGACCACAAGAAGCGGGAGCCTGCCGTCGGCGCGCAGAATCAGGAGGGCCTCTTCGAATCGCGGATCAAAATTGCTGCACCAGGCGAGGTTCGCGAAGTGCTCGCGATCGCCGTAGACGAGCAGGTGTGTGAGTCTTCGCTCGCCCATCCGGACTCGGAGCTGGTCCAGGCGGGTGTCGAACTCATCAGGCGGCACCATTGGGGCTGCCAGAGGCTCTGGACCGAAATCAGGCCATTCGGTGTCGATCAGGCGGTGCTTCGGCGTCGGCATAGGGCGGTTCGGCGGGTCGGCGCGGGTCGAAGGATGAGGCTTCGTGTTCCAGATGGGACGTTACCATGCCCGAACGAGGCGGAGATGGCGAGAGCGCGATCAGACAAGCGGCCTCTGCGGAATCAGCCTCGAGACGCAGCCGCGCGTGCTATCGTCCACACGCGCAACGGTCTACGTGCGCGGTCCGCGAGGCTCACCGATGATGCGTTTCCGTCTCGACCCACGGGCGGCCACAGCTGCCGCCGTGCTCATGTGCTCCTCCGCGGCGGCCTGCCAGGGGCCGGCCGCTCCGGCGCCCGCGCCGACCACCACGGCGCCAGCGCCACCTGTCGATCCGGGCGCGGCCGAGCGCCAGAGGCTGATTGCCAGGGCCAAGCCGCTGGAACTTCCGACCACCTACGAACCCCCACCCGGCGACGCCCTGTCGCACAACACGTCGGGGTTCGTGAAGACGATGTGCTCGGCGGTCTTCATCACCGGCTACGACATCGATTTTGCCGCCGAACACGTCGGCTACTTCTCGGGTCCCTACGAGGAACGTGCGAAGGTCGGCAAGCCGGTCGTCGATCGCGCCAAGAAGACCGTCAGCGTGACACTGCCGAACGGCGTGGTGCGCACGGCGATCTATACCGGCGGTCAGGGCTGCATCACGCTGCCCGAGGGCTCGGACACGCTGTCCTTCACGCCGAAGCCTATCCGCTCCACGCTGCCGGCGGCCAACGCGCAGGATTGGCCGATGGGCGACCGTATGCCCAACGCGCCGTTCCCGGCGACGCTCGACGAAGCCAAGATCAGGGAAGCGGTGGACGCCGCGTTCTCGATGCCCGACGCCGAGACCACCGCCTTCGTCGTGACCTATAAGGGCCGCCTGATCGGCGAGCGCTACGGCGACGGCATCATGTCCTCGACGCCGCTGGAAAGCTGGTCGATGGGCAAGAGCGTGACGGCCACCATCATGGGCACGCTGATGCACAAGGGCGTCTACACGCTCGAGCAACCCGCGCCGGTGCCCGAATGGCAAGGCGCCAACGACCCGCGTGCCGCGATCAGGATTCAGGACATCCTGCGGATGTCGAGCGGCATCCGCATCAAAGCGCCCGATGATCCAGAGTTCGATCCCAAGGGCACCTACCCTGACCACCTGTATCTCTATACCGGGTCCGTTGATTCGTTCAAGTACGCCGCGACGCGTCCGCAGCAATGGCCGCCCAACACCGTGGGTCGCTACCGCAACACCGATCCGGTGCTCATCAACTACCTGAACCGCCTCGGCGCCGAGACACTGAAGGAAGACTACCTGTCGTACCCGCAGCGCAATCTGTGGGACAAGATCGGCGTGCGCACGATGGTGATGGAGACCGATCCCTTCGGCAACTTCCTCACCCAGGGCTACGAGTTCATGTCGGGCCGCGACTGGGCGCGCCTCGGCAATCTCTATCTGAACAACGGCGTGACGCCTGGTGGCGAGCGCATCTTGCCCGAGGGCTATGCCGCGTTTGTGAGCACGCCCGCGCCCGCATGGGTGGCCGACGGTCGTCCCGTCTACGGCGGCTTCTTCTGGATCAACGGCGACGGCGCGTGGCCGATCCCCAAGGAGTCGTACGGGTTTGCCGGTGCGGGCGGACAGTCGGTCTGGATCATCCCCTCGAACGACCTGGTGGTGGTGCGCATCGGCAACTACAAGGGGGAACGCCAGGTGAAGCCGACCCTGGGTAAGGCGCTGGAGATGCTGATGGCCGCCGTGCCCAGGAAATAGGGCACCTGCGGATACAATGGCGCGGCCGTGTCCGAGGTTGCCCTCGCCCGTCGCCTGAATCTCTTCGACGCCACCATGATCGTCATGGGCGGCATCGTCGGCGCGGGCATCTTCATGAACCCGGCCGTGGTTGCCCAGGAAGTGGCCACACCAGCCGCGGCCATTGGGGCCTGGGCCGTCGGAGGCGCCTTCGCCCTGGTCGGGGCGTTCATCTACGCGGAGCTGGCGGCTCGCCGCCCAGCCGTTGGCGGCCAGTACGCCTACCTGCGCGAGGCCTTCCACCCGTTGGCCGCGTTTCTCTACGCGTGGACGCTGTTGCTGGTGTCACAAAGCGGTGGCATGGCCGCGGTGGCCATGACGTTCGCACGCTATTTTCGCGACCTGACGACCATCAACGCGTCCGACAGCGCCATCGCCGTCGCGGCGATCGCGCTCCTCACCTGCGTGAACTGTCTTGGCGTGCGCGCCGGCAGCAACCTGCAGAGCGTGTTCATGGTGCTCAAGATCGGCGCCGTCGCCATGCTCGTGGCCTTCGGCTTCCAGGCCGTGCCCCACGCCCCGGCACTGACGGACACGGCACGAACGACCGGAGTCCCAGCCTTTGGCGCGGCCCTCGTGCCGGTGCTGTTCGCGTACGGCGGCTGGCAGACGGCGAGTTTCGTGGCCGGTGAACTCCGCTCCCCTCAGCGCGATCTGCCCCGCGGGCTGCTCATCGGCGTGTCGGGCGTCGTGGTGCTCTACCTGCTCGTCAACATCGTGTGTATCCGCGTGCTCGGCATGGACGCCCTGGCGCGGACGACCACCCCGGCCTCCGACGTGATGCGAGCAGCGCTCGGCGATCGCGGGGCCTCGCTCATCGCCGCCGGCATCGCCATCTCGACGATCGGCTTCCTCAGTCAGAATCTGTTGACGGGACCGCGCGTCTACTTTGCGATGGCCAAAGACGGCACCTTCTTCAAGAGCGTCGCCACGGTGCACCCGCGCACCCGCGTGCCCATCGTGGCCATCATGCTGCAAGGCGTGATGGCGTCGCTGCTCGCGCTGTCGGGCAGCTACGAGCGACTCCTCGGGTTCGTGGTGGCGATCGACTGGCTGTTCTTCGGTCTGACGGCGCTGGCCCTGATCGTCCTCAGGCGCAATGACGCGGCCGCTGGCCGCCCGTCGTCGTTTCACGTGCCGGGCCATCCACTGACCACACTGGCCTTCGTGGTGGGCGCCTGGCTCGTCGTCGCCAACACCGTCTACCGCGTGCCGTCCAATGCGCTCGCGGGCCTCGGCCTGCTCGCCGTGGGCGTGCCGGTGTATTACCTCTGGCAGCGGAGGGCCCTCGTCGCGCCATGACGCGCATCGCCTCCAGCCCGTACCTCGAGTGGGCGAAGCTGCAGTCGGCCGCCACGTGGAATCTGGCGACGAGCGGCGTGCATCCCGCGACGTTCGCCGACATCGGCGGCCTGCCGGATTCGGCCCCGCTGTCGGGCCCGAACGCCTATGGCTACGCCCCGCTGCTCGCACACATCGCGGCGCACTATCGCGTCCGCCCGTCCCAGGTCGCCACGGCTGCTGGCTGCTCCATGGCAAATTTCCTGGCGCTGGCCTCGCTCATCGAGCCGGGCGACGAGGTGCTCGTCGAGCGTCCGACATATGAGCCGCTCCTGCTGGCCGCGCTGCGGCTCGGCGCGTCGGTCGCGCGATTCGATCGCCCCGCCTCGGACGGGTTCCGCCTCGACGCGAACGCCGTGCTCGCCGCCATCACGCCGCGCACGCGCGTCGTCGTGCTCGCGAACCCACACAACCCGTCGAGCCAGCTCGCCTCGAGCGACACGCTCTGGCGGATCGGCGAGGCCGCCCACCGCGTCGGCGCCCGCGTCCTGGTGTGCGAGACCTACCTCGATGCGGTATTCGACGACGCGCCCGGGTCGTGCGTGCACTTCGGTCCGGCGTTCGTGTCGACCGCCAGCTTGACGAAGGTGTACGGGCTGTCGTCGCTCCGATGCGGCTGGGTGATCGCCGACGAGTCCCTGGTCCATCGCATCTGGCGACTGAACGATTTGTACGGCAACGTCCAGCCATTCGTCATGGACTGGCTAGCGGCGGCGGCATTCGACCATCTGCCGGCTCTCAGGGCGCGCGCGCGGACCCTGCTCGACCTCAATCACCGGGTGTTTGCCGAGTGGGCCGCACAACGCGACGACCTCGCCTTCACGATGCCCACCTGGGGGACGACCGTCTGCGCCAGGCCCACGCGCGTCGACGCCGGGCGTCTGTGCGACCACCTGCGCGCGCGGCACGAGGTGTCGGTCGTCCCGGGGCGCTTCTTCGAGGCGCCCGACCATGTCCGCATCGGACTGTGCGGGGAGACCGCGGTGCTCCGCGAAGGTCTGTCGCGGATCGGCGAGTGCCTCACGACGCTGCGCGATACGCCCCGCTCGGAGGGGCAGCCCAGCGTGGAGTCGGCATGAACCTCAAGCTTCTCGGCGTCGCGCTCTCGGCCTGGATGCTGCTGGCGCAATCCTCACCCCTGGCCCAGCGACCGGCGCAGCGATTCTTCCCCAAGGCCAATCTGATGGACGTCGGGGTCTACTACTACCCCGAGCAGTGGCCGCGCGAACAATGGTCACGGGATCTGCAGAACATTGCCACGTTAGGTTTTTCGTTCACGCATTACGCGGAGTTCGCGTGGACGTATCTCGAGCCCGATGACGGCCGGTTCGACTTCGCGTGGCTCGACGAGGCTATCGCGCTGGCGGCCACGTCGGGGCTCAAGGTGATCCTGTGCACGCCCTCGGCCGCGCCTCCGGCATGGATGACGGAAGCGCATCCGGAGATCCTGCTCACCGGCGCCGACGGGCGACGCCGCGAGCACGGCACCCGCGCCAATGGATCCCTCTCCAATCCCCGCTTCCTCGCCTACGTCGACCGCGTGGTCGCGGAGCTAGGCCGCAGGTACGGGAAGGACCCTCGCGTGTGGGGCTGGCAGATCGACAACGAGCCCGAGTCGACGCCCGACTATAGCCCCTCGGCCCGCGCGGCGTTTCAGACGTGGCTCCGCACGCGTTACGGGAACATCGACACGTTGAACGACGCGTGGGGTGGCAGCTTCTGGAGCCTGCGCTTTGCGCGCTTCGACCAGGTCGGTCTGCCGAATCCGACGATGACCGGCGAGGACAAGCTGAGTCCGCACGCATTGCTCGATTTCCAGCGCTTCACCGCTGATACGCAGGCGGCCTTTCTGGATCGGCAAGCCACCATCCTGCGCCAGCACGTCCGTCCCGAACAGTGGGTGACATCAAACTACGCCAACGCCACGCAGACGAGCGATCCGCGTCGCACGACGGCGTTGGACTTCCCCACCTTCACGATGTATCTGGTGGCGGGGGCCAATTTCCTTGGTGGTCCCACCTTCCGCTACGGCAATCCGTACCGCCTGATGGAGGCCAGCGACTACTTCCGGCCGATTGCGGGAGTGACGGGCGTGATGGAGTTGCAGCCCGGCCAGATCAATTGGGCCACCACCAACCCCAAGCCTGAACCGGGCGCCGTCCGCATGTGGGTGTGGCACGCCTTCGGTGCCGGCGCGTCGTTTGTCTGCACGTACCGCTACCGGCAACCCCGCGTGGGCAGCGAGATGTACCACGAGGGCATCGTGGGCCTGGACGGGACCACGCTCTCACAAGGGGGCAAGGAGTTCGTGCAGGTCCAGAAGGAACTGCAGTCCCTGAAGGCCACCTACGATCCGAACGCCACGCTTCCCAGGGCCCTGGCGGCCCGGCGCACGGCGCTGCTCTGGAGTCACGACGGCATGTGGGATCTCGATCTGCAGAAGCAGGGGGAACACTGGTCCACGTGGCGTCATCGGAACCTGTACTCCACGGCCGTGAAATCCACGGGCGCCCCACTGGACTTCATCGCCGAGGGCGATGACTTCAGCCGCTACCCGTTCCTGGTGGCGCCGGCCTATCAACTGGCCTCCGCGGATCTCATCGCGAAGTGGCGCCGCTACGTCGAGGCCGGAGGTCATCTGATCCTCACGTCCCGTACGGCGCAGAAGGATGCGGACGGACACTTTCCGGACGTGCCGCTCGGCGCGCGCCTGGAGTCACTGATCGGGGCTCGACTGGAGGGCATCGACACGCTGCCCGGAGAGAGCACGGGCCGCGTCGCCATGGGAAAGGCGACCTTCCCCTGGCGTGCGTGGGCGGACCTGCTGCGTCCCGCTGCCGGCACCACGTCGCTGGCGTCCTATGCCGATCAGTTCTACGCCGGCGCGTCCGCGGCCGTCACCCGGCGCCTTGGTAAAGGCACGGTTACCTACATCGGCGTCGAGACCATCGATGGCGCGCTCGAGCGCAGTCTCGTGCGGCAGGTGTACCAGCGGGCGCAGGTGCCCATCGACACCCTCCCTCCAGGCGTCTACGTGGAATGGCGCGACGGGTACTTTGTGGGCGTGAACTACTCCGCGGCTCCCGTCAGACTCGTCACGGGCAGGAACAGTCAACTCCTCGTCGGGACCAACCCGCTGCAGCCCGCGGACGTCCTGGTGTGGAAAGATCCGGAGAAGCCGTGACCGCCCGACGGAGTCCGTGGCCTGCGCCACACCTTCTTCAGCCGCCGCGCCTCGAGGATGACGTTCTACCGACGTTGACGCCACGGACCCAACCCGTTTCCTGGGTCAGCGCTGCCTTGAACGCGTCGAGGCGTTCCGGACGGGGCCAAGTCGATCTGCCTGGCGGCGCTGGCGATTGCTGGCGAGGGCGGTAAGGCCGGCCTCGGCACGGGACTGGCTCGCTCACCTCAGTCCTTGGTCGCCCCTGCGGGGTAGCCCCGACCGAATGGGTCGCCACTGCGTCACGTCCGAGGACCTCTGCCGCGCGGCTACGGCTTCGCCCCGGGGTTCCGGTGTTCGACGAGATGCCAGGTCGCGGCGAGCGCTCCACCGCGACTACGGTTGCGCTGGGAAGCGCACGACTTCGTCTTCGAGCGGCATTTCCATTTTGTGCGTCACAGGCGCATCGTGCGAATCGGACGGCTTCCATCCGTCGCCCTTGCCTTGCAGTTCGTATGAGGCGAGCGCATAAGGCACGCCTTCGCAGGCGAGTTCCGCATTTGCGTTGCAGATGTGGAAGTGCAAGTGCGGCTCGGAGGAATTTCCCGAGTTGCCGAGCAAGCCGAGTACCTGGCCGCGCCGCACTTTGTCGCCCACTCTCACGCGGACTGAACCCGGCTGCATGTGCGCATAGAACGCGAATTCACGATTTCCGATTTCAACGATCACGTGATTCCCGCCGACCGTGTCGAGCGTGATGGGCACGACGGGCGGTTGATTCGGAATATTCTGCGGGATTCCGTCCTTTGTGTGCGTCACCACTCCGTCGGCTACGGCGTGAATCTCGGCGCCGCACGCGCGATAGTTCTTGTTGTCGGCGGAATCACCCTGAAACGTTTTTCCGTCCGGATTGAGTTCGACCCAATCGATCGCGAATCGTTGCGAAATGTAGGCGCGCCCATCGAGGGGAATGAACGCGCGTCGATGCTGCGATGCATTCGAAGGCCCGTTGGCCGCTACCCAGTCGTCACCAGCCAGCGGCGACATGACGACTGGCACCGGCTTGCGGTCCGTCGACACCGGGACGCCATCAAGAGAGATGCCTTCGGGGTAGTCGCCAATCTTCATGGCGATGCGATGGCTGAATCTTGCTGGGACCTCTTCGTGGCTGTCGAACGTGAGCCACATGAACACGATTTCGAACGCGCCCGGACCAATGTTCACCGGCTCCGTCACCGTCTGCCCAGTTCGTGCCACCATTCCGGCAAGTGTCGTGCCGGAGTAGCTCGCGATTGGTCTTGCGGCGGCATTGGCGGGCATCACGTCGAGCCGCGTAAAAAGACAATCCCATTTACCCAGGTTCGTCACGTGCAGTTCGTACACGAGCTGCCATTTCCCATTCGGCCTTGAACGCAGCCGGCTCAATGGGAATCACAATGTCCAGCGGCGGCGCGAGCTGTTTTGGCGTGTGAATTGTATTGTCTGCAGCCGGCGGATTCGCGGCCGATTGTGCGCGAGTTGCGGGGGCGGCGGCTCCGAGAACAAGCAGCACGAGCAGCGCCAGAGTGGGGACATCAGATTTGCGCGAGAACGATTTCATCGAGCTCTCCCGGAGAAGGGAACCGAATTGCAGTAGTCCCCTTTACCGTCGATTGGACTGTGGACCGGCGGCGCGCACCTTGGCGAGCGCCGAGCGCAGCAGCGACACACTGGCGTAGAGTACGGCCACGACGACCAGCCAGCGGATCGCCACGAGCGGCAGCGTCTTCACCAGGTAGGCGGCCACCAGCACGCCGGGCACGCCACCCAGCGTGAGACCGAGCGCCGCCTGACCGTCGTACCTGCCGTGCCGCACGAACGCGATGCCGCTCAAGGCCTGCATGTAGGCGGCCGAGCCCGCCATGATCGGGAAGGCAGCGCGTGGGTCCATGCCGAGCAGGCTGAATGCGATGAGGCTGGGCGCGTAGTTCCCGATGCCGAGCGCGCAGAGTGCCCCGAACACGAAGTTCAGCGCAACGGCCGCGACCAGCCAGGCGCCCGACAGGCCGATGGCCGTGCCCCCACCCGGAATCCAGCGCATGTTGGTCATGAACATCAACGCGGCCCCAACCAGCAGCGCGACGCCCATGCCGATCTGAATGTACCGGCGCGGCAGTCCGGCCACGATGCGGCCACCTAGAAAACTGCCCACGGCCCCGGCGGCCACCAGCAGTAGTACGGTCAGCGGGTCGACGGCAATGGCGGCGAGGAAGACGAAGGCCTCGAGGCTCTGCGGGACCGCGCTTCCCACGTTGAGGGTGCCTGGGATGAACTCATCGCGCACCATCTTCAGCGTCCGGAACGCGGCGGTGCAAGTCGCGAAGTTGCCGATGCCCAGCGTGTCGAAGAAGAGGGTGACAGCGCCAAGGCCGAGCTGCAGTGGCGTCGGGAACCTGTGCGGATGTCCCCCCGTCGTCGCACTGCGCCACCACGCAAACAGGAACGCGATACCCGCGACGGCCAGGCCGACCAGCAGCAGTGTGACCGGCGAGGTCATGGCGCGTGTCTCATCGCGTCAGACTACTTCAGGGCGACGCCGCCGTCGAATATCGCGGACCCGAGGGCGGCGTCGAGCGCGTCGAGGTACTCGTCGATCTCGGCGTCGCCGTGCGCCAACGACACGTAGAGCTTGGTCAGCATCGGGTTGATGAAGATGCCGCGTTCGACCATGGCCAGATCGAGGCGTCGCCGCAGCCCGGCGTCGGCGAGGGCCTCGGTAGCAAGGTCCCGCACCGGCGTTGCCGACAGGCGGTACTGCACGAGCGGTCCACGACCGTAGGTGACAACCGGCAGGCCATGCGACGTGACGACGCGCTCGATGCCCGAGCGCAGGCGCGCACCGCTGGCGTAGAGCCGGTCATACGCGCCGGTCTCGCCGAGGACGTCGAGCACCGCGTGCGCCGCCGCGGCGCCCACCGGCGACCCACCCGTCGTCGAGGCGGCCCACACGTATCGATCGGTCGTGTGGCGCTCTTCACGGACTTCGTCCATGACACCGGCGCGCCCGCCCACCATCGCGATGGGAAACCCGCCGCCGAGCGCCTTACCGTAGGCCACCAGGTCTGGCACGACGCTGTAGTGCGCGGCCGCGCCGCCCAGCCCGAGCCGAAAGCCCGACACGACCTCATCGAGAATGAGCGGCACGTCGTGGCGAGCCGTGGCGCTGCGTATGGCCTGCACGAACGCCGGTTCGGCCAGGATCGACCGCTGAACCGGGTCGAGCACCACGGCCGCCATCGCTGCGCCGTGCACGTCGATGAGCGCCAGGAATGTCTCGATGTCGTTGTAGGGGCACACCAGGATGTCGTCAACGGCGGAGCCGCCCCCCGTGCCGGTCGGCTCGGCGTGGGGATAGCGGGCCCGGTTGCCCCAGATGAAGTTGGCGACCCCTTCCACGTGCGAGCCATGAAAGGCCCCTTCGAACTTGAGCACCTTCCGTCGGCCGGTGGCGCCGCGGGCGATCCGGATGGCCGTGCCGGTGGCCTCGCTGCCCGAGGTCACAAACCGCACGCGCTCCAACCACGGCGCGATGGCCGAGCTCGTCAGCCGTTCGGCCAGCCGCACCAGCCCGTCCGACATCGCTGCGAAGTTCACGCCCTGCGCGGCGGCCCGCCCGATGGCGTTGACCAGCACGGGATGCGCGTGACCGACCAAAGCCGATCCCCACGCCATCGTGTAGTCGACAAAGCGGCGACCGCTCGTGTCCCACAACTCGGCCCCGGTGCCGCGTACGAAGACCGGCGACCATCCGCCAGGAAAGTCGTACTCGCCATTGGACCCCTGGGGG
Organism: Acidobacteriota bacterium; assembly: GCA_031376505.1. GTDB lineage: Bacteria > Acidobacteriota > Vicinamibacteria > Vicinamibacterales > UBA2999 > CADEFD01. The sequence continues at coordinate 51,820 of JANMDX010000056.1, forward strand.
AAGCGGGCATGGGCACGGTCGGACCACGCATCTCGAGTCACGGTCGCCATCTGCGCCATCGTCCCACGGCCAGCCGCCACTGGTCGACCTGTCGCATGATGGAGTTCCGGGTTGTCCTGCGCACGCAGTTACCAGCCGGCGCGCGCATGTACGGTCTTCCCTCCGACCACCGTCATCAGCACGTCCATCCGCTCGATGCGCGATTCGGGGACGGTGAGGATGTCGTCGGAGAGCACGATGAAGTCGGCGAGCTTGCCCGGTTCGAGCGAACCCAGCACCTGTTCCTCGAAGTTCAGATAGGCGTTGTTGACCGTTGCCAGGCGGAGCGCTTCGGGTCGGGTGATCTTCTGGCCGGGGCCCATGACCTGCCCCCCAATCGTCTTGCGTGTCACGAAGTGGTAGAAGGTCCACAGCGGCGGATACGGCACGACGCCGGAATCGGTGCCGGCCGCCGTCATCACGCCTCCGTCGAGATACGACCGCACGGGCGTCACGCGCGCGGCGCGCGCCTGGCCCCAGTAGCGCGCCATGCTCGGCCCGGCGAGATACAGATGGTTCTGCGCGGTCAGGATGACGCCAAGCGCTTTGAGCCGGCCGACATGGCCGTTCGCCGGCAGGAACCCGTGCTCGAGCGCCCAGCGCTTGCCGACGATCGACCGCTCCGCGTTGGCCGCCTCGTACGCGGCAATCACCTGCTCGATGGCGGCATCGCCCACCGCGTGTGTCGCCGCGCGCCAGCCCAGGCGGTTGATCTCCTTCACCATCTCGGCATAGCGGTCAGCGGGCGTGACCTGAATGCCCTTGAAGGCACCGTGCTTGCCGTAGGGTTCGGCGTAGGGCTCGCGCATCAATCCGCCCTCGAACCCGCCGTCGACCATCAGCTTGATGCCAGCCACGCGCACCCACTCGTCGCCCTCGTTGGGCTGCAGTCCAGATCCCTCGATGATCGCGCGGACGCCCACTGCCGTTGCCACGCCACCGCGTGGGCCGACAATCAGCGCGCTGACCCGCATCGTCAGCACCCCACGACGCTTCATCTCCTCGAACAGCCGGTACTGCGCAATGGAGATGCCACCGAACCGGACGCTGGTCAGGCCCGCGGCGTTGAGTTTCGCAAACTGACGCTGCTGCTCCACGATCTGCTCGTCGAGGGTCATCTTGGGCGCCGGCGGCAGCGTCACCAGGTTGCGCGCCGTGTCGACCAACTCCCCGTTGGGTTCGCCGTCGGCGTACTTGCTCACCTGCCCGCCGTCCGGATCGGCCGTCCCCTTGGTGATGTGCCACTTGGCGAGTGCCGCGGAGTTGAGGATGTACTCGTGACCGCCACGAATCAGCACGACCGGGGTCGAGGGCGAGACGCGGTCGAGATCCCGCCTGAGCGGGAGCCGGTCCTCCTTGAGCTGTGACTCGTGCCAGTCGCTGTTGGACATGACCACATCGTCGGGTCCGGCGTTCTTGACGCTGGCCGCAACCGCCGCCAAGACTTCGGCCAACGTGCGCGTCCGCGACAAGTCGACGCCGGGGCCACCCCCCGCGTTGTGGATGTGGCTGTCGCCCAGGCCCGGCACGACCGTGTGCCCCCGCAGATCCACGACGCGCGTCGACGGTCCCGCCAGAGCACGCACCTGCGCGTTCGAGCCGACTGCGATCACCCGGTCTCCGAAGACCGCCATCGCTTCGGCGAAGGCGAACGCCTGATTGACGGTCACGATCTTGCCGTTGACGTAGACCGCGTCGGGCGACGGGCTCTGCGCGCCCACTGGCACACCGCCGCCGGTCATCGCCAACTGGACGTAGAGCATCGCGACAACGGCGAACGAGACGCCGCAGGGGATCAACGCACGTGTGGTCATCACAGGCCTTTCACCAGCGCCAGCACCTTGGCGGCGTCCGGAGACTGCTGCGCACTCTGCGCCGTCACCGGTCCGACCAGCGCCTTCTCCCACGCCGCTCGCTCTGAGGTCTTGCAGACGTCGCAGGCGCAATCCGCGACGCCAGTCCCCCGAATGGCTGAGCCTGGCCAGTCGAAGCTGCCGACACCCGCGGCGGCGATGCGCCCGCCGCGGCCGGCCGATCCGCACGCGCGACGGCGGCCCTCATGCGAGGCCGAAGAAACGGGCGGCGTTTCCGCCGAGCACCCGCTCCTTCGACGGCTCCGGTAGATGTCGGCTGGAGCGCACGAGCGCCCCGACGTGCTGTTCGCCAAGCGGGAACGGATAGTCGGAGCCGAGCATGACGCGCTCGTCGCCCATGACCTCGGTGAGCAACCGCAGGGCCCGGTCGTCGAACACCGCGGAATCCACCGAGAACCGGTCGACGTAGTGGCTGGGCGGATGCTCGCACTTGCCGCGCGCGATGTCGCGGTTGTGCCAGGCGTTATCGAGTCGGCCCAGCAGGTACGCAAAGCTCCCGCCGCCATGCGCGAAGCAGATCCGTAGGGACCGCGGCAGCCGATCGAAGCCGCCGCCGAGAATCAAGGTGACGATGGCCAGCTGTGTCTCGGCCGGCATGCCCACCGTCCAGCCCGCCATGTAACGCGGCATCCGCTCCGGCGCCAGCATGTCCCATGGATGCACGAGCACCGCCAGGTCTTCGGCCGCGCAGTGGGCAAGAAACGAGACCAAGTCATCGTCGTCCAGGTTGCGCAGGCCCACGTGATTGCCGATCTGCACCCCCACATGGCCGCTCGCCTTGGCCCGCGAGGCCTCGTCGCAAGCCGCATCGAGGTCTTGCAGCGGCACCTGACAGAGCGCGTGCAGGCGGCCGCGGCCACGCGCGCACAACTCGAGCGCCAGGTCGTTGTAGATCCGCGCGCTTTCCCGCGCGTGCGCCACGGGACGGTCGTAGGCAAACAACACCGGCGTGGCGCACAGAATCTGCCGGTCGACTCCGTCGCGGTCCATGTCGGTGAGCCTGACCTCGGGGTCCCAGCAGGCCGAGGTGATCGGCCGGAACTCGGCGTCCCCCAGCATGATGTGTGCTCGGCCCGGGCCATCGTGGCGGACCGTCGGCCAGTCACCCGTTCCGAAACGCGTCGCGAAATCCGGCGCGGTCGCCGGGAAGAAGTGCGAGTGCATGTCGATGGTCAGCATGGCCAGCCGTTACTGCCCGCGCGCGCTCATGACAGCTTCGGAACGGCCGACTTGCCGGGATGGACCGTGCCGCACGTCCGGCAGGTGCGCAGCGACTCGCTGCCATAGAACGCCTCGAAGAGCGGCGGCAGATCCTTCACGATGCTCTTCAGCTGCACCTCGACCCGGTGCACGAGGCCGTGACACTGCTGGCAGTACCACTCCACCGCGTCGAGCGCGCCCTCGGGGCGGCGGCGCTCGATCACCAGCCCGATCGAGCCCTCTTCAGGCCGCTGGGGCGAGTGCCGCACGTGCGGCGGCAACAGGAAGATGTTCCCCTCGCGAATCGGGACATCGACGATGGCGCCGTCCTGAATCGTGCGCAGCACCATGTTGCCCTTGAGCTGATAGAAAAACTCCTCGTATGGATCGTCGTGGAAGTCGGTCCGCTGGTTCGGTCCGCCGACAATGGTCACGATGAAATCGGTGTCCTGCCAAATCTGCTGATTGCCGACCGGCGGCTTGAGCAGATGCTTGTGCTCTTCGATCCACTTGGGGAAATCAATTGGCAATAACATCGGTCCTCCTCACGGGCACACGCCCCCGACAACGATTAGGTGCCCACGGGGCAATAAGCGACTGCCTGCATCTCGATCAGCAGGTGCGGATGCGGCAACTGATGGACGGCAACGGTCGTGCGGGTCGGCCCTTGTTGGTCGAAGAACTCGCCGTAGACCCGGTTGTAGCCGCCGAAATCGTTCATGTTCACGAGGTAGGTCGTCACCGCGACGCAATCCGCGAGGTCCGCGCCGGCGGCGCGCAGGATGTCGCGGACGTTCTCGATCACCGCCCGCGTCTGAACGGCGATGTCGAGCGTCGTCGTGCCGAGCCCATCGACCTCGGCTCCGGCAATCGTGTTGTCGGGCCGCCGGGCGCTCGTGCCCGACACGAACACGAATGGCCCCGCGCGTTTCACGTGCGGGAAGCGTCCTCGCGGAGTGGCTTTGCCGGCAACGACCGTCATAGCTTGACGCACACGTTGGTGAGTTCCGAGTAGAAGTCGAGGGAGTGGCGTCCGCCTTCCCTGCCGATGCCCGAGAGCCCCATTCCGCCAAATGGCGTGCGCAGGTCGCGAAGGAACCAGCAGTTCACCCACGCGACGCCCGCGTGCATCTGCTGCGCCACGCGGTGTCCGCGGGACAGGTTCGTGGTCCACACGGCCGCGGCCAGGCCGTAGCGTGAATCGTTGGCGAGCGCCACGGCCTCCTCTTCAGTATCGAACGGCGCGATGTGACACACCGGGCCGAAGACCTCTTCCTTCACACACCGCGCGTCTTCCTTCAGGCCAATCCAGATCGTGGGGTCGATGTAGCTGCCGCCGTCTCGGCCGTCGCCAAACGTCGGCACGCCGCCGCCGGTCACGACCGTGGCCCCTTCGCTGCGTGCGCGCGCGTAGTAGTCGAGCACCTTGTCGCGGTGCTGCCGTGAGATGAGCGGCCCCATCGTGGTGGCGGGATCGTCGGGCCAGTCTCGCTGCAGCCGGCCGGCCTCTGCCGCCAGTGCCGCCACGAAGCGCTCGAAGATGGGGCGCTCGACATAGACGCGTTCGGTGCACAGGCACACTTGCCCGCAGTTGGAGAACACCGACTGCACCGTGCCGGCCAGAGCACGATCGAAGTCGGCATCGGCAAAGACCACGGCCGCGTTCTTCCCGCCCAGTTCAAACGACACCGGCTTGATCGTCGGTGCCACCGCCCGCATGATGGCCGCGCCAGTCGACGACTCGCCCGTGAACGTGACGCCATTCACGTCCGGATGGGTCGTGAGGAACTCACCGGCCGAGTTCGGCCCGAACCCGTGGACGAGGTTGAACACGCCCGCCGGCAACCCGACGTCGTGGATGATCTCGGCCAGCAGCGTCGCGCTCGACGGCGTCTCTTCGGACGGTTTCACGATCACCGCATTGCCGCACGCCAACGCGGGGGCGAGCTTCCACGTGAGCAGCAGCAACGGCAGATTCCACGGCACGATCACCGCCACGACGCCGAGAGGCTTGCGCACGGCGTAGTTGAGCGCGCCCTGCCCGTCGGCCGTATCGAGGGCAAAGGCTTCGAGGCCGGCGCCGCGAGTGATCGCGGCAAAGGTGCGGAAGTTCGCGGCCGCTCGGGCCACGTCGAACCCGAGGGCCACCGACAACGGCTTCCCCGTATCGGCCGATTCCGCGGCGGCGAGCGCCTCGGCGCGATCGTCGATGGCCTGGGCAATGCGGTCGAGCCACGCCGCCCGGTCCGCGACGGTCAGGCGTCCCCAAGGACCGGCGAGCGCGCGCCGAGCCGCGTGCACCGCCTGATCGACGAGGGCCGCGTCGGCCTCATGCACCGAGGCCAGCTCCCGTCCGTCGACCGGGGACCGCTTCAGGAACGTCTGCGCAGAGCCGACGAACCGGCCGCCGACGTAGTTGCGACGCTCGGGCAGCGCGGTCGCGCTGCCCACCGGGGCGACAAGCGGAGAGGGGTGTCCAGAGGTCATGAGCCTTGACTGAGAGTGCGTGAACCGGACGGCGTCAGGCCGTGCCGCGGACCGTCCAGAGCGTTGGCAACATGAGCCGTGGACATGTGCGGCACCCGTGGCTTCTTCATCGGCTGGGCGGCGAGACGGGCTTCTCTGACAACGCCTTGAACGGCGTCGTCAGCGTCCCAATCCCTTCGATTTCGACCGTCATGACATCGCCAGGCTTCAGAAACGTCTGGCGCTCCATGCCGGTTCCGGCGGGCGTTCCGGTCAGAATCACGTCGCCCGGATAGAGCGTAAGCCGCGACGTGAGGAACCCGATCATGTGCGGCTCGTCCCAGATCAGCTCGCTCGTGTTCGCCTCCTGCACCGTCTTGCCGTTCAGCTTCGCCGAGATCTTCAAGTTGTAGGGATTCGGCATGAACTCTTTCGGCACGATCACGGGGCCAAACGGCGCGGCGCGATCCACGCTCTTGCCGTCGAACCAGTTGTTCCCGCCAAACATCGACACTTCGCGGAGGCGCTCGCTCCCCCGGTCGGTGAGGTCCTGTATCAGGCTGTAGCCGAAGACGTAGTCGTGCGCCTGCTCGCGCGGCACGCGGTAGGCGGGTCGGGGTCCCATGATGATGGCCAACTCCACTTCGTAGTCGGTGCGCTGACGCCCATCGACGATGTAGAAGGGTTCGCCCGGATCGATGATGCAGGAGCGCGGCGACTTGGCGAAGAAGATGGGCGCGTCGCGATCGGGGACGATGCGCGCGGCGGCCGTGGCGTCGAAGCCGCCACCACCGCCACCAGCAGGGCGTCCGCCTGGGGCACCAGGTGCGGTCCCGGCTGCGCCGGCCGGCGGTGCCGCGCCCGCGGGCGCTGGGGGAGCCAACGACACGCCGCCCATCCCCTCGGCGTGCGCCTTGTAGTTCGCCGCCGCCGCCAGCATGTTCCACGGGTACTTGATGGGCGCCTTGAACGACACGGCGGCCACGTCGAACGCAAATGGCGCCGATCCAAGATTCGCGGTCTTGTTGTAGTTGGCGATCTGGTAGAGCCGCGGCTTCACGTGCTCATATTCCTCGATCAACGTGCGCATCTCGGTCGGAATCGCGACCGTCGCGAGCTTGGCCTGCTGGGCCAATTGCTGATTCGCGCCCGCGATGTCGAGCACCGTGTCGCCGAGCACCATGCCGAGCCGCACTTTGCCCTGAGCCTCGAAAGTCGCCAGTTTGAACGGCGTGTCCGGCTTGTCCGAGACACTCACACGAGCGGCCTGCTCCCGGCCCAGCACTGGCACGGCGACCAGCGCCGCCAGCATCACTGCCCCGCTCCACAATGAAATCTGCCGTCTCGTCATCACGCGCTCCCTTGTCGATGTCGCCGCCGCGGGCCTGCCACGACCTACACGTCGCAGATAGGATGTATACATCTTAGTTTTTGTCGTGTCAAGGACTCTCGAGTCACCGGGCGCTGGTGCGGAACGGCGCCGCGGGCGGTCCCAGATTCGGCGCGCCCAGCAGCTTTTCCGCCGACAAGGCCACGATGCCGTTGTTCGTGAACGCCCAGATGAGGTTGCGATCCCACTCGACGTAGGCGCCGTGGGTCTGGTTGCCGTAGGCGTAGTCGGGCGTCTCTGGGCCGTAGGCCTTCGGCACGAAATACGCCGCGATCTTCGGCGCGCCGGGCGTGCTCACGTCGAACACCTGGATGCCGGCGTTGTAGAAGCCGTACACGAGCAGGCCCGAACGCGGTTCGCCGGGCGATGTGTAGTACCCAGACCGCTTCGGGCCGAAGCTGCCCCGTCGTTGGCAGAAGTCGAGAAACGGCGCGTCCTTCGGTGGCATCGGCCGCGGCAGCACGCCGACCAGCCGGGGATGGGCGACGTCGCGCACGTCGATCTGATGGATGTCCTTGTAGGGCTCGTAGCAGTCCTCCGTGAGCGGATAGCCGCTGTAGAAGATCTGGCCGGTGCTCTCGTAGCGCGACACGTCGATATTGTCGCCCTCGGTGCCTGCGACTGACGGCGGCAACTCGAGATGCCCTACCTCTTTCATCTCGCGTGGATCGGAGATGTCGAGCACCGACAGGCCCAGGCCGCCCATGGCCGCGAAACCGTACCTGCCGCCCTGTTCGACCGGCGTGGGAATGAAGAGCGGCATGCGCGCGCCCATCCACGAGGTGCGGTTGCCGCACCGCGGATTGGTGCGGTACGCGGCTTCCTCGCCTTTCACCTGTCCGGCGCGATGCCATGTGCCAAGCAGCGCCGGGTGGGCGGGATCCGACACGTCCCACGACTGATACCCCGCTGAATAGAGGTAGGTGGGGTACTCGGTGTTCGCCCAGGTGTCGTTGGGCGCGGTGGCAACGAACAGGTACTTGTCGCCGACGTAGTAGGGCACGTCGAGGGAGCCTGAGCCCTGCTGCGGGGTGTGGTCGTAGTCAGACGCCAGCGGATTCTTCTGGGTGGAATCGGTGCTGACCGCGGCCAGGAGCTTCCAGTCTTTCTTTCGTGGGCCATTCAGCTCGAAGACCTTGAAGCCCTTGAGCTGCACGCCCGCTCGCAGCGCGACGACGCCCGCCGCGTTCCCGAACTTGCTGCGTTCCGCGTCATCGCCAAGCTCGCTCACCTGCCGCTTCTGCTCGAAGCTCTGGATCATGATGTACTTGCCGAGCCGCGCATTCCACTGGATGCTCGAGGCGCCCCAGAAGTCGTGGGCTTTCCAGTCGGCGCCCTCCAGGGTCTCGGCATTCACCCCCTGGGGGGCCTTCACGTCGTTTCGGCCCATCGACTCGACGACCGTGACGTGCCCGACGTCGGTGATGTCGTAGACCCGCCCGTCGCTGCGGTCGTACTGGAACAGATACCGCCGGCCGTCGAAATCGACGATGTTCTGCCACGTGTGGAACGGATCGGGCGTGAAGGCCGCGCCTTCATAGGCCGCCTCCACCTTCATGTTGCTGATGTAGGTGCCCAGATCGTACTTGTCCAGCCGGCCCGGAAACGGATGCGGGTTCTCTTCGTCGAGCGGCGTGAGAAACGGGTGGCGGAACGTGCCATTGAGTTGCATCCCGTAGCTGCCGAGATCGGCGGCCTGCGGCCGGCCGTCGTCGCATATCTCAGGGATGGTGGAGGCCACGGCGACTGGGGTCGCCGGAGGCGCGGGTGGCCCGCCGCCGCAGGCCGTGAATCCCGTCGCTGCGGTAAACGCAAGTGCTGCCCTGACATTGCCGGTCATGAATCTTCTCCTGGCGTTCAATACGAGTGGCCCGAGGTCGGACGAGGTCGTCATACCGTCTCCGCGTCCAGGACCCGTGCCAGGACGTCGACGAAGCCGTACACGTCGTCGAAGGTGTTGTAGAGCGGCACCGGCGCGACGCGCACCACGTTGGGCGCGCGAAAATCGCACGCCACGCCGGCGTCCTCGATGCGGCGCAGGAGCTCTGTGCCGTGCAGACGTCCGCCGCGGACGCGAATCGACAACTGACATCCCCGCTGGTCGGGCTCACTCGGGGTCACGACCTCAATCTGGGAGCCGAGCCGCTTGCGCAGCAGGCCGTCGAGATAGCCGGTGAGCGCGACCGACTTGTTCCGTAACGGCGTCATGCCGCCCGCCTCGGCAAAGACGTCGAGCGAGGCCCGCACGGCCGCCAGCGAGAGGATCGGTGGATTCGACAGCTGCCAGCCCTCGGCGCCGGGAACCGGGTCGAAGGTCGGCCCCATCTGAAAGCGTGTGGCTTTGTCGTGCCCCCACCATCCGGCGAGCCGTGGCACATCGAGCGCCCGGCCATGCCGCGCATGCACGAAGCAGCCGCCGACGGCGCCCGGGCCGGAATTCATGTACTTGTAGGTGCACCAGCAGGCGAAATCGGGGCCCCAGTCGTGCAGCTGCATGACCAGGTTGCCCGCCGCGTGCGCCAGGTCGAACCCCACGACCGCGCCAACCCGGTGTCCGGCCTCGACGAGCGCCTTCAGATCGAGGGCCTGCCCAGTGTAGTACTGCACGCCCGGCAGCAACACGAGCGCCAGCTGGTCGCCTTCACGGTCGATCGCCGCCGTCAGGTCTTCCTGCCGAAGGAGCTCCTCGCCCTCGCGGGGCGCGACGACGACGAGCGCCCGAGCCGGGTCCAGCCCGTGCAGCCGAAGCTGCGACACCACGGCATAGTGGTCCGAAGGAAAGGCGTGGTCTTCGATGAGGATCTTGAAGCGCTCGCGGGTCGGCCGGAAGAAGCTCACCATCATCAGGTGTAGATTTACCGTGAGCCCGTTCATGACCACGACTTCCGACGGCAGCGCGCCAACGAGCGTGGCCATGGCGTCGCCGAGGCGCTCGTGGTACGGCAGCCACGGCCACTCCGTTTCGTAATGGCCGCGCACGCCGCGCTCCCGCCACGTGCGCAGCTCTTCGCGCACGTACGCCTCGGTCCGCGTGGACTGGAGACCGAGGGAGTCGCCACAGAAGTAGATCTCTTCGCGACCGTCGGCGCGCGTCGGGAGGTGGAACTGGCGACGAAACGGCGCGAGCGGATCGGCGGCGTCGAGGGCGCGGGCACGGGAACGGTCGGCCACCAGGCCGTCGGTGGATGTCATCGGGCGGACCTCATCACGCGGGTATCTGACGTTCATGAAGTATGCTGTATACATCGTAGTTTGGACAACCGTCAACCAGATCCTGCCAATCGCCGCACGCGCCGCCCGTCCTGACGACGACACGGCCGAAAGGAATTCACGATGACCCGGAGCCTCGCCACAGTAATTGTCGCCGGAGCGGCCGCGTGTCTCGGTTCATGCGGGGGGCGACCGGAGCCCACGCCGCCCCCGATCGCCGCCGAGCCTGCCGGCGATGTGGTTCGGGAACTCGTCGCACTCGATGAGGAGTGGTCGAAGGTCTATTCAAAGAGCGACCCAGGGAACGAGGCAATTCTGGAGCGCATCTTGGCCGACGAGTACATGTACGTCGAGCACGACGGCCGGATCACCAACAAGGCGCAAGACATCGCGTTCCTGAAGACGCTCGGACCCGCGACCGAGAGCGATGCCGCGAACACCAATTACCGGGTGCACGTCTATGGCGACACGGCCGTGCTCACGCATCACAGCGTGGACACGCGCAAGGCCGGCGGCCAAGACCATCGAACCCACACTCTGGCCCTGCACGTGTTCGTGAAGCGCGATCGACGGTGGCAGCTCGTTGCGGCCCAGCGCACCTTGATTCCGCCGGCATGACCCCGCGAGCGCGACCGAGCAGGGGGCTTCCTCAGTCGGCCCACGTTGACGGCGCGCTGGCGCCGTGCCACAGGTCGAAGGTACCGGCAGACGGCCACTCGAGTGTGCGATCCTGCCGGTGAAGAATCTGTTCCATCTCGCAGGTGAGCTCGATGCGCAAACCGTCTGGGTCGCGAAAGTAGATCGCGATGTTGTTGCCAGGGCCATGACGCACGGGCCCGGCCTCGAGACGCACGCCCAGGCCGTGAAGGTGGTCGCAGGCCCGCTTGATCTCGCTCCAGTCGAGCAGGTCGAACGCAAAGTGGTGAAGGCCGGGGGGGGCATCGGAGGCCGTTACGGCCACGGCGTGGTGGTCGGCATTGCACCGCATCCAGGCAAACCGTGCCCCCAGCCAGTCCGACACCCGGAAGCCGAGCGTCCCCGTGTAGAAGTCGGCCATGGCCTTGGGGCTGGGCGCCTTCAACGTGACGTGACTCAGCTTGCGAAGCCCCACGGGCCCTGGCTCGGCGCCACGAGGAACCTGGTCCATCGCGTCGTAGAGTTCGAGACAGAGTCCAGCAGGATCGTGCAGCACGAGACCGGGACCCCGCCCGGCCTCTTCTGGCGCATCCGTGAGGGCCACCCCGCGCTCGCGCAAGAGCCGCTCGGCGCTGTGCAGTGACCCCGCCGTCAGTTCGAAGCCGACATGCCTCAGGCCGCAGCGCGCGCCCGGCGCGGCCACGGGGTGGAGCGACACGCTGTGATGCTCGCTCCCATGACGCAGATACGCCACGCCGGCTACGCGGGCCGTCTCGGTCAGTCCGAGCGCCTGGATCAGGAAGGCCGACGTCCGGCCGACGTCCGAGACGTCGAGCGCCACGTGCCCAATACGGATGATGTCGATCATGTGTGCTCCCGTTTGCGTAGTCGCTGCGCGCAGCGCCCGCGGCCCTTGTCCTCTCAAGTCACAGCGGCTCGCCCCAGCGGCCCTGAAACGCCAGCGCCGCCAGGGGCACGCGCACGCGCAAGGCGATTTCGCGCGACCGCATGGGCTCGTCGAGCGTGTCGGGATCGCCGGGATATCCCAACGCAAGCGCCGTCACCGGCTCGAAGCCAGCCGGAATCGACAACGCCGTTCTGGCCAGAGCGGCATCGAACCCTGCCATCTGATGCACCACGACGCCGAGCGTCGCGGCCTGGAACACGAGGTTGGCCGTCGCCAGGCCCACGTCGTGCAGCGCGTAACGGTTGGGCTGCCCCGTCCGTTCGAAGTGCAACTTCGCCACGGTGAGACCGACGACGGCCGCGTGCCGAGCCCAGATCCGGTTCGACTCAGTCAGGCAGTCCAGCAATCGGCCGAAGCCCTCGGGCTGCTCTCGCGTCGACAAGACGAAGTGGCAGGGCTGCTCGTTGAAACACGACGGCGCCCAGCGAGCCGCCTCCACGAGCCGGAGGATCGTAGCGCGCTCCACCGGCCGCCCGTCGAACGCCCGCGGGCTCCAACGCTGCCTGAGCACGTCATGAATGTCGTGGTCGGTCACGGCTGCCTTGAGACGAGCCACGTCATCGACGTTCATCGCCGGGATACCTCCTTCGCAATGAAATCGAGAATGGCCGGCCCGAGAACCTCATGGCCCGCGCCAAAATGCGCGACCACGGACGTGTGGTTGTGGGCGACGAGCCGCATGAAGGGCGGCGACCGCCGGCGCGCCACGCTGAGGCGATAGAACAGTTCGGCGCCGTAGACATCGAGATAGGGGTTTTCGAATTCGGCAATGGCGATGAAGACTGGCAGGTCCGACTCGGCGGCATGCGCGAGCGGCGACCGTGATTCATAGAGGGCGGGATCATCGCCGAAGTAGGCCCGGACGCCGGACGCATTCGGGTTGTCGGGCAGGACGTCAGCGCGCAGGCGCGCGCTGACCAGGACCAGGCCGGCAACGTCGGGACTCCCTGCCAGGCGCACGCTTGCATCGAACACGTACGACGCGGCGTGCGTTCCGCCAGCGGAATGGCCCATGAGGAAGATGCGCCGGGGATCGCCGCCGTACGCGCCCGCATGCGCCCGCGCCCACCGGACGGCCGCCTCCACGTCGTGCGCGCCGCTTGGAAACGCGAACTCCGGCGCGAGCCGGTATTCAACGTTGATGCCGACAAGTCCGTGCTCGGCGAAGTAGCGCGGCACGTTCCCGTAGACCTCGGCGGTTACGTCCTTCTGGCCCCGAATGAACGCGCCGCCATGCACGAAGATCACAATGGGCTGCCCGAAGGCTTCGGAGGAGTGGTAGACGTCCAGTCGCTGACGCGGATCGGGCCCATACGCCAGCTCGCGCGCGGTCTGCACCACCGGCCGCGGCGTCTCGCGGAGCAACGACGAGTAGGCCTCAATCGTCTGCCGGCTATGCCCCACGATGTCGGAAGCCCACCTGGGGCCGATCGCCGCCATGGCCCGAGCGACTTCCTCGCGCAGTCCGGCACACACTAGAACACCCCCATGAGCTTGGCCAGCTCGTTGACGTGTTCCTGAAATCGGGGGTCGCGCCGGGTGTGCTCGGGGTCGCGCGGTCTGGGCAAATCGATCACTCGCTCGTGAGCGATGGTGCCGGGGCGGGGCGACATCACGAGCACGCGGTCAGACAGAAAGACGGCTTCGAGGATGCTGTGGGTGACGAGCAACGCCGTTTGCCGGCGGGCCTGCCAGAGCCGCAGCAGCTCCACGTTGAGCCGGTCGCGCGTGAGCGCATCGAGCGCGGCAAACGGCTCGTCCATAAGCAGCACGGCCGGGTCGAGCGCGAGCGCCTGGCCAAGCGCCACGCGCTGGCGCATGCCGCCAGACAATTCGTGCGGATAGCGCTGCTCGAAGCCGCCAAGGCCAAGCGACTGCAACAGCGCCGCAAGCCTGGCGGCGGTCTCCGTGGCCGACATTCGGCGCAGCCTGGCACCGAGCATCAGGTTGTCCTGCACCGTGAGCCACGGCAGCAGATTGCTCGTTTGGAACACCACGCCGACCTCTGGCACCGGCCCAACCATGGGCGAACCGTTCACGGTGACCTCGCCGCTGTCGTAACCAGTAAGGCCGGCGACGATGCGAATGAGCGTGCTCTTGCCGCAACCGCTCGGGCCGAGAATAGAGACGAATTCGTGATCCCCGATCGTCACGGTGACGTCCGCAAGCGCCTGCACCGGTCCGGCACCAGCCGCGCTGCGCCGAGGCCTTGCGGAGGTGGTACTGGCAAACGACTTCGTGACGCCTCGGACGACGATGACCGGCGCCGGAGGCATGGCGTGGCTCACGAATAGGCGCGCCACCACACCGCGCGAGAGGCCCGCTCGACCATCCACGAGAACCCGACGCTCAGCAGGGTGACCGCCAGGATGCCGGCGAAGACGAGGTCGATCCGGGCCTGGGTCGTCGCAAAGAGAATGAGGTACCCCAGGCCGCGTTCGGCGCCGACAAACTCTCCGACCGTCGCGCCGATGACCGCCAGGGGCATGCCGATCCTGAGGCCGTCGGTGATGCTGGGCAGGGCCGCGGGAAGGCGCAGCCGCCAGAAGGTATCCCAGGTCGTGGCGCCGAGCGCGCGAAAGTGCTCGTCGAGCACGAACGGCGTGGCGGCCAGCCCGCCAACTGTGGCCACCACGATGGGAAAGGCGGCGAACACGAAGCTGGCCACCACCTTGGAGGTGAACCCGTAGCCGAACCACACGACCAGGAGCGGCGCGAGCGCGATCTTCGGCATCCCGTTAAACGCCGTCACGAGCGGATAGAGCGTGCGCCGGGCGAGCGCGCTCGCGTGGATCAGCGCTCCGAGTCCCACTCCCACGAACGTGGCCAGTAGAAATCCTCCCAGCACCTCGCCGGCGGTCACGACGGCGTTGCTGACGATTTCGTCTCGAGTCTCCCAGGCCGCGCTCGCCACTCGGCTGAGCGGCGGCAACAGATAACGAGGCACGTCGAACCACGCCACGCCGAACTCCCAGACCGCGGCGATCGCGGAAAAGAACAACACCGGCCCAAGTACCCGACGCATGTGCACCGTCCTCCTGACGCGGCGTCTACTCGACGAACCGATTGGTGTAAGTATCGGCCGGCCGTACCGACTGGGTGCCGGAAAACGCGCGCTTGACGAACTCGACCGTCGCCAGCATGCGGTCGTCGCGGATCCGTCCACGCGGCACCGTCAGGTCGGCGTCCTTGACGAGCGCATTCGCTTCGAGAATCTGCTGCAGAAGCGTCTGACGCTCGAGGAGCTTTGCCTGCGCCACGATCACATCGACGGCCTCTTGCGGTCGCTGCTGCTGGAACTCGTACCCCCGCAGCGTCGCCTTCACGAAACGCCGCACCAGATCGGGATTGGCCGCCATGAGCTTCGCACTGGTCACGATGCCGTTGCCGTAGAGATTGAGCGAGAAGTCTCGATAGCGCAGCCACTTGATCGTCTTGCCAGACTCTCGCCCCAACTTCTCGAGGACGGGCCGGTTTGCGCCCTCCCAGCACTCCGCCAGATCGATCCGCCCATCGAGTAGCGCCGTGTTGATGACCGCCGGGTCGAGGCGCAGGAGCTTCAGGTGCGTGGCGGGCAACCCGTTCAGCGCCAGCCAGGCTGGGGCGATGTTGTGTACCGGCGATGCGGCCCCACCTCCGAGGGTCAGCCCCTTCAGGTCGGCGAGGCTCTTGAGCGTGCGGCCGGCGCGATCGACGTAACAGAGCGCAGCGGGCCACTGCGTGTTGAGGGCAGCCACCATGACGGTCGCGCCCCCCTGGGCACGGTTCAACATGACGCTCACGGGGTCGCCGTAGCCGAACTCGAACAGGCCCTGGGCGATCTCGTTCACCGTGCGCTGGCCGCCGTAGCCGCGCACGGCACTCACATCCAGCCCAGCCTCGGCGTAGAATCCCTTGCCGATGGCAACGAGCACGCCGCCGGTGCTGCCCTGCGGCAGCCACGACAGGTTGAACTTCACCTTGTCTGCGACGGCCGCCGGCACGGGCGCGTGAAGCGGGATGACGAGTAACAGTGCGATCGCGGCGATGAGGCGACGTGGTAGGGGCATCAGGTCCTCAGTCCCGAGCGTCGACGACGGGATTTTCCAATACGCCAATGTGCTCGATGGTTGCGGTCATCACGTCACCAGCTTGAAGGAACGTGCCCCGGCCCATGCCGACGCCGGCTGGCGTGCCGGTGGCGATGACATCGCCGGCCCGCAGCGTCACGCCAGCGGAAATCGTGGCGATGATGGTCGGGATGTCGAAAATGAGCAGGTTGGTGTTGGAGCTTTGCCGGATCTCGCCGTTGACGAAGCAGCGGATGGCGGTGTCGCCGATGTCGATCTCGTCCTTGCTGACCGCCCAGGGGCCCATCGGGCAGAACGTGTCCTGCGACTTGGCGACCAGCCACTGGCTGTGGCGGCCCTGCAGGTCGCGTGCGGTGACGTCGTTGACGATCGTATAGCCCCAGACGTGGTCGAAGGCGTCCTCCGGCCGGATGCCGCGGCCGGGCTTGCCGATGATCACCGCCAGCTCCGCTTCATAGTCGATCGCCGTCGACACGCGCGGATCGATGACACTGCTGGCCCCGTTCGCCACCACCGTTTCCGGCACCTTGGAAAAGACGATCGGGTATTTCGGAACCGCGCCGGCGGCGGCGCTGGAGTCGAAGCCGCTGCGCGAAAATTCGTGGGCGTGCTCGTGATAATTCTTGCCGA
>JANMDX010000067.1:0-11991 GCA_031376505.1 Acidobacteriota bacterium
AAGCCGCGTGGAATTCGAATCGTCCAGCGCAGCCGTAGGCACATGTGGCACCTTGCCGCCTAACACATGGATGAACCCGACAAGCGCCTTCGGCACTTGCAGGTTATCCATTGGCCGTTAGGCCGCTTCTTCATGGTGCGGAGCCAGTCGTGCGTGAAAGCAGAATTCTCTCTCGAAGCTGGCCCGAAGGAGGCCACTATGAAGAAGACAGTCTCGCTTGTGATTTTGGTTTGCGCGCTGTTCGGCCGCGCGCAGGCGCAAGTTCGCCGGGGCACGACACCGGAATCGAGTTTCAGGGCGTTCTTGCCTCGGTGGGAAAAGGCGCAGTCTGGCTTCATCAACGGCGATCCAAAACTGTGGAAGCAGAACGCCTCGCACCGCGACGACGCCACAATCCTTGGCGCGTTCGGAGGGTACGGCGAGAAGGGCTGGGGTGTCGTGGGCGCTCGTTACGACTGGGCGTCGTCCCAGTACAAGCCCGGCGGGGCGACGATGAACGTCGAATACCTTAGCGTCGTGGTCAGCGGAGACCTGGCCTTCACCGTAGGGATCGAGCGGCAGCAAGGTGCGCGCGTGGGCGATCAGAACCCGATGCAACGAGCGTTACGAGCTACGCAAATCTTTCGTAGGGAGACCGGTACTTGGAAACTACTGCATCGTCATGCCGACCCCCTCATTGAAAAGACGGCACCAACCACGGTCCCGTAGGCAAAGAGGCTCCGCTCAGCGGTACCTTGCGACCCACGAGCGGCATAACAGCTCGCCTACACAGTTCGTCATGCGTCACGAGCAAGCTAGGGGAAATCGGCGCCTGACTCGAGGCGCGCTAGCGGCCTAACATCGCAATGCACTGACAAAGCGGGCCGGCCTTCCTACACTGGCCGAAACTTCGTTTGGCCCGCTTTGCAGGTGATTGCGGGCGTTAGGCGGCGGCCACATACATCCCGGTACGCAATGATTGCACGGATGCTGAATTGGCTGTTCGAGGAACGGCTCCGGGGAGCCCGCCTCACGGAGACCCAGCCGTGGCAAGTATCCACGGCGGCACCCCCAAGCCGGATCCTTAGCAGCCTCCCGATCCTTGCGGCCGATGCCCCTCGTTACGTCTACTTCGAAGGCTCTTTCGACCGGACACTCGCTAACTGGCTGGCTACGCACGCCGTCTCGGAGCCCCTGCGCGTAGCCCCTTCGACGATTTGGCCGCGCCCGGACTGCTACCATGTCCCACTGCGGGCCGACTGGTTAGAGGAGGCCGCTGCCGCCGTCCGAGCGGCCGGTGATGAGCCGCCGGTCACCCACCTGCATATCCACGACGGCCACCAGCTCCTGCTCGAATGTCACTTCTCGCCCGATAGTATACCAGCCGTTTTCGCCATAGGGGTCCAGCGGATTTCGCCCGATAGGGTACCAGCCGTTTTCGCCCGATAGGGGACCAGCCGTCGGCTTGCCCCGGTCCGCGTGACCCAGTACTGCTCCCGGCGTCTTCGACTGCGAGGGGCCGTGGCGGGAAGGAAACGAGACGTGTTGGACATTCGTGAGATTCTGCGGCGACTGCACCTCGGCCAGGGCGAGCGGGCGATTGCCCGCGACCTGGGCGTCAGCCGCAAGACCGTCCGGCGGTACCGGGGGTGGGCGACGACCCACGAGCTGCTCACCGGGCCGGTGCCCGACGCGGGCCGCTTGCAGGCGTTGTTGGCCGAGACCGCCCCGGCGGTGACCCTGCCGACGACCCCGTTCCGAGCGGCGCCGTATCGGGAGCGCATCCTGGCGCTCCGCGCTCAGGGGGTCGAGTGTCGCGCCATCCTGGAGCGCCTGCGCGAGGACGTGGGCTTCACGGGCAGCTATAGCGGCCTGTGGCGCTTCGTCCGCTCGCTGGAGCCGACCACGCCCGAGGGGTTCGTTCGGATCGAGACGCCGCCGGGGGAGGAAGCGCAGGTCGATTTTGGGAGCGCGGGGCGGGTGATCGATCCGCAGGACGGGATCGCGCGCAAAGCGTGGGTGTTTGTGATGGTCTTGTCGTGGAGTCGGCACCAGTACGTCGAGGTGGTCTTCGACCAAGAGGTGACCACCTGGCTTCGGTGTCATCGCCACGCCTTCGAGGCCTTCGGCGGGGTCCCGCGGCGGGTGGTGATCGACAATCTCAAGGCCGCCATCGTCCGGGCCAGTGTGTATGACCCGGTCGTCCAGCGGGCCTATCGCGAGTGCGCCGAGCACTATGGGTTCCTGATTGCCCCGTGCCGCCCGCGGACGCCCCAGCACAAAGGGAAGGTAGAGCAAGGCGGGGTCCACTACGTCAAGCGCAATTTCCTGGCGGGGCGGATATTCCGCGATCGGACCGAGGCCAATGCGCTGGCCCGCCAGTGGTGTCGCACGACGGCGGGCGAGCGGATCCATGGGACGACCAAGGAGCGCCCGCTGGTCCGCTTCGCCGAGGTTGAGCAGGCCGCCCTCCAGCCGCTGCCGGCCACGCCCTACGCCGTCGCCGCCTGGAAACGGGCCAAGCTCCATCCGGATTGTCACGTGGTGTTTGACGCCGCCTACTACAGTGCGCCGCATCGCCTGATCGGGCAGACGCTCTGGGTCCGGGCCGCCGACACCAGCGTCACGCTGTTCCATGCGCATGCGGTGGTCGCGTCACATCCCCGGGCCGCGCGCCCTGGGCATCGGCAGACCCATCCCGATCACCTCCCGCCCGCGAAAGTCGTCGCGCTCATGGCCAGTCCCGCCTGGTGTCTGCGACGGGCGCACGACATCGGGCCGCAGACGACCGAACTGATCGGGCGGCTGCTCGGCGAGCGACCGCTCGACCGGCTGCGGAGCGCCATGGCGATTCTCCAGTTGGCCCACAAGTTCGCCCCGCGGCGGCTCGAGGCCGCCTGTACGCGGGCCCTGGCGTTCGACCAGACCGGCTACGGGATCGTCAAACGCATTCTCCAGCAGGGGCTCGACGCCCTGCCGGCGCCCGCGACGGCCGCCGCCCCCGACGGACCCATCCCCCAGTTCGTCCGCCCATGGACCGACTTCTTCGCCCAGGAGGCCTAACGATGCCCTTCCAGCATCAGCTCGTCCCGCCCCTCAAGCAGCTCCGCCTGTCCGGGATCCTGGAGACCCTCGACCTGCGGCATCGCCAGGCGCTCGACGAACCGCTCTCCCACATCGACTTTCTCCAGCGCCTCCTTGAGGATGAAGTCGAGCGCCGAGCGCAAAAACAACTCACCGTCCGGCTCCGGCGGGCGAGCTTCGATCTCGAGAAGACCCTCGAAGGCTTCGACTTTGCCTTCAATCCGACGGTGTCGCGGGCGCAGATCTACGACCTCGCCACCGGACGCTTCATCGAGCGCCACGAGAACATCCTGATTCAAGGGCCCGCCGGTGTCGGGAAATCGCATCTGGCCCAGGCCCTCGGCCACGAAGCCTGTCGCCGAGGCTTCGACGTCCTGTTCACCAGCGCCAGTCGCCTCCTCGCCCATCTCCACGGCGGGCGCGCGGACGGCACCTATGAGCGACGCCTCGCGACGTATCTGCGCCCCGATCTGGTGATCATCGATGACTTCGGCCTCAAGCCGTTGGCGCCCCCCGGCCCCGAAGATCTCTACGAGATCGTGAACGAACGGTACGAACGCGGCTCCCTGATCGTCACCTCGAACCGGGCGCTCGCCGAGTGGCCGGATCTGTTCCAGAGTCCGCTCCTCGCCTCCGCCGCCCTCGACCGGCTCGCCCACAACGCCCACCAGCTGGTCGTCACCGGCGACAGCTATCGCGCCAAAGGCACGCGCCGGGGAGCCGGACCGCGGGAGGCGACGGGGACCGCGTGACCGAGCACCTCAGCCGGCGCGCCCGCGCGCCCCCCTCGCCGCCACGACACCGAACACCATCCTGCGGATGGGTAAGAGGACGGTATCTGGTACCCCATCAGGCGAAAACGAGTGGTCCCCGTAGGCCGAGAGTTGACAGCCATCTTGAGGAAAGAGTTCCCGGCCGGCCCGGTCGTGGCGCGTCGGAGCCACCTGACGCCGTCCCACTCCCACGTGTCGGTGGATGTTGGTTCACCGCGGCCACCCGCGCCGCCAAAGAGGACGGTCTTTCCTCGCGCGCTGTCGTACGCCATGCCGAACGCGATCCGGGGTGACGGCCCTTCGTCGGCGAGTTGCTGCCAGCGAGTGCCATCAAACTCCCAGGTGTCACCGAGAAGTCCGCTGGTGTTGTAGCCACCAAACAACACCACGCGCTGACGACGCGAGTCGTACACCATGCCGTGGGAACTCCGGGTCGGTGGACCCTCACCGGATCGCGCGTTCCACAGCGACCCGTTCCACTCCCATGTTCCATTGGTGCGCTGGTCGTCGCCGCCGCCGAAGAGAACTGCAACCCGGCGAGCCCCGTCAAAAACGAACCCCGGTCGGTCCATCGGCCAGGGCGCCTGCGCGGACGACTGCGTCGGCAGGAGCGCAACGGAAGCAAGGGCTAGCGTGTGACGTACCATACTGGGCTCCGTGGGATTGCGGCTGCTGCTCGCGGGACGGGTTACCCGTCGGTAGAAGCGATGTCACCGCGCGACGGTCAAACTTATTTCAGGCTGACCTGCATACCTTGAACAATCTTGCGACGAGAAACCGTTATTGACAGCTGAGCTTGGCTGAACCTACCATTCACGGGTATGCGCTCAACCGGTCTAGCGACTGCGCTCGGTTTGGCCGGGCTTGCCTGCAGCACGCCGTCATCAGGTGGCCGTTCGGGTAAACCCGCGGTCGTCGAATCGCCCGGCGGGGCTCTCGCCGCCAATCTGGTCTACAGCCCCGCACTCGGGCGCGTCCTGGCGCTCGTGGGATCCGCGGTCCCGATCAGCTCCGCGCACGATTCGATTGCCATTTGGAGTTGGGACGGGAGCCGCTGGCAGCGAATGCCAGGGTCAGGGCCGCTGATGCGTCGGCTCGCCGCCGCTGACTACGACGTTTCACGCCGGCGGCTGATCCTTCACGGAGGCCTGAGGAATGAGCCGTCGTTGCATTCCCTCGACGAGCTCTGGGAATGGGACGGCGAGAGCTGGAGCCGACGCGATCCAACGTTGCAAGCGGTGCGAGACCATCATTACCTGGTGCATGACCCGTCGCGAGCGGCATCGGTCATGTTCGGCGGTGGTGGGCTCCCGCTGGGAACGTCCCGATGGGTCTGGCCTCGCGAGACCTGGGAGTGGAACGGGCTGCAGTGGTCGCGACTCGACCTCCCGGGTCCGTCTCCCAGAGGCTGGGGAGCGATGATCTACGACGCCCGGCGGAACGACGTCCTGCTGTTTGGCGGGGTTTCAGCGCCCGACTCCGCGGGAGCGCAACATTACCTGGGCGACACTTGGCGCTGGAATGGTACCCGCTGGATCAAGGCGGCCGACACCGGTCCAGCGCCTCGCAATGCGCACGCGATGGCGTTCGACGATGCCCGCGGCGTTGCATTGCTGTATGGGGGCGAGGCGGGATCTCGCGCATTCGTCGACATGTGGGAATGGGACGGCGACCGGTGGCGGGAGATTCCCCTTCAGGCACCAAATCCGGGTCCCAGGTATGCGCCCGGCCTCGCCTTCGATTCACGCCGCGGCCGTCTCGTCCTGTACGGCGGACTCGTGCACGACTCGGGCAGTCGTACCCGGCGGATGGACGATACATGGGAATGGGACGGCGTTCGGTGGCGGCGGATCCGCCTCGGTGACACCTGGGAATTGGACGGAGAGGTGTGGCGGAGGACAAGGAACTAGTCTTCGACTCCGGAGTGTTCCGGTCAGCGGTGGTCCCTCAGTGCGACGCAAAGATGGCCCTTACTGAGACACTGAGGCTGCACTGCGCGAGGACACCCCCGTGTGCACTTCACCGCGACGCGGAATACCTCGGCCATCTAGCCTTCGAGGATGTAGCCGCGGCAAGGCGCCTTCCCAAGATGCGCGTCGACCCAGCCCATATAGGTGAGCAACAGGGCCCTCGCGGACGTCGAACTCTGATGTCGGCATAACACCAGCATTGCCTGCGCAGTGCCCGCACGGAATGCAATCCTGCTCACCGCCACTGCTGGCACTCCGACTGGCACATGCAGATGTTAGCCGCCCACCACGCGCAGTTCGCCCTCGCCCATCTCGCGCAATGCATCCAGCACCAGTGGAGCGACTGGCGCGAGCATCGGGAGCGTATTGCAATGTGCGCGCACGACGACGATTCGGAGACGACGCCCGCGCAAATTCTGCTGAAAGCGCTGGTAGACTCAATCATTCAGTGCAACACCTCGTTACTGTCCTGCATGGAGGTGGAGCATGGCGAAGATCGGACGACAAGGGTTGCCTTCAGCGAAGCGACGGCAGGTATGGGAAATGTGGCGAGGAGGAGCGTCGATCTCGGTCATCGCCAAAGCGGTCGGTTCGCAACCCGGTTCGATCTTCTCGATTCTGTTGCCGTTCGTCCGCTGTCACCGCCGCTACGGCGCGCCGCGGCTCGTGCGGGAATTGCGCGACGCTGGCGAGCGGATCGCGCAGAAGACGGTGGCGAAGCTCCTCCGTGCCGACCGCCGGCGACACGCCAACCGCTTCGGCCGCCTTCTCGCTGGTAATTCCCGTCGCAATCTGTGCCCAAAACTGACGCTCGACTTCTCGCCTATGCGAGGGAGCCCCCGGAGAGCGCATGGCATCCCTGCCGGTCAACTGCTTCATCCGTCCAGCGGGTCGCCCCATAAACACCTCTTGATTGAAGGTGTTGCGACGACCGATTGAATCCGCCCAGTGCGCCACGACCAGAATGCGCAACTGCTGGCTGAGGCCGATCAGTACGAAGCGACTTCCGCCTCCAAGTGATCGGGCTCGGCGCTTGTCGGCGCAAGGTGATGTATTTCAGCCGGTCGAGCGCCGCTCAGCAATCGGCAACGACTGAGACGTGAATTCGCGACGGGTGGTTCGCCGGCGCGACGAACGCGATGCGTGCATCGGCCACGCCGATCTGTGCGTTGAGCGGGGCGAACACCGCGAACAGCGATGTACCGCGTGCGCGTCCGCACAGCGCATCCCGCACCGCGAGCTCGGTCCGCACACGGCGCCGTGCCTCCGAGCGGCGATACGCCGGACGTCAGGCGCCGGTCTCGCACGCGTCCATCACGGTGCGCAGATCGCGTTGATCGGTCGTTGTTCGGCGCGATCGATTGGCGTCCATCGGCGCGTAGTTGGGGTCGGCGACGATCACCTCGTGGCCGAGCGACTCCGGGTGGCGGGCTTCCCACTCGCTCGCTGTGCTCGCCTCGAGAAGAATGCGGGCGCGCGTCCGCTCGTCGAACACGCCGGTGAATCGGTCCTGACTGGTCACGATCCGGCAGTCGTTGATGGTCCCGTTGTGCGCCTTGACGGACAGCGAACTCTCGTATTGTGCAGATCCAGGCCCATGATCTCCATGCTGGAATCTTCATGCTGGCTGGCCCCTCGGTCTGCGCCCCATCGACACACGATGATCGCGTGACAGTGGTCAAGCAGAGCTTGCTACCGCGTTGCCGTGGCGGCCGAGCCGCCGTTCTATATTGGTTGTTCCAATCTCGCACCATTCAACCTTCAAGCCTTTTCAACGATGAAAAAAGACATTGCGCTTGTATTGCTGCTGTGTGGCTTTGCTGGCTGTGGTGGAAACGGTGCAGTTGAGCCGCAGAGTCAGGTCAGCCCCGTGGGGGAATGGTTTTTTCTGTATGACGAAAGCCCGACCGAATACACATATGTGAGAAGCAACAACGGCAATCCGCTCTTCAGGGACAAGATTTTGAAGACCTACGACCTTCGGCAGCTTGGTATCGATGTTGACAGCAAGTTCAAGGTCACCTCTGCGGGTTCTTCGAATAGCAGAGAGACGTACACGATACAATCGGTCAGGCGATTGGAACGCTGGTGGAGTGTGTCGTTTGTGAACAACGCCAACACCCCTGCGGGTTTCGCGTCGACATTCTTGAGCAACAGCACTACCGCGCCGCCATGCGGAGGCTCACCAACAGATTGCGATGACTGGAAGTTTGTTTTGCATCGTATGCCAGCAGTAAACGGTGCAATCACTGTGGCAATCGAAAGCGTAAAGTTCCCCGGTTGGTACATCTCCAACCAGTCGCCCACGTCTCAGTATGCCAGCAACCTGCTTACGATTCAGCAATATTCCAGCGCAGACAGAGCAACAAAGTTTCAATTGCGCACTCAATGATTGAGTGGCTGAACGTTCACGCCGCTCGCCAATCGGGCAACTGAACCGCCCCGGGTTTGGCGGCGGCTCCCAGCTTTGAGAGTTTGGGAGCATGGCACGACAGACACGGGCGGGTCGGAAGCGGAGTAAGCCATTCTCCCCGGAGGTCCGGGAGCGGGCAGTGCGGCTGGTGCAGGAGCAGCAGGGAGCGCATGCGACGCAGTGGGCCGCCATTCGGTCCATCGCCGAGAAGATCGGCTGTAATGCGGAAACGCTGCGACTGTGGGTGCGCCAGGCGGAGCGGAACACCGGGACGCGGACCGGGATCACGACCGACGAGCGGGAGCGGCTGACGCAGCTCGAGCGCGAGAATCGCGAGCTCAAGCGGGCCAATGAGATGCTCCGCAAAGCGAGGGTAGACTCAATCAGTCAGTGCAACACCTCGTTACGGTTCTGCATGGAGGTGGAGCATGGCGAAGATCGGACGACCATGGTTGCCGTCAGAGAAGCGACGGCACGTATGGGAAATGTGGCGAGCGGGAGCGTCGGTCTCGGTCATCGCCAAGGCGGTCGGTTCGCAGCCCGGTTCGATCTTCTCGATTCTGCTACCGTTCGGCGGCTTCTATCAGGCACCGCAGCGGCGGCGTGCCACTGCGGTGACACTCGCTGAGCGCGAAGAGATCTCGCGTGGGCTCGCCAGATCTGAGTCGCTGCGGTCGATCAGTCGACGCTTGGGACGTGCGCCGTCGACGATCAGCCGTGAGATCCGGCGGAATCGTGGCAGCGTCAAGTATCGTGCGCTGGATGCCGATGATCGCACATGGCGCCGCGCCGCACGCCCGAAGCCATGTGTGTTGGCGCAACACCCGACGCTCTGTGCCTATGTGGCCGCGCGACTGCGGGACGATTGGTCGCCCGAGCAGATTGCGGGGACGCGGTACAAGGAGCACCCGGTCGGGAGCGTGATGCGCGTCTCGTACGAAACGATCTACAAGTCACTGTTCGTCGAATCGCGCGGCGTACTGGCGCGTGAGCTGCGCGCGCATTTGCGTTCCGGTCGACCGATGCGCCGCAACGTGCACAACACCGTGACGGGGCAGCAGCGGTGTCACATCAAAGGCGCGGTGTCGATTGCGGATCGCCCCGCAGAGATCGAAGGCCGACTCGTGCCAGGCCACTGGGCAGGGGACTTGCTGCTCGGTCGACACTGGACGCAACTCGCGACCGTCGTCGATCGCACGACTGGCTTTACGGTCCTCGTACAGCTGCTCGGTCGCGACATGCACGCGGTGACTGATGGACTCTCCCGCGAGATGTGCCGACTGCCAGAGCACGTACGCCGTTCCCTCACGTGGGATCGCGGGATGGAACTCGCCAACCATCAGTAAGTCACGATCAACACGGGGCTGGACGTGTACTTCGCCGATCCGCACAGCCCATGGCAACGTGGCACGAATGAGAACACGAATCGTCTGTTGCGACAGTACTTTCCGAAGGGCGTGTCCATGGGATCGTTGACGCAGCACGATCTCGATGTCGTTGCGGCGAAGCTCAACACGCGCCCTCGGAAGCGTCTCGGCTTTGATTCGCCGTCGGCGCGTTTTGCAGCCCTGTTGCGTTGACTCATTGCGTCTACCCAGACTCTGATTCATCGTCACAACGGCATCGTACTCGCGTTCGGCCGGGTCCAGCAGCGGTCCATCATCCAAGTCGGACCAGCGGCGTGCATGCGTCGTCTCGGTGCGGTGACCAGGCAACAGCGCGGCAAACGCGCTGGGCAGATTGCTGTCGAGGAGCACCCGCACTGCGTTCCCGCGTTACGCGGCCGGTGTCAACAACGCGTGCTTGGCGAGTTCCAGAACCGCGACCGCGTGCTCACGCGAGACGCTCGGAAACTGCTCAACAAAATGGTCGAGCGGGTGCCCCGCCTCGAGGTAGTCGATTAGGCTCTGTACTGGCACGCGCGTCCCGGCAAACACCGCAGTGCCGCCGAGGCGATCGGGAGACGCGGAGATCAACGGGCTGGGCAGATTCGGCATAGACGTCAGGACTGAGAGACGCTTGAAGGTACACGACCGATCGTTGCGCGGCTAGAAAATATGACTGGGCTGGCCCCCCGGTTTCGCGTGGGTTAGCTCCTCAGTGCGAACCGAGGTACCAGAGCCGCCGGCGACGGTCGAGCCTGTCGCCACTCTTCGGAGGACCAGCCCATGTCTACTGGAACGGTCGATCAGTCGCGGAATGCTCCCTCAACAATCTTCGTCGGGCTCGATGTGCACAAGGAGTCCGTCACGCTGGCCGTCTTGCCCACCGACGCCCCGGCACCGGTGCGGGTCGACAAGCTCCCCTACGACCTGAAGAAGCTGCGGCGCTACCTGGAGAAGCTCGGGCCGGCCGACACGCTGCGGACGTGCTACGAGGCATCCGGTGCTGGCTACGTGCTCCAGCGGGAGCTGGCCACTTGGGGCATTACGTGCACGGTGATCGCGCCGTCGCTCATTCCGACGAAGCCCGGTGTCCAGCGGAAGCACGACAAGTACGACGCGTCGCAGCTTGCGCGGCTGTTCCGCGCCGGGGAGCTCACGGCGGTGCATATCCCGACTGAAGCCGAGGAGCGGGTGCGCGATCTCGTCCGCTGTCGCTCGACGTTCCAGCGTGAAATCCTCAAGTCGCGGCACTACGTCCTCAAGTTTCTCGCGCGCCGTGGGCTCGTGTATCGCGAGGGCACCCCGTGGCGGCAGCCGCACTACGAGTGGTTGCGCCGCTTGGCGCGTGCGCATTCGTCGCTGGCGGCAGAGGATCGGATCGTCTTCGGCGAATACCTCGCGCTGCTCGAGTACAAGCTCAGTCGGCGCGATGAGTTGGATCGCCAGATCGCCGCGCTCGCGTTGACGCCCGCGTTGGCGCCGAAGGTGGCGCGCCTGCAGTGCTTTCGCGGGCTCGACACACACGGCGCGATGGTGCTCGCCACGGAACTGGCGGACTGGCGGCGCTTCGGCTCGGCGCGCGAGTTGATGGCGTACTTCGGGCTCGTGCCCCGTGAGCATTCGAGTGGGGACCGCCAGCGACGCGGCTCGATCACGAAAGCGGGGAACAGTCACGTGCGCCATGTGCTGGTCCAAGCCGCGTGGAGCTACCGGTTCGCGCCGAAGGTGGGTGTCGCGCTGAAGAAGCGGCAGGAAGGCCAGGACGCGCTGGTGATCGCGCACGCCTGGAAAGCCCAGCATCGCGCACACAAGGTGTTTCAGCGCTTGAGTGCCGCGCGGCCGCCGCAGGTCGCCGTCGTCGCGGTGGCGCGCGAGCTCGTCGGCTTTCTCTGGGCGGTCATGCGTGAAGTGCCGGAGCCCCTCGCGTCCGCGTAAACACGTTGGAGTTGTTGCTGTGGCTCGCGTCACGGTGTCTGCGGCACGAATGCGAAGCACGCTCGATTTCGTTATCGGGTCGATCTTCGGATCCAATCCCAGCCTCTAGCAGGAGCGTCTTCCGACGAATCCAATTCTGGCCGCAACGGGTGGCGACACCAGACCGGCGTATATCAGCAGGATTCATCGTCGAAGCCGCCGCAGGCACCGTGACACCCCCGCAGAATCACCCTTCACGCGCACGCCGATGTGACCGATCAACAGCAACAACAAACTCTGTCCCTTGACAGCAGCCCAGTCATATCAACGAGACAGGGTTCTGCTGCAAACCGACCGCACCAGACACAAACACACACTAATCGCCGGTCGGTTTGTCAGCAGCAACCCGTGTTAGCGGTGGCGAATTCACATACTAAGTGCAACACCGGGTCGGCAAAGTGAGGCGACCTGGG
>JANMDX010000078.1:0-55352 GCA_031376505.1 Acidobacteriota bacterium
AGCAGGTTCTGCTTCTCGTCGACGCCCACGAGCAGGTGCGCCGCAATCGTGTCAGCGAGCTTGCCCGGATCGTCGACCTTGACGGCCGCGATCATCGCGTCGTAATGCAGGTTGTTCGAGAGCTTGACATACTGCTCGAAGAGCGCCACGACGCGGCTCATCGTCTGTTCGACGTCGCCTGATTCGTCGCGCTGCTTCTTCAGGACCTTCACCACCACCCGGAAGAAGCCCTTGTCTTCCTTCCACTCGATGACGCGGGCGCGCTCGACGCCTTCGACCAGCACCTTGATATTGCCGTCGGGCAGCTTCAGGCTCTGCACGACATTGGCCACGCAGCCCATCATGAAGACGTCTTCAGGGCGTGGATCGTCGGTGCCGGCGTCGTGCTGCGCCGCCAGGAAGATGCGCTTGTCTTTGCCGAGCGCATGTTCCAGCGCGCGAATGGACGACGGCCGTCCAATCACGAACGGCATCATCATGTGCGGGAACACGACGACGTCGCGCAGCGGAACGACGGGGAGGGTCTCGTAGACTTCCATCAGCCTGCCTTCTCGATGACTTCGAGCCCGGTGTTCTTCGTGAGCACCATCTCGCGGGTGATAACGTATTCGCGGCCCTTCTTCTGGCCCGGCAGCGTGTACATCAGCTCGAGCATGAGGTCTTCGATGATCATCCGGAGACCGCGCGCGCCGATCTTGCGTTCAAGCGCCATGTCGGCGATCGCTTCCATTGCGTCGTCGGTGAAGCGCAGCTTCACGTTTTCGTACTCGAAGAGCTTCTGGTACTGACGCGCGATGGCGTTGCGCGGTTGCGTCAGGATCTGCACCAGTGCGGGGCGATCGAGTTCGTGCAGCGTGCCGAGCACCGGCAGGCGCCCGACGAACTCCGGGATAAGGCCGAAGCGAATCAGGTCTTGTGGCTCCACCTGCTCGAGCGTGGCGCCGGTGTCGCGCTGCTTGCGCGACTTGATGTCGGCCCTGAAGCCGAGCGTCTTCTTGCCGAGCCGGCGTTCCACGACCTTGTCGAGGCCCACAAACGCGCCGCCGCAGATGAAGAGGATATTGGTCGTGTCGATCTGGAAAAATTCCTGGTGCGGGTGCTTGCGCCCGCCCTGGGGCGGCACGTTGGCCACCGTGCCTTCGAGAATCTTCAGCAGCGCCTGCTGCACGCCTTCGCCGGACACATCGCGGGTAATCGACGGGTTCTCGTCCTTGCGGCCGATCTTGTCGATCTCGTCGATGTAGACGATGCCCTGCTGGCACTTCTCGATGTCGCCCCCGGCCGCCTGCAGCAACTTGAGGATGATGTTCTCGACATCCTCGCCGACGTAGCCCGCTTCGGTCAGCGTCGTGGCGTCGACGATCGTGAAGGGCACCGAGAGCAGCTTGGCGAGGGTCTGCGCGAGCAGGGTCTTGCCGGTGCCGGTGGGCCCAATGAGCAGGATGTTCGACTTGGTGAGCTCGACGTCGGTGCGGCCCTTGGGCTGCTTCTGTATCTCGAGCCGTTTGTAGTGGTTGTACACCGCTACGGCGAGCTTCTTCTTGGTACGCTCCTGGCCGATGACGTACTCGTCGAGGAACTTCTTGATCTCGGGTGGAGACGGCAACGCGGAGCGCACACTGCGGCTCTCGCGGTTGTCGTCGGCGATGATGTCGTTGCAGACCTCGACGCACTCATCGCAGATGAACACCGTCGGGCCGGCAATGAGCTTCCTGACGTCGTTCTGATCTTTGTTGCAGAACGAGCAGCGCAGGATCTCACCTTCGCCGTTCTTCTTCACCATAAGGGATCTCGCGGCAGGAGAGGCGCCAGGAGGACGCGTCTCTTCGATGTTACACCCGTTTCCGAATCACGTCGTCAAGTATTCCGTAGGCCTTGGCTTCGTCGGGCGACATGATGTAATCGCGTTCGGTGTCGTCCTGAATGCGCTTCAAGGGCTGCCCGGTGTGCAGCTCCATGATCTCGTTGATGCGCTCACGCTGGCGCAGAATTTCCTTCGCCGCGAGAGCGATGTCGGTAGCCTGGCCCCCGAGCCCCGACATCCACGGCTGATGGATCAGGATGCGCGAGTTGGGCAGCGAGGCGCGCTTGCCCTTGGCGCCGGCCGTGAGCAGCACGGCGGCAATCGAGGCGGCCTGACCGATGCACAGCGTCTGCACGTCGGGACGGACGTACTGCATGGTGTCGTAGATGGCGAGACCCGCGGTGATCACGCCCCCCGGGCTGTTGATGTAGAGCAGGATGTCCTTGTCGGGATCCTCGGCTTCGAGGAACAGCATCTGCGCGATGACCAGGTTGGCGACCGTGTCGTCGACGGGCGTGCCCAGGAAGATGATGTTGTCCTTGAGCAGCCGCGAGAAGATGTCGTAAGCGCGTTCGCCACGGTTGGTCTGTTCGACCACCATGGGCACGAGCGTCATGCGCGAGTCAGTCACGGTGCGATTCCTCATCAGGTCAATCGGCGCGCCGGGCGCGTCCTTCACTCCACCACCTGCACGCGGCTCAGTACGGCCGTGACCGTCGACTCGCGCCGCAGGCCCATCGCCATCCGCCCCAGGCCGTCTTCCTGTTCCAGCCGGGCGCGCACGGCGACGGCAGTCAGGCCCGTGCGTTCCGCGTAGCGTTCCAACTCGCCGTCGAGGTCGGCGTCGGTCACCTCGATCTTGTCGCGGCGCGCCACCTGATCGAGCACCAGGGCCGAGGCCACAGCCTCGTGCGCGGGATCGCGCTGACCCTGCCGGAACGCCGCCCAGTCGATGTTGGTGCGGCGTGGATCGATTTGCTGCGACATCAGCCGCCGCGCGAATTCCTCAACGCGCCGGTCGATCTCGCGGTCCACGAGCGCAGCGGGCACCGGGAAGGGCAGACGCTTGGCCAGTTGCTTCAGCAGGTCGGCGCGCAACTGGCGCTCCGCCGCGTCCTTCGATTCGGTCTCGAGATCGGCCCGCACGCGGGCGCGCAGCGCCTCGAGCGAGTCCAGTTCCTCGCCAAGATCCTTGGCGAAGTCGTCGTCGAGCGCCGGCATGACCCGGCGGCGCAGTTCATTGAGCTGCACGGTGTAGCCCACCGAGGTGCCGGCCAGTTCGGCCACGGCGTAGTCGGCCGGATAGCTCAGCGTGAAGGTGCGCGACTCGCCAACCGTCATGCCCGTGACCTCGGCATCGAAGCCGGGCGGGTTGGCCGGCGCGCCCATCTCGATTGAGACCTTCTCGTGGCGGTCGGGCGCGGCGCTGGCCCCATCGGCGGCCGTGGCGCGCCGTTCCAGATCGATGACGAGGGTGTGCCCTTCGGCCACGCCCCCTTCCACCGGTTCGAAGCGCGCGGCGCGTTCACGCAGTCGCTCGAGCGTCTGGTGCACGGCGTCGTCTTCGACCAAGCCCGACGTCCGGCGCAGCTGGATGTCGCCGAAGTCCCCAGGATCGAACGGCGGCACCACGTCGAAACTCGCCGTGAACGAGAGCGGCTTGCCTTCTTCGACGACCACGTCTTTCACGTCGGGCGTGTCCACTGGCTCGACACCCTGTTCCGACAGCACCTGGTCGATGGTGCGGGGGATGAGATCGTGCGCCACGTCGTGGAGGATCTGGGCGCGAAAGCGCTGGCGCACGACGGTGGCAGGCACCTTACCGGGCCGGAAGCCCGGCAGGCGGGCCGACTTCGTGTACTCGCGGGTGACCCGATCGATCGCGGACTCGACCTCGCTCGTGGGAATCTCCACGATCAGGTTTCTCCGCGTCTCGTTGACGTCTACCAGTTCAGTCTTCATCAAGGGGTTGGGGTGTGTGGGTGAAGCTCTCGCTTCGGGGGTGGCTTGGGCGCAGCGGCGGTGGCTGGTGCGAAAGGGGGGAGTCGAACCCCCAAAGCCTTGCGGCTACCGGATCCTAAGTCCGGCGCGTCTGCCAGTTCCGCCACTCTCGCAGGGTCTGATTGTCTCGTCAGAGTAGCACGTTTGCTCGACCGGTCTGGGCCGTTGCCTGGCGACGCGCTGAGGCCTTTTTGGCGCCTGTCCTCAGTGTTTCGGACCGAGCGCGAGGTTGCGACAGGGGCGCCCATCTTCGCTAGCCTAGGGCGAAAGCCCAACGGACAGGGGTTGCAGGTTGCTGACCACCAGCTCGTCCACGGGACCACGGTGGTCGGCCCGCGTGTTGATGCAGCGCCGTGCGGGCACGCGCCGAATGCTGAATCCCGCCGAAATGGCCGCCCGGCCTCCATACAGGCGCTCGATCGACTCGGCGCTCGAGTTGCTGAGCAGTACGTGTACGCCCCGGCGGGCCAAGGTCACGGTCAGCACCTGCAGCCGTTCCTGATCGGCATCCGAAAACCCCCGTGCGGTGTACTGCCGGAAGTTCGACGTGGGGCCGAGTGGCGCGTACGGCGGATCGAAGTAGACGAAGTCGCCGGGGCAGACGTGGGCTGAGACCGCGTCAAACGGCGTGCAGTTGACGGTCACTCCTGGCGCCGACAGCGCCGCCGCCGCGGCGTGGATGCGGGCGGAGTCGACGATGCGGGGACGGGCGTAGCGGCCAACGGGCACGTTATACCCGCCGGAGCGATTGAGCCGGAACAAGCCGTTATAGCCGGTACGGTTCAGGTACAGCAGCATGGCCGCCAGATCGGGACCGTAGGTGTCGGGGGCCGCGCCCGCGGCGGCCCAGGCGGTGCGGGCGGGATTGAAGCGACCATCGCGCACGTCGTAGTAGAAGGTGGCGCCGCCGGTGGCGTGGCCTCGCGCCAGGCGTTCGAGCTCGGCGATCACGGCATCGGCCGAGTCCCGGATCCGCAGGTAGCAGCCCACCAGGTCGGGGTTCTCGTCGCTGAGCGACACTCGCGCACCGCCGAGCCGGCCCTGGGCCCACAGATCGAAGAAGACCGCGCCAGACCCCAGGAACGGTTCGTGATAGCCCGCGATCTCGGCTGGATAGTAGGCCCGAAGCACCGGCAGGAGCTGCCGTTTGCCTCCTGCCCACTTCAGAAACGGTCGCGGATTCGGCGCCGGTGCCACGGCGCGCATGTTACCAGCGCCTGCGCTCCTCGGCCCACCACCAGGCGCCAACCGCCGTGACCAGCAGCACGGTGGCGGTGCTCACAACCGACGCTTCGGCCCGCGCCGTCGCGACCAGGGCACCCACGGCGTTGGCCG
This sequence comes from Acidobacteriota bacterium, assembly GCA_031376505.1. Lineage (GTDB taxonomy): Bacteria > Acidobacteriota > Vicinamibacteria > Vicinamibacterales > UBA2999 > CADEFD01. Next base: position 5,141 of record JANMDX010000078.1, read on the forward strand.
CCGCCTGAGGAGCGCCATCGCCACCAGCCGACGCGCCGACCATCCACACCATGCCGCCCAGTCCGGCGACGATGGCGGCCAGTCCCATTCCGAGGGCCAGGTTGAAGCCCCAGTCCACGACCTGCTCCTGCCGCCACGTCTCACGGCGGGCCGCCGCCGCTATCGTGATCGCAAAGTGCGCCGGCGGAGCCGGGGTCGGCCAGGTGGCGAGCACGCGTTCCAGGTGCCGAGCCAGGGCCAGTTCGGCCCGACAGCCGTCGCAGGTCTCGAGGTGCGCCTGGAAGGCGGCCTGGGCCGGTGCGCCCGCGGCGACCTCGTCGAGTTCATCACGCCGGGCGGCGCAGTCCATGAGCGTCATGCCAGGTCCCCCGTGAGCGCAGCGCGCAGCAGGCGCTTGGCGCGGAAGAGATGTGTCTTCACCGTGCCGACCGGAATGCCGAGCGCTTCGGCCAGATCCTCGTACTTCACCCCCTGCACGTAGTGGCCCTGCACCAAGACACGGTAACGTTCGGGCAGGCGCGCCAGGGCCTTGTCGAGCCGGTCGCGGAGTTCGATGTCCGAGAACACGCGGTCGCGTACGGCCGGCCGAGGCACCGGCGCGGCGTCGTCGTCGAGCGACACGTCACGGGGATGCTCGCGTCCGCGCGCCTCGAAGGCCACGTTCGACACGATCCGGAAGATCCAGGTGCTCAACTTCGCCTCACCCCGGAAATACGGCAAACCGCGGTGCACCCGCAGGAAGGTCTCTTGCGCAATGTCCTCAGGGCGCTGGGGCGCCTGCACGAGCCGGCCGGCCAGGGCAAAGACCATGGGCGAGTACCGCTCAACCAATGTCCGAAACGCAGCCTCTTCTCCACGGCGGCAGCGCGCAACCAGCTCGCGTTCGGAGGTGTCGGACATGCACTACCGCCATTAGACCAAGCGACCGGGACGAATTGTTTCACCCCGGCGTGAAACAAACGGCCCGCGCCGCCGAGTCTAATGGGTCAGGTGGAGGCCGACCGTGGACGAATACCAGTTTGCTTCGGAGCTCTTGTTCCTGCCGGCGATGCTCATCCTTGGCGGTTTTGCGGTGGTGATCGCAACCATCATCCGGGGCAGCAAGATCGCCGAGCTCCGCCACCGGGAACGCATGGCCATGATCGAACGGGGCATGGCGCCGCCCGAGCCCGTGCTCGGCGATAGCGGATTGCAGCGGGCGCAAGGATTCAAGATGACGCTGGGGATCATCTTGTGCGGCCTGGGGCTGGGCCTGTTCATGGTGATCGCGTTTGCTGCGCGTGAGCCCGGCGTGGCCACCGGCATCGGCGGAGCGTTCGTGGCCCTGGGGCTCGCCTTCATGGCGAGCGCCGCCAGCACCAAGCGCGAGTTGCCCGAGAATGCTACTGGAACGAAATCGTGACGACTGGGTCGTTGACCTTCAGGCCCTTGACGTCCTTCAGGTAGGGCTTCAGCTCGCTCACCGACGCGGTGGGCCCGAGCATTTTCTGAACTTTTTTCAGCTGTGCCTCGTCCTGCATCAGCTTCTCCATGTCCATCTCGAGCAGCGTCACGCGCGACCCCGAGACATAGTCGGCGTTGGTCTTCAGGATCTTGCCCGCGACGGCCACATCAATGCTGACCTTGAAGCCTTTGAACATCGACCGCATCATCTCGAGCATCTGCGGGTTGTCCATGTCGGGTCCACCGGCTGGCGCCGGCGTGGTGCCGCCCCCAGCGGCCTTCGGCTTGTCTTTGAGCGAGACCGTGAGCGTCGCGACGCCGCCGGCCTTCGCGAACTCGAACGTGACGGGGTTGCTGTCCTTCGGCGGCGTAGACACACCCCCGGTGCTCGAGCCCGACAGGTTGGGGTCCTGATCCACGCGCAGTTTGGTCACGTCGGTGAAGGCGTAGAGGGCCTTGGTGCCCTCGAAGCCGTCGTCGCCCTTGAGCGGCTCGGCCGACACGAAAGTCACGCCCTCGCCCATGCGCGCGGCGGTGCGCTTGAGGTCGGCCTCGTTCAGCACGCCAGGTGTCTGGCCTTGCGGCCCGGCCATGCCGCCCAGCATGCCCTTCATGAGCCCCAGGTTCACCAGCATCGTCTGTTCGACGGTGCCGCTGCCGTCGGCCTTCACATTGATGACGGTGGCGCTGCGAATGCAGCCAGTGCACAGGACGGCGACAAACGCGGCTGAAGCGACTTTCGCAAACATGGGCGACCTCCGGAGGAAGTCACATCATACGCCCGGTGGCGCCGTGCGCTCGCTCCGACCGCCTCCCTCCGGTAACACTTGCCATGGCGCGATACGCGTCGTCGACACCGCCGGCGGCACGGACGATAATGCCCGCATGACGTCGCGCGAAGGACACGGCCGTACGGCGCTTGTGACCGGCGCGTCCGCTGGCATCGGCAAGGCCTTCGCCGAGCGGCTGGCCGAGCACGGCTACACCCTCGTGCTCACGGCGCGTCGCGTTGACCGGCTCGAGGCGCTCGCCGCCGAGCTGCGCGCCGCTCACGACGTGGCCGTGCACGTGTTGCCGGCTGACCTCGCCGACCCAGCCGCGCCGGCGGGCCTGTGCGCCGACCTCCATGCCGGCGGACTGCACATCGACGTGCTCGTCAACAACGCCGGCTATGGTGTGCCGGGCGCGTACTCACGAACCGACTGGCGAAGGCAGGCCGACTTCATCCAGGTGCTGGTCACTGCCGTGGCTGAACTCACGCACCGGCTGCTGCCAGCGATGATCGCGCATGGGTACGGGCGCGTGATGAACATCGCCTCGCTGGCGGCGCTCGTGCCAGCGGCCCCCGGCCATACCCTGTATGCCGCCTCCAAGGCGTTCCTCGTGAAGTTCTCAGAGGCGCTGGCCGGCGAGGTGCGCGAGCAGGGCGTGCATGTCACCGCCGTGTGTCCCGGGTTCACGTACTCCGAATTCCACGACGTCACTGGCACGCGCGCACAGATGCAGGCGATGCCGCGTTTCATGTGGCTCGATGCCCGCCAGGTCGTCGAGGAGAGCTACGCCGCGGTGATGGCGGGTCGGTCGATGGTCGTCACCGGTCGCCTGAATCGCGCGCTGGCGTTTGGCGCCAAGCATCTGCCGGCCGCGCTGGCTCGCGCCGCGGTCGCCCGCAACGCGGGCAGCTACCGCAAGCTTTGACGCGTCACAGCGTCGGCGTCAACCGGTCGAGCAGGCGCCCCGTGGCAGCGTCCACACTCACGAGCGACTTCTGGCAGTCGGCCAGCGCCTTGGCCGCGCGCAACGCGGCATCGGCGGTGGCCAGCTCGCGCAAGTTGACGACAAACTGCGTGGAGTCGCCAAGCGCGAAGCGGTCGCGTTCGAGCGATTCGAGTTCGCGCGCCACCGTCAGCTCTTCGGTGACCACCTCCAGGACGGCGCGGGCAGCGCGCACTGCGCTCAGCGCATCCTGGACGTCGGCCCGCACCCCGTCCTCGGCCCAGCGCAATTCCTGATCGAGTCCCGCCATCTTGCCGCGCACCTGGAGAATCTTCCCGGTGGCTTTCCGACGCTGGAATGGCAGCTGGAAGGTCACACCCGCTTCGACGCCGGTGCCCGACCGGCTTTCCGGTCCGCTGCCAAAATCTCGCGACACTTCGGAAAACAGGTCGAGGGCCGGCAATACCGCGTTCTCGGCCAGCCGTAGCTCCACGTCCTGCTGCCCGCGCTTCAGCCGCAGGGCCTTCAGTTCAGGCCGGCGCTCGAAGGCGATGCGCAACTCCTCGTTCTCGTCCGGCTCGGTCTGTGGCAGCGGCGGCAGCAGCGGCGGCAAGCGCTGCTCGCTGGGCCGCACCGGGGTGCCGTCGAGCGCACGCAGATAGAGCGACAGATCGATGACCTTCATCTGCAACTGCCGCTCGGCCAGAAACAACGCCGAGCGTCGCTGCAAGATCGCACGCCGGTTGTCGGTGCGTTCGACCGGGGCGATCTGGCCAAGGGCCGCCGCATCGGCCAGCTGCTGGTCGCGGGCCTCGGCCAGCTGGAGCAACTCGCGGGCGACGCGCAGCTGTTGGCCTGCGGCCACCCAATCCCAGTATTCCGCGAGGGCCTGCATGAAGTACGTCAGGCGCGCCTTGTCGAGCCCGCGCTCGGCCACGCTCACGCCCAGGGCCGTGACCTGCTGGGCAGCGCGACGTCCGTCCATCGACCGATTGCGCAGCAGTGGCAGCTGCACACCACCGGTGGCTTCGCCCTCCGACAGCGTCTGCGACCGGCTGTCGTATGGCCCAAACGACCCGCGGCCCAGACGATAGCCGCCGTAGACGGTGAGGCCGAGCGGTGCCAGGGGTTGTTCGAGGATGCCCGAGGCGCGCTCGTTGTCGTAGTACCCTCGCATGCTCTTCGCGGTGGCCTTGAGGGACAGGTCAAATGCGCCGAGGGCCTCCCGGGCTTCGCCCTGGGCGATCGCCACGTCCTGGCGGGCACGCTCGAGCAGCGGCAGCGCGCGCTCCACTGACGCGAGCAGTTCGGTGGTCGTGAGCGGCGCGCTGGAGGACGCCGCGGTCTGCGCGTGGGCCGCGCCCGTCGCGACGAACAGCCCCACGGTGACGATGACCGCGCCACGGCGCCACGGCCTGGTCACTTCTGTTCGCCCTTGTCGGAAGAGTTGCCGTCATCGGCCTTCGAGTCCTTGTCGGCCGGGGAAACACCCGCGGCGGCCGGTTCGTCGAGCGACACGACGGGAGGGAAGCCATTGAACTGGCGCCACAGCTCGTAGCCAATCGGCACCACCTTGAGCAGTACCCAGCCGTTGGCCCGCACGCCTTGGCGAAGGAAGCGCCGGGACGGCCAGGGGGCGTCACGAGGATCCGGCTCCACCAGCACTCGGAACTTGCCCCTGCCGTTGTCGGTCGGGTCGATGAGCAGAATGCGCCCGCCGAAGGTCCCGACGGCAATCGACGGCCATCCCGAGAACTGCAGCGCGGGCCAGCCTTCGAACTGCAGCCGCGCGGTATTGCCGAGCGCGAGCATGGGCATGTCGTTGCCGTCCACCCACAACTCGACCACGTCCTTGTTGGACGCGGGCACGATGACGGCCAGCGGCGAGCCGGCTTTCAGCAACTCACCGCTCTGGCGCGCGAGCACGCGGAGTACGGTGCCGTCAGTCGGCGCGGTCACCTGCTGGGTGCGCTGACGGGCCACGCGCACGTCCAGTTTGGCCAGTTCGCCGCGCGACTTGGCCACATCGCTGTTGGCCGATGCACGGGCGGCGCGGGCCTCCTCCACGCGCGCGTCGGCGTCGGCGCGGGTTCGCTGCAACTCGGCCCTGAGCGAGGCGGCTTCGCTGCGGGCCGCATTCAGCGTCGCGATCGAGCGGTCGACCTCGGCGGTCCGGGTCGCCGCTTCCAACTCCGCCAGCTCGACGCCGCGCGTCGAGGTGAGCCCCTTGGCCATGAGGGCTCGCTGGCGCTCGAGGTTGAGGTCGGCCGTGACCTTGGCGGCGCGCGCGGCCGCAAGGCCCTGTTCGGCGGCGGTGACCCGGTCGCGCCCCATCTGCTCGCGCAGCGCAGCCGCCTCGACACTGCTCGTCAGCGTCTCAATCAGACTGGCGACGCGATTGTCGAGCGAGCCGGCCCGCGACTCGCCCTGTTCGATGGTGCGCACGTTCTGATCGCGCTCCTCGTCCAGGCGGACCAGGATCGACGGGTCGTTGTCGGTCAATTCGACAATCGGGTCGCCGCGCTTCACCACGCTGCCTTCGACGACGTGCCACTTCACGATGCGGCCCTCGATGACCGCCTCGATCTGCTGCAGACGCTCTTCGGGGCTGAAGGCGATGACCCGGCCCGAGCCCGGGATGTTCTGCTGCCATGGGGTAAGGGTCAGGGCCACCGCGGTCACGATCAGCAGTACGACCAGCAGCCGCGCGAGCAGCCGCGCCGACCGCGGCGCTTGCACGTTGTGCAAAGCCAGACGTTGGTCCATGTGCCAGTCAGGCTTAAACGAAGGGTCGGGCGCGCTCATGACGTTGTGTCCTCGGGAGACGCGTCGCGCACTTCGCCATCCTGAAGGCGAACCACCCGGGTGCAGCGGGCCAACAAGTCGGGACGCTCGGTCACGCAGAGCAGCGTCCAGGGCGCGTCGAGTGAGAAGAGCGCCATTGCGAGACGTTCCTGATCCTCGCGCCGGTCCATCTGATCGAGCGCGCCATCGAGAATGATGAGGCGCGGCCGGCCCGCGATGGCTCGCGCAATCATCAACCGGCAGGCCTGGCGGTGGGACAAGGGCCGTCCGTGGGGGTGGAGCTCGGTGTCGAGCCCCTGGGGCATGCTCAGGAGTTCCTCGAGCAGGCCCACGTCCTCGAGTGCGCGACTGACGTGGGCGTGCGAAAGATCGTCGCGGCCGAGCCGTACGTTGTCGAGCACGGTGCCGGGAAACAACTCGACCCCGCGCACCAGTGCCACGTCGCGCCGCAGGCTGGTCAGCGGCAGCGACCGCACGTCGACGCCGTCGAGCCGCAGCGATCCGGTGGATTGCTCGCGCAGGCCAAAGAGCACGTCGGCCAGGGTGCTCTTCCCCGATCCGTTCGGCCCGGTGACCCCCACCCGCGCGCCCGACGGGATGTCCCAGGCGCGCACGACCAACGCTGGCCGCGTGCTGTCGGAGTACTGCACCCGCAGGTCGCGCATCGTCAGGCGCATCGGGCCGTGTGCCGGCAAGTCGGCCTCGCCGCCGGTCCGTTCAAGCGGCAAGTCCACCAGCACGCCCAGCTTGTCGATGGCCGCCGACATGTCGTAGAACACTTCCAGCTGCTTCCCAAATTTGGTGAACGCGCTCAGCATGCCGGCGACGATGAGTTCGCTGGCGACCAGCTGGCCGAGCGTGAGCTGCCGATTGATGACGAGCCAGCCGCCGATGCCGAGCAGCGCCGAACTGGCGATGGCCTTCAAGGCAAACGACCCGACGACTTGCCGGATGAGGATCCGGAAGTGCTGTTTACGGTACGACAGGTAGTTTTCGAGCAGGTGATGCGACCGATCGACGGCGTACGCGGCGCCACCGGCTGATTTGAACGTCACCAGATGCGCCGCCAGCTGCTCGAGCCAGGCCTCGAGCTCGTACTTCGCCTTCGACTCCTTGATGCTGGTACCCAGCGCGCCGCGCCCGAGGACGAAGATGATGATCGACATGGCCGCCATCAGCAGCACATCGAAGGCCAGCAGCCACGGATGGTAGAGCGCCAGCAGCAGCATGCCGATGACGGTCTGCATCAGGATGCTGAGGCCGTCGATGAGCAGCAGCGCCGCCGACTTCTGAACCGTGACGGTATCGAAGAAACGGTTGACGAGTTCCGGACCGTGGTAGCGATCGAAGGCGTCGACGCGCACGCGCAACAGTCGCCAGGTGACGTCGGTGGCAACGCGTGCGAAGATGCTGCGCTGGATGATCTCCACCACGCCCGCCCGGAGCGCGTTCATGGCGGTCGAAAACCCGAGGGCCACGAACACGAAGAGCGTCAAGACCACGAGCGGCTGCAGCACGGACCCGAAGGCGATGGTGTTGACGAGCGACTGCACCGCGATGGGGACGACCAGCGACAACAGCGCGATCACGATTGAGTAGACGACGGCGACCCAGAGGGTGCGGCGCTCCCCCTCGAGCAAGGCTCGCAGCCGGGTGTACGGGTGCAGCGCTGGCCCTCCGTCGCGCGACCGCATCGCGGACAACGGCGCGGCTGGCTCGGACAGTACCCAGTTGACCGGCACGCTGGCGCTGGCCACGCCCAGCCACTCCACGAGGCTCGCCGTGGTCCAGCGCGCGGGCCGCGCGTGCTCCCCCGGCATGACCACACGTGCGCCGCCTCGTGTGGCCGCAAGCACGGCCAGGCCCTCCGGCCGGCCGTCGGGGCCGGAGCGCAGGGCCAGCCACGGATACGCCGGGTCCGCGTCCGCGATGACCTCGGTAAGTGGGCGGCGCACGAGCGCGGTGACCAGGCCGACTTCATTAGCGAGCCACTGCACCGTGGCGTAGGCTCCGCGGTGGCGGCCCGCGCGCCGCAGCGTCGTTTCGAGGGCCGCGGCATCGATCTCGAAACCGTGCGCCCCGGCGAGATACTCGATGATTGGCCGGAACGCTCGCACGTCGAGACCGCCACTCGGCTCGGATGGCGTCAGGGGCAGCATCTAGGGTGACAATATACGATACGCATATCGTGTTTTGCAAATCGCGACTTATGTGTATCCTGTTGCCATGCCGCGAGAAGAGCGCCGGCCGGCGCGATGGACGTTCCTCACCAATCACGGGCACGTGCTGATCTGTCTGGCCCAGTCGCCCGAACTGCGACTGCGTGATGTGGCGCTCCGCGTCGGCGTGACCGAGCGCGCGGTACAGCGCATCGTGGGCGAGCTCGAGGAGGGCGGCTACCTCACCCGGCGGCGCGCCGGGCGGCAGAACGAATACGCGATCGCCCTGGACCAGCCGATGCGGCACCCCGTGGAGGCGCACCAGGCGGTGGGCGCACTGATCGCGATGGCCGAACACCGCCCGCGATCGGCTGGCGGCCGGCCCCGGCGCGCCCGACGCTGAGTTGGCCGGTTCGTCCCGGGTTTCGTCACGGCGGCGAACTTCCCTGGTCGCCCCCCGTATGTGAGAGGCAGGTCCGGCACGCCGGCCGGGCCGGTGGAGGCCCCATGATCGACGCCGTGTTCAAGGACGTGCGCTATGCGGCCCGCGCCGTGCGCCGCAGTCCGGGTTTCTTTGCGGTGGCGGTGCTCTCGCTCGGCCTCGGCGTAGGTGTCAACACGGCGATGTTCTCACTCGTCGACGCCGTGCTGCTTCGTCCGCTGCCGGTGGCCTCGCCCGAAACGCTCGTGGATCTCTTCACCACTGGGGGCGACGGCGACGAGTACGCGACGTCGTCGTACGTCGACTATCTCGATCTCAAGGCCCAGAACACGGTGTTCTCGGACATGATCGCGTACAGCCCGATGATGGCTCCCCTCGGCTTGGGCAATCGCTCGCGCATCGCGCTCGGTCAGGTGGTGACGGCCAACCATTTCGCCATGCTGGGCGTGCACCCGTTTCTTGGCCGGCTGCTGACGCCTCGTGACGACGATCCGGGCGCCGAGCCCGTGGTCGTCGTGTCGTACCGGATGTGGCAGCGCGAGTACGGCGCCGACCTCGCGATTGTGGGGAAGACGCTCACGTTGCGCGGTCTCGTGTACACCATTTCCGGCGTGGCGCCGGCGGCCTTTACCGGCGTGGTGCCGCTGCTGACTCCCGAGTTGTGGCTGCCGGTGGCACACGTGGAGGAAGTGGAGCCGGCCGGCATCATCGACTCGGTGCCGTCGCCCACCGGCACCACCCGGCTCGAGCGTCGCGGCATGCGGTGGCTGTTTGCCAAGGGCCGCCTCAAGCCTGGGGTGAGCGCTGCCCAGGCGCACGCGAACGTGGCACTTATCGGTACGCAGCTGGCGGCCGCCAATCCCCAGACCAACAAGGGGCGACGGCTGTCTGCGGTGCCGACGGCCGACGTGCCGATGCTCGTGCCGCAGGCTGGCGGCCCGCTCACGATGGGCGCGGCGGGCCTCATGAGCATCGTCGGGCTCGTGCTGCTCATCGCCTGCGCCAATGTCGCCGGGATGCTGCTCGCGCGGGCGTCGGCCCGTGGGCGCGAGATCAGCGTGCGCCTGGCAGTCGGGGCCAGCCGCGGGCGCCTCGTGCAACAGCTGCTCGTAGAGGGCGTATTGCTCGGCGTGCTCGCCGCGATGGCGTCGCTGGTGTGCGCCTGGGGCATCATGCGGGCGCTGGTGGCCGTGCCGTTGCCGCTGCCGGTGGACATCGCGCTCGACCTGCGGCTCGACGCGCCGGTCATGGCATTTTCCCTGGCGGCCGCGGCCCTCACCGGGGCCCTGGCCAGCCTGGTGCCGGCGCTCAAGGCGTCGAACCCCAACGTCGTGGCCGACCTGCGGGGCGATACGCCCATGGCTCGCGTGGCCGGACGGGGCTGGGCGTTACGCGATGGATTGGTGGTGGCGCAAGTGGCGCTCACGGTCGTCCTGCTCGTCGTAGCGGGATTGCTGCTGCGCAGCCTCAGCGCCTCCGAGCATGCCGACGTGGGCTTTGAACCATGCGGACTCGCCACCGTGGCCTTCGACACCGACATGGTGCGTTACCCGCCGGAGCGTGGGGTGCAGTTCTGGCGGGACGCACTGGCGAGGGCGCGCGCGCTGCCGGGCGTCACGTCGGCAGCGACGGTGTCGCCGACGCTGCCCTTCACGTTCAACTTCAACCAGCAGGAGATGCGCATCGACACGCACGCCTACGCCGAAGGGCAGCGGGGCGAGACCATCGAGAACGTGGCCGTATCCGAGGGGTTCCTGTCCACGCTCGGCGTGCGGATGCTCGAGGGGCGCGACGTGAACGCGACCGATGTCGCCGGCGCGCCCGACGTCGTCGTCGTGAGCGCCACGATGGCGCGGTCGTTCTGGCCAGGGAAATCGGCCCTGGGGCACACCGTGCAGACCGTGAGCACTGGGCGGCGGTTCAGAGTCGTGGGCGTGGCCGCCGATCACAAGCAGCACGGCGTGCTCGAGACGCCAGCGCCGTACATGTACTTCGCCGCGGCGCAGCGGCCCACCCGCTACAACTTCCTGGTGGCCCGCACCAGCGGTGACGCGGCCACGCTCGTCGTGGCGCTGAAGCGCGAGCTGCTGGCGATGGAGCCCGGTCTGGTGTTTGCCGACAGCAAGACGATGGAGCAGCACATGGCGGCGGCACTGATGCCGGCCCGCGTGGGCGCGGTGCTGGCCGCGGCGTTCGGTGCGCTCGGCATGATCCTGGCGGCCGTCGGCCTCTACGGCGTGGTCGCGTTCTCGGTGGCGCGCCGCACCAGAGAGATTGGCCTGCGGATGGCGCTTGGCGCGGAGCCGTCGGGCGTGATGGCGATGGTGATGCGTCAGGGGCTGACCCTGGTGCTGGCGGGCCTGGGCGCGGGTGCGGGCCTGGCCGCCGCGGTCGCCTTCCTGTTACAGGGACTTCTCTACGGAGTGACGCCGATGGATCCGGTGGCGTGGTTCGCAGCCGGCCTGGTGATGCTGGTGGCCGGAGCGGTCGCCAACGCCGTGCCGGCCCGTCGCGCGATGCGCGTCGAGCCGTTGACCGCGCTGCGATCCGACTAGGCGGGGCGCGCGCTGAGGGCCTTGGCCAGGGCGTCGAAGGCCTGCAGCGTGCGGGCCAGCGCTTCGAACTCGGCGAGCGGCACCATGTTGGGGCCGTCAGACGGCGCGTGGTCGGGGTCGGGATGCGTTTCGATGAACACCGCGGCGACGCCCACCGCTACGGCCGCGCGCGCCAGCACGGACACGAACTCCCGTTGGCCACCCGAACTCGTGCCCTGGCCGCCGGGCTGCTGCACCGAGTGCGTCGCGTCGAACACCACCGGCGCGCCAGTGGCGGCGAGCACGGGCAGCGCGCGCATGTCGGAGACCAGCGTGTTGTAGCCAAAGCTCGCCCCACGCTCGGTGACGAGCACGTTGGGATTACCCGCGCCCGTGATCTTGTCGATCACGTTCTTCATGTCCCAGGGGGCCAGAAACTGTCCCTTCTTCACGTTGACCACGCGGCCCGTGCGCGCCGCGGCGACGAGCAGGTCGGTCTGGCGGCACAGGAACGCGGGAATCTGCAGAACGTCCACGACCGTGGCGGCCGCGGTGCAGTGCGCTTCGGTGTGCACGTCGGTCAGCACCGGCAGGCCGGTCACCTCGCGGATCTCCGCAAACACCGGCAGCGCCGCCTCGAGACCCAGGCCGCGCTGAGCCGACAGGCTCGTGCGGTTCGCTTTGTCGAAGCTCGTCTTGAAAATCAGGCCTGCGCCGATGCGGTCGGCGATCTCGCGCAGCGCGTGGGCGATTTCGAGCGCGTGCGCCCGGCTCTCCATCTGGCACGGGCCGGCAATGAAGGTGAGCGGCAGCGCCTGCCCGATGCGCACGGCACGGCCTCCGGCCACGGCCACTTCAACAATCCGATTCGGCGCCAACGCAGCAGGACTCATGGGCACGGCTTTCTGGCGGGACGCAGCCCGCGTGCGTACCTAGCGCAGGCCGGCACGCAGCAGGTCATGCATGTGGATGAGGCCGACGGGCTTTTCATCCAGGACAACGAAGAGCACGGTCACGCGAGGAGGGTGGGCCGTCATCGCGCGCAGGGCCTCGCCGGCCAAGGCGTCGGGGCCAATCGTGCGGGGACCGCGCGTCATGACCTCAACGGCCGGCCGCGCGAGCAGGCCGTCGCTGATCTGCCGGCGCAGATCGCCGTCGGTGACGACGCCGGCCAGCGTCCCGTCGGTCGCGAGGACGCCCACGCAGCCGAAGCCCCTCGCGCTCATGACCCGAATCGCTTCGGACATCAGCGCGTCGTGCCCCACGAGCGGGCACTCGGTGCCGCCGTGCATCAGGTCCGACACCTTCATCAGCGCCGCACCCAGCGTGCCGCCCGGATGGAACGCGACGAAGTCGGAGGCCGTGAAGCCGCGCCGTTCGAGCAGCGCGACCGCCAGCGCGTCGCCAAGTGCCATCTGCAGCGTGGTGGAGGTCGTGGGGGCCTGGGTGACGCCGCACGCTTCGGGTGAATCGGGCAACCGCAACACGATGTCGGCCGCGCGTCCCAGCATCGAGTCCGGGTGCACCGTGACGGCGATGAGCGGAATCCCGAATCGCCGGCAGTAGGCCACCACGTCGGCCATTTCCTTGGTCTCGCCTGAGCTCGACAGCGCAATCACCGTGTCGTCGGTGGTGATCATGCCCAGGTCGCCGTGGCTGGCTTCGGTGGGATGGACAAACTGCGCCGGCGTGCCGGTGGATGCGAGCGTGGCGGAAATCTTGCGCGCGACGTGCCCGCTCTTGCCGACCCCGCACAGCACCGCTCGTCCGCGCGACGTGTGCGCGGCCAGGCGTTCGACGGCGCGAGTGAACTCCCCGTCGATGACGACTGACAGCGCCTGCAGGCCGGCGATCTCGACGTCGATGACGCGGCGGGCGACCACCGTCGGATCGGCACAGGGGCCGGCCGCAGCGTCAGACGAATTCTTCGACGATGTCATCAGATTGATCGACGCCGTGGCGTGATGCGTGGCCATTATGGCCCCGGTACGCCGGGCCTCGCAACCACGCCCCTCAGCGCGGCCACGAACTCGCCCGGGGTCTCTTCGTGAGGCCAGTGTCCGGCAGCCGCCAGCGTGGTGGTGCGCGCGTGGGGCAGCCCGCGCTGCCAGCGCGCAAGGAGGTTGGGCCCGAAGGCGGAATCGCGCATGCCCCAGATGAGATGGGTGTCCACCTGCGCGATCCCCGCGCGGCGCTGCCACAATCCGTCGAAGAAGGGGCTCGACGCGAGCAGCGACCGGGCCAGCGCGAACAGCACGAGCTCTCGCGAGTGGGCGTCGGGGAAGACGGCCAGATACTGCGCGTGGATCGCGGCCGTCAGACGGCGGCGGTCGGCGTAGGCCGAGGGCATGATGATTCGTTGCGAGGCGTTGAACCGCCGAAACAGCCAACGCCCGAACCCGCTGCCGGCAATACGGGCCTTGAGGCGCATGGCGGGGTCGTCGGCAAACGACCACATCCACGAGTTGACGACGACGAGCTGCGCGAGGCGCTCAGGATGGTCGAGGGCCCAGTCCAGCGCAATGGGCCCGCCGAAGTCGTGCACCACGAGCGTCATTGGGCCGGCGGGGCATACGGCATCGATGAAGGCGCGGAAGCGGGCGGCGTGGTCCTCGGGCCGGTAGCCCGCCTCGCGTGGCCGCTCGGACAGGCCGAAGCCGAGGTGGTCCAGGGCCACGACCCGATGGCCGTCGCGCAGTGCCGCGATCACGTGGCGCCATTCGAACGCCCACGTCGGCGTGCCGTGTACGAGGACCACCAGCGGACCCGAGCCTTCGTCCACGTAGTGCAGACGGGCTCCGTGGACAGTGACCTCGCGTGGCGCGTAGGGCCACGCGTCGCGATCGACCCACGACGGCGTCAGCATGGCGCCTAGTCAAGCATGGTTGACGAGATGTGGTCAAGTGGGCTTGACGAAGTGTGACGGCTTGGCCATCATGGGCGCCGTGGCCTTCCAGAAGTCGCCATCGTCCACGCCGCGCCTTGGGCTCGGCCCCGTGCTCTTCGACTGCGCCCGGCTCCTTGATGAGATCGCGCAGGCCGAGGTGAACCGTGAAGCCGGTCGCCGCCTGCTGACACCAGCGCTCGTGCGCTTGCTACCGCATCTCTCCCGGGACGGCATTCGGCCGACCGAGCTGGCCCGGCGGACAGATGTGAGCAAGCAGGCCGTGGGACAGTCATTGCGCGAACTCGAGTTGATGGCGTTTGTGGAACTCGTGCGCGACCCTGCCGACGGCCGCGCCCGGCTCGTGCGGCTGACGCCGGCGGGGCTCGCCGCGTTCGATCACGGCCGGGAGGTGCTGGGGTTCTACGAGGCGGAACTTGCGGCGCGGGCGGGACCGGGACGGATTCGGGCCCTCTGCGGTGCCCTCTGGCGCATCCACGGGGTGCTCGCGGAGTGGACCGCCCAGGGTGCGCCGCAGCGGGCAGGGCGGGCCGCTCGTCCTCTGAACCGGGCGCGCCTTCGCCGCTAGTACAATGCGGCTTCCGGAGGACTCCATGCCCACGAAGAAATTTGCCGCGTGTCTGGCCCTTGGCCTGATGGCCACGGCCGCCACCGCCTCCCTGTCGGCGCAGATGCAGGCCACGCCCAACCGCAGAGCCGGCGAGGGCGAAGGCCCATTTGACCGCATGGTCATTCGGGGCGTCACCGTCATCGACGGCACCGGAGCGCCGCCGCGCGGGCCCATGGACGTCGTGGTCGAACAGGGTCTCATCAAGGACGTGTCCAGCGTCGGCTTTCCCAAAGTGCCCATTGGCGACCGGCGTCCTGCCAAGGGCACCAAGGAGTTCGATGGCACCGGCATGTATCTGATGCCCGGCTTCGTCGATGCGCACGTGCACTGCGGCGGCGGACAGGCCAACAACCCGGAATATGTCTACAAGCTGTGGCTCGCGTCCGGTGTCACCACCGTGCGCGGCGTGCCCTGCGGCTCGATGGACTGGGACCTGGCGCAGCGCGACTTGAGCGCCAGGAACCAGATCGTCGCACCGCGGATGTTCCTTTACCACCGCCCGTTCAGCGGCGAGGGCTGGGACCGCACCAGGCCGCAGACCCCTGACACGGCGCGTGAATGGGTGCGCTTTGCCGCCAAGAAGGGCGTCGACGGGGTGAAGCTCGGCGCGCACGACCCCGAGGTCATGGCGGCGCTGCTCGACGAGGCAAAGAAATTCAACCTGGGTTCCACCGCGCACCTCGATCAGATGGGCGTGGGCCGGATGACCGCGCTCGACGCCTCGCGTCTTGGCCTCGGTACGATGACTCATTACTACGGCCTGTTCGAATCGCTCTACAAGGACACGAGCATTCAGCCGTACGCGCCCGACATGAACTACAACGACGAGTACCATCGTTTCGGGCAGGTGGCGCGCAACTGGGATCGCATCCACCCGCGCGGCAGCGAGAAGTGGAACGCGCTCATCAAGGAATGGGTCGACAAGAAGTTCATCATCGATCCCACGATGACGATCTACTCGGCCGGCCGCGACGTGATGCGCATGCGCAACGCCGATTGGCACGACAAGTACACGATCCAGTCGCTGTGGGACTTCTTTCAGCCCAACCGCTACGCGCACGGCGCGTATTGGTTCGACTGGACCACCGAGGACGAAGTGGCGTGGAAGAGGTTCTATCAGGTCTGGATGGATTTCATCGTGGACTTCAAGAACGCCGGCGGCCGTGTGACGACCGGGTCGGACTCGGGCTTCATCTACCAGACCTACGGCTTCGGCTACCTGCTGGAACTCGAGATGCTGCAGGAGGCGGGCTTCCACCCGCTCGAGGTGATCCGCTCGGCTACCTACTACGGCGCCCAGGCGCTCTCGGAGCCCAAGGGCAGGCCGATTGAGTTCGGCCTGGTGCGCGCCGGCTTGAAGGCCGACTTCGTGATCACCAAGCAGAACCCGCTGCAGAATTTCAAGACGCTCTACATCACCGGAGCCGTACGGCTCAACGACGCCACCAACAAGCCCGAGCGCGTCGGTGGCATCGACTACGTGATGAAAGACGGCATCCTCTACGACGCGAAGAAACTGGCGGCCGACGTGGCGGCCATCGTGGCGGCGTCGAAGAAAGCGCCGCGCGCGACCTCGCAGCAGCCGTAGGCGATGAAGACGTTCACGGCGTGGCTCGTGCGCCTGACTGGCGTAGTCGCGCTCGTTGCAGGCGCCGGCCTCGCCTATCTCTTCGCGCGCTATCCGGCCGTGCCCCCCGCGGACGCACTGCGCATCGAGCCCACGCCCGAGAAGCTCGCGCGTGGAAAGTACCTGTTCGACCATGTCTCGCTGTGCGTGGACTGCCACTCCACGCGCGACTGGTCCAAGTACGCCGGGCCAATCATGTCAGGCACGATCGGCAAAGGCGGGGAACTCTTCGGCACCGCGATGGGCCTGCCGGGCGACTTCTACGCCAGGAACATCACCCCGGCCGCGCTGGGCGACTGGACCGACGGCGAGATCGTGCGCGCCATGACCACGGGCGTGAGTCGCCACGGCGAGCCGCTCTTCCCGATCATGCCGTATCAGCGCTACGGGCAGATGGCGATAGACGACGTGGAGGCCATCGTGGCGTACCTGCGCACGATTCCAGCCATTGCCAACACGGTGCCGGCCCACACGTTCACGTTCCCGATGGGGCTTGTGACGCGCACGATTCCGGCGCCCGCGCGCTTCTCGACCCGGCCGTCGCCGCGAGACGCGGTGGCCTACGGCGGGTACCTGACCAACGCCGCGGCGTGCACCGACTGCCACACGCCGCAAGCGCAGGGGGTGCCCATTGCGGGCCTGGAGTTTGCCGGTGGCACCGAGTTTCCATTGCCCGGCGGCGGCTACGTGCGCGCGGCCAACATCACGGCCGATGCCGGCACGGGCATCGGTACCTGGACCGCGCAGCAGTTCGTGGACACGTTCACGGCCATGGCCACGGCGCCCGATCAGGCGCTGATGATGCCTGACGACAAGCGCAAAGGCACCGTGATGCCCTGGAAGGCCTTTGGCGGCATGGCCCGCGACGACCTGGCGGCGATCTACGAGTATCTGCGATCGCTGTCGCCCGTCGTGCACCGCGTCGAGAAGCACGGCGACAGGCGGCTTGCGAAGTAGCCGTTGGACTCGCGTGCGTGGCGACGGCGACGGCCGGCCTTCTGTCCGTACCGAGGCCGGTGATGCTCGTGTAGGGGATCATGAGCGACGGACCCTTGCCGCGTTCTTGCGCGAGCACCATCTGGGCTCGGCCGTGGTGTCGAGATTGCTCTCGGCCTGTTTCTGGACCCCGGCACGCTGTCTGCTTGACAGCGGCGCTTCCGGTGGCGCGCCACGGCCATCTTGGCATCGGCGGGTTTGACGCGTAGCATGGCGGACGTGGCATTCGAACTCTTCGTCACGGGCGGCACGCTCGTCACCTCGACCGGCGTGCGTCAGGCCAGCATCGCCGTTCGCGGTGGGCGCATCGCCGAGATACTACCGCCAGAGGTCCGCGTCGACACGGTCGACACCATCGATGCCTCGGGTCTGCACATCCTGCCTGGGGTGATTGACACGCACGTGCACACGCGGCACCCGGGCGTGCCCGAACGCGAGGACTTCCTGTCGGGCACCTCGGCGGCCGCGGCGGGCGGCATCACCACGCTCTTCGAGATGCCCATCTCGAAACTGCCCGTGAACTCGGGCGAGTCGCTTGCCAAGCGCGCCGAGCTGCTGCAGCCCACCGCCATGATCGACTACGCGCTCTACGGCGGGGCCGGACACGAGAACCTGGAGGCCATTCACGAGCAGGCCGACGCGGGGGCCATTGCGTTCAAGACGTTCCTGCAACCCCCACCGCCTACCCGGCTCGACGAGTTCTATGGCCTCTGGTGCACCGACGAGGTACAGCTGCGCGACCTGATGCGGGTCGTGAAAGCCACGGGGCTGCGCCACTGCTTCCACTGCGAGCACACCGCCACGTTTCAGGCCTTGCAGGATCGGCTCGAAGCCGAAGGGCGGACGACGGGGGTGGCGCACGCCGAGAGCCGGCCGCCGGTCGTCGAGGACCTGTCGGTGGCCATCGTGCTGGCCTTGGCGGAGGACCTCGGCGCGCGGGTGCAAGTCGTGCACTGCTCGAGTCCGCGCGCGGCTCGCATGGCGCGCGATGCGCGCTGGCGGGGCGTGGACGCCACGGTTGAGACCTGTCCGCCGTATCTGTTTTTCACCGACGAGGCGCTCGATCGGCTCGGGCCGTTTGCCAAGTGCAATCCGCCCCTGCGGAGCGACAAGGAAGTGCGTGGCCTGCGCCAGTGTCTGCGAGAAGGATTGATCGAGGTGGTGGGCACCGACCATTCGCCGTTCCTGGCCGAAGACAAGGCGCGGGGCGCCGAGAACATCTTCCAGGCGCCGCCCGGCCTGGCCGGGCTGGAGGTGCTCGTGCCGCTCATGCTCACGGCCGTGCATCATGGGTGGATCACGCTCGAGGACCTGGCGGGTCTGCTGTCGGAAAACGCCGCGCGGCTCTTCCGCCTGCCGCAAAAGGGGCGACTCGCGGTCGGTGCCGATGCCGACCTCACGATCGTGGATCTGAACGCCACGTGGACCTACGACTCGGCGGCGGCGCTCACCAAGTCGCGCGCCAACATGCGGATCTACGACGGCGTCGAGCTGCACGGCCGGGTCCTGCACACCGTTGTGCGCGGCGTGCCCGTGTGCCGCGACGGTGTAGTCGTCGGCCGGCCCGGACACGGGCAGTTTCTGCGACCGGCTCGCCAGGCATGAGTGCGACCTCCGTGCGGCCCGTGATGGGCATCGTCACGATCGGCCAGACACCGCGTCCTGATCTTGCCGCCACCTTCAGCGCCGCGGCGCCGCACGCCGACGTGCGCGTGGCCGGCGCGCTCGACGGCCTGTCGCCCGCGGCGCTGGCCGAGCTGGCGGCGCCCGGGCCCTATCCGCTGCTCGTGCGGCTTGCCGGCGGAGGGGTTGCCGAAATACCGCGCGACCGGCTGGTACCGCACGTGGTGCGCGTGGCCCGCGACCTGGCGGCGGCGGGGGCGTCGCTCGTCGTGGTGGCGTGCGCGGGCGAGTTTCCCGCGGTGCCGTGTCCCGTACCGGTGCTCGTGCCCGGCCGCGTGGTGCCTGCCGCGGTGCGCGCCTTTGCCGCAGGCGCGCGTATCGGCATCGTGACGCCCAATGCCGCCCAGACGCCGTTTGCGACACGCAAGTGGCGCGAGGACGGTTTCGACGTGGTCGTCACGCACGGCTCGCCCGTCGATCACGACGACCTCGCGCGGGCGGCAGGCGTCATGCGCGAGGCTGGCGTGTCCTTCGTCGTGCTCGACTGTCTGGGGCACGACGACGCGTATCGCGACGCGTTTGCGCGGCTCAGCGGACGCCCGGTCGTGGCCGCACAGGGCCTCGTGGCCCACCTGGCGGCGGCGATGGTGTAGGGTAAGAACGCATGTCCGACTACTTGACCGGGGTCTACAACATCACGCCGACGCCATTTCATCCTGACGGCGCTCTCGATCTTCCGAGCCTGACCCGCTTGACGCATTTCACGCGCGACGCCGGCGTAAACGGCATGACCATCCTGGGTGTGCTCGGCGAAGCCGACAAGCTCACCGAGTCGGAACGCGACCAGGTCATCGAAGCCACGATGGCGGCTGCCGGCGACACCTTTCCGATCTGCGTCGGCACGACGCACGCGGGCACCGACGGGTGCATCAGCTACGGCAAGCGTGCGCAGATGCTGGGCGCCAAGGCCGTGATGGTGGCACCGCCGAAGCTGGCGCGCACCAACGACGCCGCGCTGCACCGTCACTATGTGGCCGTGGCCGACGCGCTCGACATCCCCGTGGTCGTGCAGGATTTTCCGCCCGCCGTGGGCGGCATCACGATGACGCCCGAGCTCATCGCCGGCCTGGCCGCGGCCTCTCCTCGCCTGCAGCATCTCAAGCTCGAAGACGAGCCCTCGCCCATGAAGGTCAGCCAGGTGCTGAAGCTGGATCCCGCCGTGAGGATCTTCGGTGGACTCGGCGGCATGATGTTTCTCGAGGAACTGCGCCACGGCGCGATTGGCACGATGACCGGGTTCGCGTTCCCCGAGATCCTCGTGCAGATCTACCGTGCGTACTCCACCGGCGACATCGACGGCGCCACCGAGGTGTTCTACAAGTACTGCCCGCTCATCCGCTTCGAGAACCAGCCCCGCATCAACCTGGCGCTGCGCAAGCACATCTATCACCTGCGTGGCGTGATCGCGTCGTCGCGCGTGCGCGCGCCGTTCAGCCCGGTCGATCCCGACACACTGGCGGACCTAGACGACTTGCTGCGCCGGCTCGCGCTGGCGCCGACGCCGGCCGTCAAGGCGTAGCCGCGGGTTCACCCGCCCGCACCCTTTCGGAGACATCCATGAAGCTCAACCTCACCGGAAAACGCGCCCTCGTCACTGCCGCCAGCCGCGGACTCGGCTACGCCACCGCGCTCGGGCTTGCGCGCGAGGGCACGTCACTGGTGATCTGCAGCCGCGACGAGGCTCGCATCCAGGAGGCCGCGGCGAAGATCCGCAGCGAGGCCGGCACGCGCGTGGAGGCCGTCGTGGCCGACGTGAGCAGCGCCGACGAAGCCGTGCGGCTCGTGGGGCATGCGGTGAGCGCGCTTGGCGGCCTCGATATCGTCGTGCACAACGCCGGCGGACCGCCGGCGGGCGACTTCCTCTCGATGACCGACGCGCAGTGGCAGAAGGCGTTCGATCAGAACCTGATGAGCCTCGTCCGTCTCGTGAATGCCGCGGTGCCTGAGCTGAAGAAGGCCGGCGGCGGGCGCATTCTGACGATTGCGTCGTCGTCGATCAAGCAGCCGATTCCTGGCCTCGTGCTCTCGAACGCGTTTCGCACCGGCGTCTACGGTCTCGTCAAGACGCTCGCCAGGGAACTCGGGCCGTCGAACATCCTGCTGAACGTGGTTGCGCCCGGGCGAATTCAGACCGAGCGCATCGAGGAACTCGACCATGCCATGGCCACGCGCCGCGGCGTGGAGCTTCAGAGAGTGAAGGCCGAATCGGTGGCGTCGATTCCGCTCGGGCGTCTGGGCACGCCCGAGGAGTTCGCGAACCTGCTCGTGTTCCTGGCGTCGGATGCCGGCCGCTACATCAGCGGCCAGGCGATCATCGTCGACGGCGGCGCCACGGTGGCGCTGTAGGCAGCTAGCCCTTCAGGTCTTCCCGCGGCGGCGAGAAGATGTCGAGCACGCGGCTGTTGACGACGGCGCGCCCCGCATGCGCGACGTTGCCGGGGATGGCGAAGACCATGCCGGGCGTGAGCCGGTGGCTCGCACCGCCGACCAGCAGCTCGAGTTCTCCTTCGAGCATCACCACGGTCTGCTCGTGCGGATGCTGATGCTCGGGAAACGCCGCGCCCGCCGTGCAGTCGACAAACGACTGAGTCACCAGCGGCGTGTGCACGAGGCGGGCGGTGAATCCGGGGAACAGCTCGCGGGTGGGCAGCGTGTCGAGTTGGTAGAAGGGCATGTCGGCTCCAGGTGAGCGTCAAGGATAGCGCGGGTCGGAGGACGACGGCGCTGGTTCCTGGTCGAGCTCGGGTGCACAATGGAGCTACCGCCGTGACGCAGTCGTCCACGTTCGTTCGTCTTGCCCTGCTGGCCGTGGGCGCGCTGTGGCTGGCGCTTGCGCCCGTTGCCGTGGGCGCGCGACAAGATCACGCGTCCACCGGCGCCGACGAGCGTGCGCGCTTTGCCGCGTTCCTCGAGGCGCTCAAGTCCGAAGCAGCCGCCCGCGGCATCTCCGACGCCGTGGCGGCCCGCGCCCTCGACGGGCTCGAGCCGCTGCCGGTCGTGGTGGCTCGCGACCGCGACCAGGCGGAGGCCGTGCAGTCGATCGACACCTATGTGCGCCGGCGACTCACGGTCGCCACGGTCCGCAAGGCGCAGCGCATGTTCCTGCAGCACCGGGACGTGCTCGAGAAGATCGGCGCGACCTACGGCGTGCAGCCGAAGTATCTCGTGGCGGTGTGGGGCCTCGAGTCCAACTTCGGGGCGTTCACGGGCGTCCGGCCCACCGTGCAGGCGCTTGCCACCTTGGCCTTCGACGGACGGCGGGGCGAGTTGTTCAAGAACGAGTTGTTCGACGCGCTGCGCATCGTGGAACGTGGGCACGCCGATCTCGATGCGCTCAAGGGCTCATGGGCCGGGGCGATGGGGCAGCCGCAGTTCATGCCGTCGAGCTACCTCAAGTACGCCGAGGATTTCGACGGCGACGGCAGACGTGACATCTGGCGGAGCCACGCCGACGTCTTCGCCTCGATTGCCAACTACCTCAAGGCTTACGGGTGGGACGGCGAGGCCACGTGGGGACGCCAGGTGCGGGTGCCCGGACCGGTGCAAGAGACCATGACCCGCGCCGGGTCGCGCGGCGAAGGCTGCCGCGCCGAACGCGCCTTGACGGGGCGCCGGTTTCTTGCCGAGTGGCAGGCGATGGGTGTGCGGGCGGCCGATGGCGGGCCACTGCCGGCGGTCGAGCGGCTCGCGTCGCTCCTCGATGCCGGCGACCGGCAGTTCCTCGTCTACGGAAACTACGAAGCCATTCTGGGATACAACTGCGCCAACGCCTACGCCCTCAGCGTGGCGATGCTCGGCGACCGCCTCAGCACGCGACCATGAGACACTTTCACCAAGGTTCTATGCCCGCCAGTTCCATGCCGTCCCGTCCGCCGCTGTGGCAGGTGGTTGCCTCCGCCGCCGGCGCCGTGGCCGCCATGGCCATCGCGCTCTACTTCGTCAGCCAGCAGCAGACGCCGATTGCGCTCGTCGGCACGACGTTGTTCGTGGGCCTCGGCGGACTCAGCTTCGATTTGGCCCGCCGCCGTGCCGGCGGCCCGTAGCGGGCTCGCCGCGCCGGTCCGCGTCCTGTCCCCGCCATCGCGTGCCCGTCAGGCTGCGTGATAGTCTGACTGGATGAATGCCAAGCTGCTGTCGGGGATGAACGAGCATCTCAAGCTCGAGTTCAAGGCGTCGCATGAGTACCGGGCGATGTCGGTGTGGCTGTCGTCGCACGACCTGCCCGGATTCGCGACGTGGATGCGCAAGCAGTCGGGCGACGAGCTGTTGCATGCGCAGAAGTTCATCGATCACATGGTCGAGCGCGATCAGCAGGTGGCCTTGCCCGCCGTGCCCCAGCCGCCCATGTCATGGGACACGGTGGAGACGTTGTGCACCCATGTGCTTCACAACGAGCAGACCGTCACCGCGTCGATCAACGAACTCTATGCCGTGGCCGAGGTCGCCAAGGACCGTCCCGCAGTGGTGCTGTTGCAGTGGTTCGTCAACGAGCAGATGGAAGAGGAATCGGCCGCGCGCGCCATCCTCGGACGCATCCGCCTCGGTGGCACCACGGGTGTCGGCCTGCTGATGATCGACCAGGAGCTGGCCAAGGGCACCATTCCCGGGATGCCGACGGTCGGCGCCGGCGCTGATACCGGCGCCTAGGGCGTCACCGTCAGGATCCCGCCGTGCAGGTGCGCCGCTGGAACACGGCTGCTGATGGGCCGCTCACCGAAGCCGCGCTGCGGCAGAAGCTCGAAGCGCTCGGCTATGTCGTGGCGCGCTACGAGTACGCGGCTGGCACGCGGTTTCCCGATCACGCGCACGACGTCGACCAGATCGACGCCGTCGTGAGCGGCCGCTTCCGGCTGGTCGTGGCCGGTCACACCGCGCAGCTTGGTCCGGGCGACTGGGTCGAAGTGCCGCGCGGGCGGCGGCATACGGCCACCGTGATGGGCGACGAGCCGGTCGTGAGCCTGGACGCGATCCGAATCTAGGGGACGGGACTGACCATGAAGATCGTGATGTTCGGCGCGGGCGGCGTCGGCGGGTATTTCGGCGGCCGGCTCGCGCAGGCGGGCTGCGACGTGTCGTTTGTGGCGCGCGGAGCCCACCTCGAGGCGATTCGACGCGACGGCCTAAGGATTCTGAGTCCGAAGGGCGACGCGCACGTCACGTCAGTGCGGGCCAGTGCCGATCCGGCCGACCTCGGTGTCGCTGACGTGGTGTTCCTCACCGTGAAGATGTACGACGTGGACACCGCGGCGGCCGTACTCGGGCCGCTCCTTGGTCCCGACACGATGGTCGTCACGCTGCAGAACGGCGTCGAGGCCACCGACCTGCTGGCTGCACGCGTGGGCCGCGCGCATACGGTCGGGGGCGTGGCCTACGTGGCCGCGGTGATCTCCGCGCCCGGCGTGATTCGTCATACGGCGCTGGACGCGCTCATCGTCGGCGAGCTCGATGGCGCGATGTCGCCGCGGCTCGTGGCGCTGCGCGACGCGGCTTCGACGGCGGGATTCGCGTTCACGGCGAGCCCGCACATCCAGGTCGATCAGTGGTCGAAGTTCGCTCGACTGTCGGTGTTCAGCGGCATGACCTGCGTGACCCGCTCGCCGATTGGCGTGCTGCGCGCCGATCCCCGGCTGTTTCAGATGGTCGAGCATGCGGTCGACGAGACGCTGACCGTCGGGCGCGCGCGCGGCGTGCCGCTTGGTGACGCCATTCGATCGGACGTCTTCGCGATGTACCGCAGTGTGCCGCCCCTCGCCAAGTCGTCGATGCTCGAAGACCTCGAGCGCGGCAAGCGCCTGGAGCTGCCCTGGCTGAGTGGCGCGGTGGTGCGGCTGGGGGCTGAGGTCGGCGTGCCCACGCCGACGCACGCACTGATCGACACGCTGCTGCAGCCGTTTGTCAATGGCGGCACGCCGCTCATGACGTAGCCGCCGCGCGACAACTACTCGGCGATTGCAAAGACTGCCACAGGCGCGTCGCAGAAAGATGTAACGGTGACAGGCCCCGTTACAAGTCGTTACTTGCCGTCGTATGCAACTTTGCCGTCCACCACGGTGAGGCGCACGCGTCCGTCGAGGAGCTTGCCGGTGTCGGTGGCGCCGAGCGTCAATGGATCCACCGAGAGCGCGGTCAGATCGGCGAGGCGTCCCACGACGAGTTGGCCGGTGTCGCCTTCGGCAAACGACGCATACGCGGCCCAGGTGCTGTAGCCGCGCACGGCTTCTTCTGGCGTCATCCGCTGCGCAGGATACCAGCCACCAGCCGGCTGGCCGTCTTTGTCTTGCCGGGTGATGGCCGAGTGCAGGCCGTAGAACAGGTTGTGGTCCGACCCCGTGAGATCGGAATTGAAGATGAGCCGCGTGCCGTACTCGCGCAGCGTGCGCCACGCGTAGGCGCCCTTCACGCGTTCAGGTCCGAGGCGGGTTTCCGCCCATCCCTTGTCCTCCACGGCATGGGGCGGCTCCATCGACGCGATGATGCCCATCTGCCCGAAGCGCGGCAGGTCGGCAGGTGAGACGACCTGGGCGTGCTCGATGCGATGCCGCCCTTGGCGCGCGCGTTCGTTGTCCTCGAGAACGCGCTCGAAGAAGTCGAGCGTCTCGCGATTGCCGGCATCGCCAATCGCGTGCACGCCCACCTGGAACCCCGCGCGCATCATCGTGGCCACCACGTCTTGGTCGAAGCCGTAGCCGGCACCGCTGATGCCGCGGTGCCCCTTCATGTCGCTGTAGTCGTCGATGAGGCGTGCGCCGCGTGAGCCGAGGGCGCCGTCGTAGTAGGCCTTCACCGCGCGGATGACCAGCATGTCGCCGGGCTTACCCTGCGGGCCCTTGGTGGCCCACTCACGGCACAACTCGGGATCGCGCGCCGAGAGCATGGCATACACGCGGATGGGCAGCTGCTTCTTCGCGGCCAGCGCCGTCAGGCCGTTCAGCATCGGGCGGTCCACGCCCGCTTCATGGATTGCCACGTAGCCCGAACGCGCCATCTCGTTCAGTCCCGCAAGCAACTGGCCCTCGAGCTGCTCGGGCGAGGGCGGGGGCGCGGCCGCCACCATGATCGTCGTGGCGCGGTTCAGGAAAATGCCCGTAGGTTCGCCCTTGGTGTCCTTGCGGATCTCGCCGCCAACCGGCGCCTTCGTCAAGCGAGTGATCTGCGCGCTGTCGAGCGCCAGACGATTGGCCCAGACGGCAAAGCCGTGCAGCGAGTAGAGCATCACGGGATGGTCGGGAACCTTCTGGCTGAGGAGGCGCCAGTCGGGGTAGCGATTGGCCCACGCGCCTTCGTCCCAGCCCCGGCCCGTGATCCACTGGCCCTTGGGCACCGACGCTGCGTAGGCCACGACGCGGTCGACAGCCTCGGCCTCGGTGGCCACGCCGGCCAGGTCGACGGCCTGCAGCTTCGCGCCGAGTTCGAGGACATGCGCGTGCGAGTCCACCATGCCGGGCAGGAGCGTCGCGCCCCCAAGATCAATCACCTGCGTGGCCGGGCCCTTGCGCGCCTCCACGACCTCGCGCGTGCCCACGAGCATGATCTTGCCGCCGGTCAGCGCCACGGCCCGGGCGTCGGGTGTCCACCCGTCCGGGCCGTGCGGCGCTTGTCCAGCGGGCGTGCCGTCAAGCGCCGGGTCGGGCCACGCCATCGTGTACGCGCGCGCGTTCACCAGGATGACGTCGGCAGACGGCGGCGGCGTCGGGGCGGGCGCGCAGGCAGTCAACAGCGAAAGGACAACGGCGGCGGTCGAGACACGGACACGGTTCGGCATGTAAGGCACTCACGAGTGGGGCACGCCAGCGGCACTGAACGCCACGGCGAGCCAGCTGAGACAGATGGCGTAGGTGCCGAGCGCGTCGCTCGGCCAATGCGCGCCAGGCACGATGCGCGCGCAGGCGGCGACGACCAGCAGCGCACCCGTGGCGGCGAGCACGCCGGTGCGCAGGGGGCCTGCGCGCAGGCGCCACGCGAGCACACCGACCGCGCCGGCGGTGACGCTGTAGAGCGTCATGAATGTGGACGGGAACGAGAAGCCGGACGGCGCACCCATGACGGCCACGAGTTGGCCCGACGGCCGGGGCCGAACGAAGAGCAGCTTGCTCGACTCACCGAAGATCTGTTCGAGGGCGATCGCCGCTACGACGACGAGCGCGGCGCGCACACCGGCCAATCGCCATGCGGCGAGCACCGCAATGGCCATCAACAGGAACTTGGGAGGCGCACTCGCCGTCGTGAGCACCGGGCCGACCCACCCGGTGCCGGGCGATAGCGCCTGCACGGCGCGCGCCACGGCGACGTCGCCGGGCACGTACGCCAGGGCGCGTGCCTGCACGCCGGCGACGAGCGTCACCAGGGCGGCGACGACGAGGAGCGAGCGGGTGGAGGTCATGCCGGCTCCATTATTCACTGAGCGTCAGCGTCGTGGCGATCGACCTGAGGCGGGCCCATCGTCCGGCCGCGGGCGTGGCCTCGAGTGCGTCGCGCACCAGCCGGCGTCCCACGGGGTAGGCGAGCACCTTCGCTCGTTGCTTTTCGACAAACGACAGCAGGCCGGCCGGGTCGAGCACGAGCGCGTCGTCGCGCAAGCGGCGCGTGGCGGCGTCGGCGCTGAGCGAGGTGTCGAGGTAGTCAGCCGCCACGTAGGCGACCTCGAGATCCAGCTCCGCCGCCAGGCGTTCCACGCGCACGAGCGACTCCGCGCGTGCGGACGCCAGACCGGCTGCAGGCAGCAGGATCTCGCGGCAGACCTGCACCCGCACCTCGTGCGGCAGCAGCAGGCCGGCGCCGGCCTCGGCGGCGCCTTCGGCAAAGAGGCGATGCGGGCCAAAAGCCGGGTCCAGGAGCCGCTCGGTCCACCCCAGCCCATCCACCAGCGTCGCGGCGGCCAGCACGTGCTGTGCGTGGTGTCCGGGCGTGCCCTCGTGAGCCGCCAGCTGCAGCAGGTGCGCGGCATCGGCGCCGCCGCGGGTGGCCACCCACAGGTCGGAGGCGCGCGGACCGGTCGCGCGCGAGAACGCCGCCCAGCCAGATGCGTCTTCCGCGCGGGTCGTCAGCGTCTCGCCCTCGGGCAGCGGCAGCACCTCGTGGGCTGCGGTGCGGCACCACGCCACCGCCGCCGCAAAGACGGCCTCGACCCGGCTGGCGGGCACCGCCAACGACCGCCGGAATGCCGCGTGCCGCTCGGCCAGGGTACCTCGTCCGGGCAGCGCCTCCGACAGGCGCTGGCGGTGGGCGTCAAGCAGCGCCGCGTCGCGCGGGGGCGCCGCGTGGCCGAAGGTCCGCCGCGCTTCCTCGGCAAACGGGTGGCCCTCGCCAAGTAGCCGCCCGGCGGCGTCGTCGAGCGCGCGGATCTGGCCGGCGAGGTAACGCGTGCGGATGCGGCCTGGGGGCGCGCCGGTGGCCTTGTGTCCGTTGCCCGTAGCCGTGGCGCCCGTGCCCGTCGCGGCAGCGCCGCCCGCCTGCCCCACATCGGACGCCGCGAGGGTCTCGACGTCGAGGAGCAGCTGGGCGGCCTCGGCCCGCAGGACCGGCGCCGGCAGGCGCGGGCCGTCGGCCCAGGCGGGTGGACCGAGCCACGGGTCGATGAGCGAGGGCTGATGCTTGGCCAGCTGCAGGGCCAGGCGCGTGTATCGCTCGGCGAGCGCGTCAGTGTCGCCACGCGACGGGGGCGGCGCGACGGCGGTGCGGCAACCCGCAAGCGCGAACGCTCCGCCTCCAAGCAGCACGGCACCCACACCTTGGAGCACTACACGGCGGGATGGTTGCGTCCCAGGTTCCGCGTGGGCGGGGCGGCGCGGCCGTCCATTCGCAGAGACCATCGGAGACATGCGGCATTCTGGCACGAGTAAGCATTGACTTCCGGCGCTCAGGCGGTTTCAATGCGGCAGTCCCGCTGACGATGTCACGACAGCCGGGCGTACCAGGAGTAGCCGATGCGGCGCGTGTCCTTGCTGTCTGTGCCCTTGCTCGCGTTCCTCGTTGGCTGTTCGCAGCCGGCGGCTCCGGCTGCGGAGTCAACCGCCGCGACCGCGGCGGCGGCCACGACCCCTACACTCGGCATCCGTCCCGCGGGCGACGAAGAGATCAAGCCGGACATGAGTCAGGTGCCACCGGATCTGGCAAAGGTGTTCACGCACATCGACGAGAACATCGACCAGCACGTGGTCAATTTGCAGAAGTGGATCCAGCAGCCCAGCATCTCGAACTCGGGTGAAGGCATTCCCGAGTCGGCCGAGATGGTGAAGGGCTTCTTCGACGAACTTGGCTGCCAGCAGACGCAGGTCTACGACGTGGGCGTCACGGAGTACGGCACCCCGGGCAACCCCGTCGTCTACGCCAAGTGTGACGAAGGCGCCGAGAAGACCATCCTCATCTACTGGATGTACGACACCATGCCCGTCACTCAACCCGATGCGTGGCAGCATGCGCCGTTTGAAGGGGAGATTACCGAGCAAGCCCCGTACAAGAAGGTGATGTTCGGCCGCGGCGCCACCAACTCTAAGGGTCCGCAGATGGTGCAGCTGAACGCGTTTCGCGCGATCAAGGCGGTGCACGGCAAGCTGCCGGTGAACCTGATTGTCGTTGCTGAAGGCGATGAAGAGCGGATGGACATCGGCCTGCGCAAGTGGGTCAAGGACCATCCGGAGCTGCTCGAGGGCGCCGACGCGATGATTCGGTTCGGCAGTCAGGGCGAGAGCGGCGGCGGCGGCTTCGGCGGCGGCTCCGAAGGCTGCGTCTACGTCGAGCTCACGACCTCCGGCACGGCGTGGGGCCGAGGGCCGACCGTATCGGACATTCACGGCAGCAACAAGCGCGGCACCGACAGCCCGGCGTGGCGCCACGTCAAGATGCTGGCGTCGCTTGTGTCCGACGACGGCAACACGCCGCTCATCGACGGGTTCTTCGACGGCATCGAACCGCTTTCGCCCCAGCAGGAATCCGGCCTGCAGAATGCTGCCAAGAACATGGACCTGAAGAAGGCGGCCGAGAACCTGGGCGTCGCCCGGTTCATGTTCGACGACCCGTACAAGGTTCTGAAGACGCAGCGCTACGGCACGTCGTTCAATCTCGACGGCATCTGGGGCGGCAACATGTATGCGGGCGGCGCCGGCGCGATTCTGCCCAACAAGATCACCTCGAAGCACAACTTCCGCTACGTGCCGAACATGCACGGCCCCGACATCGTGAAGAAGCTGCGCGCGCAGCTCGACCGGAACGGCTACAAGGACGTCGAAGTGAAGCTCATTGGCGACGTGCCGTGGGCGCTCATGAACTCCGACAACGACGCGGGCCGGGCCATGAAGCGGTCCTACGAGATCATGGGCATCCCGCACGGCCAGCTGCGAGCTGACTGGGGCATCGGTGGCGGCGCTGCGGCGGGCGGCTACTGGCCGGCGTATCTCTTCGGCAACGGCGAGGTCGGCGAGAAGGTGTCGCCCTTCAAGGGCGTGCCGATCGTGGGCGGCGGCGGTGGCCACGGCGGCCGCGCGCACGCGGCCAACGAGTACTGGGTGATTGAAGGCGCCGGCAAGGTGCTGGGCATGGCAGGCGCCGAGAAGTCCATCGCGGCGGCGCTCTACGCCTATGCCGGTAAGATTCCATCGCCGTCGAAGGCGACGAACTAGCGGCTAGGGACTAGCGGCTAGCGGCTTGAGTATTCTGATACGGAGGGTAGTGATGCGCCGGGTGTCTTTGTCGTTCATGTGTGTGGCCGCGCTCGTCGCGGCCGGGTGTCAGCAGCCGGCGGCTCCGGCCGCTGACGCAAAGAGCGCGGCGGCTGCACCGGCCGCCGCGGCGCCGAAGCTTGGCATTCGTCCCTCGGGCGACGAAGAGATCAAGCCCGACATGAGTCAGGTGCCGCCGGACCTGGCCAAGGTCTACGCGCACATCGACGAGAACATCGACCAGCACGTGGTCAATCTGCAGAAGTGGATTCAGCAACCCAGTATCTCGAATTCGGGCGAAGGCATCCCCGAGTCGGCCGAGATGGTGAAGGGCTTCTTCGACGAACTCGGCTGCCAGCAGACGCAGGTCTACGATCCGGGCGTCACCGAATACGGCTCACCGGCCAACCCCGTCGTGTATGCCAAGTGCGATGAAGGTGCCGAGAAGACGCTGCTCATCTACTGGATGTACGACACGATGCCGGTGACCCAGCCCGACGCTTGGCAGAGCCCGCCCTTCGAGGCCAAGCTCGTGGAGCAGGCGCCCTTCAAGAAGGTGCTGATTGGCCGCGGCGCCACCAATTCCAAGGGCCCGCAGATGGCGCAGTTGAACGCGTTCCGCGCGATCAAGGCCGTGCACGGCAAGCTGCCGGTGAACCTGATCGTCGTCGCCGAGGGCGACGAGGAACGCATGGACATCGGCCTGCGCAAGTGGGTCAAGGATCATCCCGAGCTGCTTGAGGGAGCGGATGCGATGATGACCTTTGGCGGTCAGTCGCCGAGCGGCGGCGGCGGCTACGGGGGCGGCTCGGAAGGCTGCGTCTACGTAGAGCTCACGACGTCGGGCACCTCGTGGGGCCGCGGGCCTACCGTGTCGGACATCCACGGCAGCAACAAGCGCGGCACCGACAGCCCGGCCTGGCGCCACATGAAGATGCTGGCCTCGCTCGTGTCCGACGATGGCAACACGCCGAAGATCGACGGCTTCTTCGAAGACATCCGGCCGCTCACGGCCGAGCAGGAAGCGGGTCTGCGCAGCGGCGCCAAGACCACCGACCTGAAGGTGGCAGCCGAGAACCTCGGCGTGGCGCGCTTCATGTCTGACGACCCATATACCGTGTTGCGCACGCAGCGCTACGGCACGTCGTTCAACCTCGACGGCATCTGGGGCGGCAACATGTATGCGGGCGGCGCCGGCGCGATCTTGCCCAACAAGATCACCTCGAAGCATAACTTCCGCTACGTGCCGAACATGCACGGTCCCGACATCGTCAAGAAGCTGCGCGCGCAGCTCGACAAGAACGGCTACAAGGACGTCGAGATCAAGCTCATTGGCGACGTGCCGTGGGCGCTCATGAACTCCGACAACGAGGTGGGCCGCGCCACGCAGCGCACCTACGAGATCATGGGCATCCCGCACTCGCCCGTGCGCGCGGACTGGGGCATTGGCGGCGGTGGTGCCGCGGCGGGCGGCTACTGGCCCGCCTATATGTTCGGCAACGGCGAAGTCGGCGAGAAGATCTCGCCGTTCAAGGGCGTGCCGATCGTGATGGGCGGCGCGGGCCTGGGTGGACGCGCGCACGCGGCCAATGAGTACTACGTGATTGAAGGCGCGGGCAAGGTCTACGGGCTGGCGGGCGCAGAGAAGAGTGTGGCCACCACCATGTATGCCTTCGCTGGCAAGATCCCGGCGGCGCCGGGCAAGTCCACGAACTAGCGGCTAGCGGCTAGGGGCTAGCGGCTAGGGGGATTCAATGATCGGGGTTCGCAGTCTGGAAAAGGAGTACCACGTGGGCGACCACGTGGTGCGGGCCCTGAGGGGTGTCACACTCGACATCGCCGCGGGCGAGTTCGTTACGGTGGTCGGACCGTCGGGCTCGGGCAAGTCGACGTTCATGCACATCCTGGGATGTCTCGACCGGCCCACACGGGGGAATTACCGGTTGGGCGGCCGGGACGTCTCAACCTTGCCGCACGACGAACTGGCGCGCGTGCGCAACGAGACCATCGGGTTCGTGTTCCAGGGGTTCAACCTGCTGGCGCGCACGTCGGCGCTCGAGAACGTCGAGCTGCCGCTGCTCTACACGCGCAAGGGCGCGGTGAAGGCGGCCGAGCGACGCGACCGGGCGCGCCGGGCGCTGGCGGCCGTGGGTCTGACCGACCGTGAAGAGCATCATCCCAATCAGCTCTCGGGCGGGCAGCAGCAGCGCGTGGCGATTGCGCGCGCACTCGTGAACGAGCCGTCGTTGCTGCTGGCCGACGAGCCGACCGGCAACCTCGACACCACGACGAGCCACGAGGTGATGGAGGTGTTCGCGAAGTTGCGTGCCGAGCGCGGGATCACGATCGTGGTCATCACGCACGAGCGCGACATCGCCGCCTGGGGCACACGCACCATCGACTTCAAGGACGGCGTCGTCGTGCAGGACCAGAAGCACCAGCCCACCATGGGCGCGCACGCTGTCGCGGGCGCGTAAGCCCGCGCACCACTTGTTCCGCACGCACGAAGGAGCCTCGACGTGGCGTCACCGATTGACCGTCTCCGCGCCCTGCATCCGTCCATCGACATCGGCTTCAAGGCGCTCACGCGCAATCGCCTGCAGACCGGCTTGACCATGCTCGGCATCACCGTGGGCGTCGCCACCGTGCTGGCCATGCTGGCCGTGGGCGCCGGCGCGCAGCAGTCGATCGAGCAGCAGGTGCGGGCCGCGGGCCTCAATCAGTTGACCATCAAGGCCGGTAACTGGAAGCCGAAGACCGAAGACGTCGGTGGCTCCGTGGCCCACCAAGGCGACGCCGCAGACACGATGCGCCTGCCGGTCGACGAGCTGATGCCGGAGCTGCCGGATGCGGGTGACCCGTTCTTCGGCGGGCCAGACGTGGTGCCGATTGCATTCCATCCCGAAGACGACCCGATGGAGAAACACGACCATCCGCTGGCGTGGCAGCGCCTCGGCGATCTCGAGGCTGGGCTCGGTGCCTCAACCACTCTGTCGTTCGCCGACGCGGAGGCCATCCGTCAACTGCCTGGCGTGCAGTACGTGGCCGGTGGCGTGCACGGCAACGCCCGCGTGCACTACAAACCAGAGACCGGGAGCGAGAAGCGGTGGTTCACCCGCATGCATGGTACCGACTTGCACCTGCTCGACATCAAGCGCACGTGGACGCTGCGCAGCGGCCGCTTCTTCACCGTGAAGGAGCAAGAGCAGAAGGCCGAGGTCATGGTGCTCGGGTCGGTCGTGGCCGAGAAGGTCTTCGGCGTGGGTGTCGATCCAGTAGGGAAGCAGATGCAGCTCTGGAATCAGAGCTTCACGGTGGTGGGCGTGGTGACGAGCGCGAGCTGGGTGGTGCGGCCGGCGGCCGGCGACGACGAGTTCGACGCAGTCTACATGCCCTACACGACCACCCACGCGCTGCTGAACCTCACCAAGCTGAACGACATCACCGTGACCGCGGCGTCGACCGGTGAGGTCTCCACGGTGGCCAAGCGCATCACCGAGCTGCTGCGTCAGCGCCACGGCATCGGCGCCGAGAAGCCCGACGACTTCACGCTGGTCACCGAGGCCACGCGCGCCATCACGACCGGCGGCCTGCCGCCCAACGTGGCGGCAGCCATTGCCGGCAACGTGAAGGAGTTGGAACGCGTGACCCTGGAGCAGCTCGCTGGCACGCTCGAGCGCGCCAGCAACACGATGCGCTGGCTCCTGGCCGCCGTGGCGGCCGTGTCGTTGCTCGTGGGCGGCATCGGCATCATGAACATCACGCTGCTCTCAGTCACCGAACGCACGAAGGAGATTGGCCTGCGCATGGCGGTCGGGGCCCGCGGCCGCGACGTGACCCGCCAGTTTCTGACCGAGGCGGTCGCCATCAGTCTGGCTGGCGGGGCCGTGGGTGTCGTGCTCGGCATCGTGGCCACCTACCTGATTTCGTCCACGCTGCGCTGGGCCACCGTGGTCTCACCGGGGGCGGTGCTGATGGCGTTCGGGGTGTCGGCGGCGGTCGGCGTGCTCTTTGGCTGGTATCCCGCGCGCCGCGCGGCCGAACTCGATCCCATCGACGCCCTGCGTCACGAATAAGGACCATCGTGCTTCGATTGCTCGCCGTCAGCGGACAGATTGCCTGGAAGGCACTTGGGCGGAATCGTCTGCGCACCGGGCTCACGACACTCGGCGTGGTGATTGGCGTGGCGGCGGTGATTGCCATGGTGGCGCTCGGCAACGGCGCCCGCGCGTCGATGGAGCGCACGCTGAAGTCGGCCGGCACGAGCATCGTGCAGGTCACGGCCGGCAACTACATCCGGGGCGGCGAGAGCGTGAACATCGCCTCCGGACTCGGCGCGTCCACGACGCTCACGCGCGAGGACGCCCAAGCGATTCGGGGCCTGGCAAACGTTGAGCACGTGTCGGCGGGACTGCGCTCGCGCACGTTCGTCACGGCGTCGGCCGACGCGCGCGTGTTCACTGTGGTGTTCGGCGCCGAGGAATCACTCAGTGACATCCACGGGTGGACGTGGCTGTCGGGCGAAGGATTCACGGCCGCACAGGTGGCGAGCGGCGCCGCCGAAGTCGTCATGGGCCGCGTGGCCGCGGCACGCCTGTTTGGCGAGGGCGTCGACCCCGTCGGGAAGCGCGTCACGATCCACGACCGCGAGTTCCATGTGGCCGGCATGATGCGCGCCGTGGATGCCGCCCAGGACGAGGCCGCGTTCGTGCCCGTGACGACGCTCGGGCAGATTACGAGCCGCACCAACTTCCTGCAGTCGATCACGGTCGGCGTCACCGAAGCCGGCGTGGCTACGTCGGTGGGCGACGCGATCACGGCGCTCTTGCGCACGCGTCATGCACCGGCCATCGCGCGCGATCCTCGCGGGCTGGAACTGGAAGCCTCGAAGCAGGCCAGCACGCTTGGAGGGCTTCAAGGACCCACCGGCAAGGGTACGGGCCCGGATGACTTCGTCGTGCGCACGCTGGCCGCGCAGCAGGTGACCAAGGGTCTCTACACCGAGGTGGCGGCGTTTGCGCTCGCGAACATGCCGAAGCTCGACTCAGCCACGATGGAAGAAATGTCGGGCACGCTCAACCGCGCCGGCAACACGATGACGGCGCTGCTGGCGAGTATCGCGGCCATCTCGCTCGTGGTGGGCGGCATCGGCATCATGAACATCATGCTGGTGTCGGTCACCGAACGGACGCGCGAGATCGGGCTGCGCCTGGCGATGGGGGCTCGGCGCAAGGACGTGCTCGTGCAGTTTTTGACCGAAGCCGTCGTGCTGAGCCTGATTGGCGGGGTCGTTGGGATTGGCGCGGGCATCGCGGCCGCGCGCGGCCTCACGGCGCTCATGAGCTGGCCGACGGAGGTGTCGCCGCAGGCGATTGCGGTCGCGTTTGCCATCTCTGCAGTGATTGGCGTGGCCTTTGGCTACTACCCCGCGCGGCGCGCCTCGCTTCTCGATCCCATCGTGGCCCTGCGGCGGGAGTAGCGATCACTCGACTCGCCCGCCACGCTGATCGCGTCTGCACTGGCGCGGTATCCCCCTCTCCGCCTCACCTTCGCTCCGCGATGCGGGGCCGACCAGGCCGTGTCCCTCCTCACGAACCCGCGCCGGGTCCTCGTGGTTGACCGGCAGACCTCGCGGGGCTCAGAGTTCGTCGTCGAGAGACACCACGCCGGCGCAGCCGCTCGTTGACTGGATCAAACCGGCGCGCTGCTAGACTGTCGCCCTGGAGGGGCCATGACGCGCTGTCGTCGTCTGTCGCGCAGGGGCGCCGTGTGGATTGCGGGTCTTGCGGCTGCCGTTGTGCTCGACGGTGCCCGCGACGCCGTTGCGACCACCTGCGTGCCAACGCCGCTTGCGGACGTCGCGAATCAGGCTGCCGCCATTTTCGAGGCCAGCGTCTCGGCCGTCACCGCGCATCCCCTTCCGACCACTCGGTCAGCCGATGGCACGGTGTCATTCGTCGCGGCGAGCCGGGTCGCCACGGCGCTGGTCACGGACGTCACGAGCATCAGGGGTGCGACGCCGGTCAGCGTCGAGTCGATCGAGCGGGTTCTCGAAGCGGGGCGCCGGTATCTGATCCTGGCCATGGAGTACCCGCAGCGCCCTGGCGTGCTCGTGGCCGGCGGGTGCTCGGGCTACGTCCGACCCGCGGATCGGGCCGATGCCTTCAAGGCCTGGCTCGAGTCGCTCGGACGGCCATCGACGGGGGGACGCATCATCGGCAGCGTCGTCGCACGAGGCGCCGGCAGCGACGTGTCAGCGTGGCCGCCTGTTGCTGGGGCGCGCGTCGTGGCCCGCGGGCCGATCACCCGCGAGACCACAGCGATCGCGGACGGGCAGTTCGCGATCGCCGATTTGCCGGAGGGCGAATACGAGGTCAGCGTGACGTTGCCCGACGGCCGACATGGGCTGCGTGCGCCGAAACCAGCGACCGCGAGGCTCACCGGGGCGCATGCGGTGTGGAACTGGGACTTCGGCGCTGACGTGGACGGCGTCGTGACAGGCGTCGTGGTCGACGCGGATGGACGCCCCGTTGGCAGCGCACCCATCTATCTGCACGCCGGTCCCCGCGCCGGCGATGCCGCCGACCATCCCTATTGGATCGGCAGGAGCGCTGCCGACGGACGCTACGAGTTTCGCGGGGTGCCGCCGGGCTACTACGTTGTGACCCTCGACGAGCCGTTCGTGCCGGCGCTGGCGCACACTCTCGATGGCGCCGGCGAGTTTGTCGTTGGCTACGCCGAGCGGCTCGAACTGGCGCCCGTCGTGGCCACGCGTGGCTCGACCATTCAGGTAGCAGGCCTCGTCGTGGACGCGGGCGGCCAGCCGGTGGAGTCGGAGTTCCGGGTGGAGGTCCTCGGACCGCTCGGACCGTACCCGAAGTCCGGGTCGTCAGAAGCGAGCGATGCCAGCGGCCGCTTCAGCCTGCGGCTTCTTCGCGGGTTCCGCTACCGCTTCACCACGACGGATGAGAGCGGGACCCGGCGCGCCACAACCGACGTGGTCGCCGACGGCTCGCCCGTTCGGCTTGTGCGGCCGTAACCGGAACTTGTGGGACATGATGGCGCTCCCGACCGCACGGGCGGTCGGCCGGGTCGTCGATCCCCCCGATGCGCCTCCCGTCACCGGATCGAGGCGCGAGATGCTCGAGCGCATCGTCGCCCGCCAGGAGGCAGCCATCGGCGACGCGCCGCCGGTGCTGACGATCACGCTTCCGAAGTGACAGGGTGTAATAGCTCACGACGATCGCGAAGGGCGGGAGTAGAATCCGCCCCATGAAGCCTGCGATGATCCGGCGCCGTCCACTCGCTGCCCTCCTGCTCGTGGTTGGCGTCGCCGCGACGGCGGACGTTGGCGTGCCAGTCAGGGCGCAGTCGGCGGCCGCCTACGACCTCGTGACTGCGAGAAACGTCATGGTCTCCGCGCGAGACGGCGTGAGGCTCGCCACCGATGTTTACCGCCCGGCTAAGAACGGACTGCCCGTTGATGGGAAGTTCCCGGCCATCCTGCAACGCACACCTTACAACAAGGAGCGCGATGTGGCGCTGGCCGAGTACTTCGTGCCGCGGGGCTACGTCGTTGTCATACAGGACGTGCGTGGACGCTACGGGTCGGAAGGGCACTGGCGTCCCATCGCCGACGACCCGAATGACGGCGCCGACACGACCAGCTGGATCATCCAGCAGCCCTGGTCAGATGGCGGCATCGGCACGGTGGGCACGTCGTACGCCGGCGCCACGCAGCACGCACTGGCCATCGCCAACGCGCCAGGCCTGAAGACGATGATCCCGGTGGACGCGATGTCGAACACCGGGCATTACGGCGTGCGCCACAACGGCGCCTTCGAGCTGCGCTTCCTCAATTGGGTCTACACGATGGGCAACGCGGCGATGACGCCGAACGAGCTCGTGGCCGCGCGTCGAGCGGCCGTGCCGCCAGACGCGGCGCCGGCCCTGGCCGAATTCGGCAACCGCACGCGCGAGTACATCTTCTCGTTGCCGCTCAGGCCTGGCACGACGCCCCTCAAGTTCGCGCCCGACTACGAAGCCTGGCTGGTCGAAGCCATGAAGCACGGCGACTACGACGACTTCTGGAGGAACGCGGGCTCGAGCGTGGTGGATCACCTGGCCGAGTACAAAGACGTGCCGGTGTACCACATCACCGGCTGGTACGACACGTGGGGCACGCAGGTGGCCAACATGAACTACGTGCAGCTGACGAAGGCAAAGAAGAGCCTGCAGCGCTTGATTGTCGGCCCGTGGACCCATGGCGGGCAAACGCGCGCCTTCGCCGGCGACGCCGAATTCACTTCGGATGCCGCGCTCGACTTCGACGCCTGGCGGCTGCGTTGGCTCGACCGCTGGATGAAGGGCGTACAGAACGGCGTGGACAAGGAGCCGCCGGTGCGCCTGTATGTGATGGGCTCGGGCGAGCCGCACAAGACGCCGAATGGGCGTCTCTTTGTGGGCGGCCACTGGCGCGACGAACAGGAATGGCCGCTCGCGCGAACGCTGGCGACACCCTACTACCTGCATGCCGGGGGCCTGCTGTCGCCAGCAAAGCCCGCGGACGCGCCACCCAGCAAGTACCTGTTCGACCCCGCGCATCCCGTGCCGACGCTCGGCGGCAACATCTCGTCGCAGGGCACCCTGATGTTCCAGGGCGCGTCCGATCAGAAGTGCCGGCTCGACTTCTGGCTGTGCGCCGACACGAAGCCGCTGTCGGCCAGAAACGACGTGTTGGTGTTCCAGACGCCGCCGCTCGATCGCGACACTGAAGTCACCGGTCGACTCATCGTGAAGCTCTTCGCGGCGTCGAACGCGCCCGACACCGACTTTACAGCGAAGCTCATCGACGTGTATCCGCCGAGCCAGGACTACCCGAACGGCGTGGATCTGAACATCGGCGACAGCATCGTGCGCGCGCGCTACCGTAACGGCGCAGGCAAGGCCACGCTGCTCATACCAGGGCAGCCGGCCGAGTTCACGATCGAGATGTATCCCACGTCGCTGGTGTTTCGGAAGGGGCACCGCATCAGGCTCGACATCTCGAGCAGCAACTTCCCGCGCTTCGACGTGAACCCCAACACCGGTGAGCCGCTCAATGACAACCGTCGCACCCAGGTGGCCGAGAACTCGGTGTTTCACGACGCCGCCCACGCGTCGCACATCATCCTGCCGATCATCCCGGCGAGAGCCGCCACGAGCGTGCAGCCGCGCTAAGACTCCGGCGTGGACGTCCGCGCCGGCGCGCGTGAGGCATGATGGGGTCCATGACCGTGCGGATTGCCGATGCCTCCGACCGTGACGCGCTGCTGGCGCTGACGCCGCGCCTGGCCGACTTCCCGCGGCCTCCATGGCGGACGGCGCACGAGATCGCGGCGGCCGACGACGCGATTCTGCTCGCCGCTCTCGCCGCGCCAGGCCCTGACGCCGCTGTCTTCGTGACCAGCGCGCCGGGCGGGCCCGTGGACGGCGTCGTGTTCGTCTCGACCAAGACCGACTATTTCACCCACCGACGCCACGCGCACGTGGAAGTGCTGGCTGTGGCGCCCCAGGCGCAAGGCCGGGGCGTGGCCCGCGCGCTCATGGCCGCGGCCGAGACCTGGGCGTCGGCTCGAGGCGACCGGTTCATCACGCTGAACGTGTTCGACGGCAACGCGCGCGCCCGCGGCCTGTACGCGCGGCTCGGCTATCGGCCCGAGACGATCCACTACCGCAAGGATCTCGCGGCCGGCGCCGACATGGCCGGCGACGGTGCGACGGCGCCCACGGCCTCGACGATCACCATCCGGCCAGACACCGCCGGCGATTCCGACGCGCTCTGGGCGATCCTGCACGCGGTGATCGCGGCAGGCGACACCTACGCGTTCTCCCCAGACATGGCTCGTGCCGAGGCGCTGGCTGTGTGGCATCCCCCCGGCGGCCACACGTTCGTGGCGGAACGCGACGGCCGGCTCGTGGGCACGTATCTGCTCAAGGCCAATCAGCCCGGACTCGGCAGCCACGTGGCCAATTGCGGCTACATGGTCGCGCCCGAGGCGCGTGGGGTGGGTATCGGCGAGGCGCTGTGTCGCCACTCGCTCGATCAGGCGCGAGCCCTCGGATTTCTGGCCATGCAGTTCAACGCGGTCGTGAGCACCAACCTCGGCGCCATCGCGCTGTGGCAGCGCTGCGGATTTGCGATCGTGGGCACCGTGCCGCGGGCATTTCGCCATTCCCGCGTGGGGCTGGTCGACATCCATGTGATGTACCGCGTGCTCTAGCGTCCTGCATCGGATGTCGCCGACATCGGCCCGCGTCTGAGTCGGGGCACTCGGGCGAACGCCGGTCCGGCGAGGCCTGCCGTGCGCGCCGGTGCCCCGGTCCGTGCGAACGGACACGTGGCACAATCCGTCTGTACCCGCGTGGCTCAGGATCCCGTCATCCGCGTCAGCTTGCTCCGGAAGACTTACGGCCGGATTGTCGCTGTCGACGACGTGTCGTTCGACGTGCACCAGGGCGAGATCTTCGGCCTCATCGGGCCCAATGGGGCCGGCAAGACGACGACGAT
The DNA here is from genome assembly GCA_031376505.1 of Acidobacteriota bacterium. GTDB lineage: Bacteria > Acidobacteriota > Vicinamibacteria > Vicinamibacterales > UBA2999 > CADEFD01. The sequence goes on from JANMDX010000078.1 coordinate 46,264, forward strand.
GGAGTGCATCGAAGGCTTGCGCGCGCCAGACCGGGGAGCCATTGCGGTGCTTGGCCTCGACCCCGTGCGCGACGCGCGTGCGCTGCAGGAGCGGATCGGCGTGCAGTTGCAGGAGGCGCAACTGCAGAAGCGCATCACGGTGCGCGAGGCCGTGGGCCTCTGGGCCGCGCTCTACCGCATTTCGGTGGACGGCGATCATCTGCTCGAGCGGCTGGGCCTGACAGACAAGCGGCACGCCTGGTTCATGACACTGTCGGGCGGCCAGAAGCAACGGCTGCTCATCGCGCTGGCGCTCATCAACGATCCGGAAGTGGTGTTCCTCGACGAGCTCACGACCGGGCTCGACCCGCAAGCGCGCCGCACGATCTGGGAGCTGGTGCGCGGCATCCGCGCGCGAGGCAAGACGGTGTTCCTGACCACGCATCTCATGGAGGAAGCCGAGCGGCTCTGCGACCGCGTCGCGATCATCGATCGGGGCAAACTGGTGGACCTTGGCTCGCCAGCGGCGCTCGTGCGCCGGCACTGTCCCCTCACCTCCGTGGTGGTCTCGACCGACGACCCGGCGGCCCTGGCCGGCTTCCAGGCGATGCCGGCGGTGGCGTCGGTGAGCCGCGAGGGCACCGAGCACACGATCCGTGGCCGGGCCGACGATCTGGTCACACAGGTGATCCGGTACGTGGCCGAACACCGGCTGCACGTCGACGGTTTCCGTACCCAGTCACCCACGCTCGAGGACGTGTTTCTCCAGATCACCGGTCACACGATTCGCGACTGAGGCGCGTCACCATGTTTCGAGGACTGTTCCGGCTCACCTGGCTCGAGATCAAGATCTTCGTGCGCGAGCCCCTCGGCGTGTTCGGCACCATCGGGGTGCCCGTGCTCATCTTCGTGGTGGCGAGCCGTCTGGTGGGGCCGCGGCTGCGCACCGGTGCGCCAGGGCTGCCGGCGGTCGCGGCCGAGCTGCCCGTGGCCGTGTCGATGTTCGTCGCGGTGAGCGCCGTGTTGTCGCTCGTGGCGATCATGGCGATCTATCGCGAAGGCGGCATCCTCAAGCGCCTGCGCGCCACGCCCCTGCGGCCGCACACGATCCTGACGGCCCACGTGCTCGTGAAGCTGCTTCTCTCGGCCGTTACGTTGGCCGCGATGGGGCTGGCCGGCCGGCGCTACTTTCCGGTGGGCGCCGACGTGTCGCTGCTGTCGTTCGGCGTGGCAGTGCTGTTCAGCACCGCCTGTATCCTGTCTCTGGGGTTCGTGATTGCGAGCGTGGTACCCACGGCGCGCTTCGCACAGCCGATGGGCGCGCTCGTGCTGTACCCGATGCTCGGGCTGTCTGGCTTATTCATGCCGCTCGATGTCCTGCCGCCGGCGCTGCACGCCGTGGCCCGCGCGCTGCCGCTCACCTACGCCGTGTCGCTCCTGCAGGGCATCTGGCGTGGCGAGGGCTGGATCGTCCATGCCGGCGACGTGGCCGTGCTGGCGCTGGTGTTCGTGGTCTGCGCCGCCGTGTCGGCCCGCGTGTTTCGCTGGGAGTAAAATACGCCAATGCCTCTGAACACGATTCGCGGTTGGCTTGGCCTCGGCACCGCACCGGCCGACGAGCCGTCACAGGCGCCGCTGCGTGACCTGGTAGACACGCTGGAACATCTCGAACCGGCGCGGGCACGCCATCTGGCGCGCTTTGCCTACCTGCTCGGCCGGGTCGCGCACGCCGATCAGCAGGTCAGCCCCGAAGAGACCATCGCCATGGAGACCATGGTTGGACGCGAGGGCGGGCTCACCGCCGACCAGGCCATCGTGGTGGTCGGGCTCGCGAAGTCGAGCAATCTGTTGTTTGGGGGCGTGGCCGACTTCCAGGTGGCACAGGAGTTCGCAGTGGGGGCCACCTACGACGAAAAGCTGGCGCTCGTGCGGTGCTTGTTCGGGTTGGCCTCGGCCGATGCCACGATCTCGGTGGCAGAAGAGTCCGAGATCCACCGCATCGCGAACCACTTCAAGATCCTGCCGCAGGACCTGATGGCGCTGCGCTTGTCGCACGCGCAGTTCCTGCCCGGCCTCAGCGCGCGTCCGCGCCAGGCACGGGTCACGTAGGTGTGGCGCACGGGCCTACCGGCGGAACCGGTACGACACGCCGGCGCCGAGCGCCCAGTCCTGGGCGGCGTCGTTCAATCCCCGGCCCAGGTGCACGTCCAACTGCAGGTTGTCGCCCACGAGGCGCGTGAGGCCGGCATTGCCGATCCAGGAAGACGCCGCATCAGAATTGTCCACGGTGGTGACGACGGCCTCCCAGAATGCCCCCCACGAACCCCACAGCGCATGACTGACTGACAGCGAGCCATCGAGCACGCGTTCGCGACCGTCGTCGGGGGTCGTGGCCGCGGTCCAGTTGAAGTTTCCTGTCACCGAGGCCCAACCCACCGTGCGTCCCCAGGCGAGTTTCACGGTGGGGTCGGCGTTGCCGCTCGAGGTGCCGCCGCCGGTGGGCACGCTCACGAAGGCCAGCACAGCGAGGTCGAGTCCCAGGCCCGCCTGGTGCGCCAACTGGTACTTGACGCCCACGTCGGTGTTCGAGGCCGAGGTGCGCCATTCGGCGTTCGGGCGGCCACTGCGGTCGCGCACCAGTCCCTGCATGCCGACGCGCAGTTCGAGCCGGTCGCTCATCCCCAACCGCAGCAGCAGGTTCGGCGCCGAGAGTTCCTTGACGGTACGTCCCGCCGTGGCCTCGGTGCCCCACAGCACGCCGGTTTCAAACTGCACCATCTTCGGCGCGACCACCACGGGAGCTTCGGTGAAGTCCGGGCGGTCGGTGACGAGGGGGCCCGACGACTGCGCGGCGGCCTCTCGTGCCCCACACGCGACGACGGCGAGGACGACGGCGACGACGTAGCGAAGGCGGCGTGGCATGGGGTCTCCTACGGCGTGGGCGGCGGCTGGATCACGAACGGCAGCTCCACTTCGTGTGGTTCGCCCTGCATCGAGTACGAGATCTTCACATACGCGCCGTCGCCCACGACCGGGCGGCCCCCCGCCAGCCACGACTCACCGGTGTCGTCGATGGCGAGGTTCAGCATCTCGGGCGGCTCACCCTCGCGCGTGATCACCATCGTGACGCCGGCGGCCACCGAGGCGGGCAGCTCCGCGCGCACCGGGTCGCTGAACCACACCCGGTGCTTGCCGTCGCGCGAGAACACCACCTCGTAATGCAGGTCGCCGTTCATGAGCACCATGCCGCCTTTGTGCGGCGAGTGATCGCCGTGCGGCGCCGTCAGGCCCTGGTGCTGTGGATCGGTCGAGACAGTCGCTGATGGTACGGCCTGCGCGGCCGGCTGCTCCGGGGGAGAGGAGCAGCCAGCCGCCAGCAGGACGGGGGCAAGCAGTGTCGCGTAGCGCATGATCGAGTCGCGAGGGAGCAGCGGATTCAGGGCAGCTGCTTGTAGATGATGGCCAGGTTGTCTTTGGCCCGGGTCACCACGTAGTCCTTGAACTTCGCGGGCAGCACCAGCTCGGCGGCGGCCTGCTCGGACGTCTTGCCGGCCTTCTTGGAAGCCTGCGCGGCGCCGAGCACCGCGCGGTTGAACTCGCCGTAGTCCACGAAGTCCTGCCACGCCATTACCGTGCTGTGGCCTGGAATGACCGTGTCGACGTTCTTGATGGCGGCGGCGGCCTTCGCCAGGGTGTCGGGATACGCCACGCCGGAGCCGCCGTTGTTCACGTCGAGCAGCGGCATGCTCTTTGACGCAAACGCATCGCCGGCGTGCATCGTGCGCAGGTTGCGGAACACGACGAAGCTGTCGCCGTTGGTGTGGGCGGCGCCGAAGTAGTAGAGGTCGATGGCGTCCTTGCCGCTGAGCACGGTCAGCGTGTCGGTGTAGGTCTTGTCGGGAAACGCCTGCTTCTTTGTGCCGTCAGCAAACGCCGGCATCTTGGCCATGCTCAGTGACACGTTGGCGTGCGCGACGATCTCGACGCTGGCGGGGAAGAACTCGTTGCTGCCCACGTGGTCGCCATGCGTGTGGGTATTGATGATGTGGGTGACCGGCTTGTCGGTGACCGTCTTCACCTTGTCCATGATGGCCTGGCCCCAGTTGGCGAGCTTCGTGTCCACGAGCACCACACCGGTGGCCGTGACGAACACGGCGGTATTGCCGCCGCCGCCCGTGACCATGTAGAGGTTGTCCTTCACCTTCTCGATGCCGGCCACGTTCGGGCCCGTCGCTGGCTGCTGCGCCACGAGCCCACGAGTTGCCAGCGTTGCCAGTGCCACGCCCATTACCGCCGACAAGACCACGCTGCGCTTCATTGCCATCCTCCAGGAAAGAACACGCGCTGGATGAACCAGTAGGCTCCCGCCAGCGCCACGATCACAGAGCCTACCATCGCCAGCCGAGATCCCGCGACCGCCGCCCGTTGGCGGATCCAGGCCAGCAGCGCCGCGACCGGCAGCACGAACCCCAACTGGCCCAGTTCCACGCCCAGGTTGAAGCCGAAGAGCGACCAGCCCAGAGCTTCACGCGGCAATCCGAACTCGCGCAGCACCGAGGCGAAGCCGAAGCCGTGCACCAGGCCAAACAGCCCAGCCATCCACGGCCGCAGGTCGCGGCTGGCTGGGGCATCCCGGGGACGCCCGCCGGGCGCACGCGCCCCGTCGCCTACGAGCAGGTTGTCGACGCCCACGAGCACCACGCTCAGCGCGATCAACGGCTCGATGAGCTGCCCCGGCGGCGTGACGACGCCGAGCGCTGCGAGAGACAACGTGATCGTGTGGCCGACCGTGAAGGCCGTCACGATCAGGCCCAGGCGCCGGAGCGTGCCCCCAACCAGGAGCAAGCCCAGCAGGAACAGCAGATGGTCCGGCCCAACAGCGATGTGATACGCGCCCGCCGGCACGAATGTGCCGAGCACGGCGCCAATGCCCTGCCACGAGCCGGCGTAGTAGGTGAAGGTGGGATGGCGCGCGTCGAGGATGGCCTGCTGGCGCAGCGCGTCGCCCTCGTAGACGTTCACGAACGTCTGGTGATTCTCGTCGTAGGGAAAGAGCGTGGCGTCAAGGTCGATGCGGCCCGGCGTGCCGGGCGGGTCGATGCGCACCGAGAACTGCAGGCCCTGGCGATCGGGGACGGGCGTGATGTCCGCGAGCGTGACCAGCGCGTTGCGGGCATCGAGCTGAATGCGCAGGCGCCTTGTGAGCGCCTCGATGAGCGCCGGGCCGTAGCGTCGGGCCACGGTCGGGTCGAGCAACGCGTCGGCGTCGGTCAGCTTGATCTCGTAGGCGGCGTCGAGGTCGTGCACGGTCAGCGTGCCGGTCACGACGCCGTTGGCCAGGCGCAGGTCGAGATAGCTGAACGGAGCCGGATGGGCGGAGGCGATCGCGGCGACACACGCGAGCCCCAGGGCGAGCAGAACGGCAACCGGACGAATCACGACGGTCCCTGAGTGTACATGCGTGGCCGCGCCGTAGGGCGGCCACGCGCCGTCGTCGAGGCCGTGCCCCCATCGTAGTAGCATCGCCGCTACGAGGAGGCCCATGGCCGACGGATTCCCACACACACCGGAACCGCCCTACTACGCGGTGATCTTCACGGCGCAGCGCCACGGCGACGACGATGGCTACGGCGCGATGGCCGGCGCCATGTGGGACCTGGCGCTGAAACAGCCCGGCAGCCTGGGCGCAGAGTCGGCCCGGGGACCGAACGGCCTGGGCATCACCGTGGCCTACTTTCGCGATGAAGCGTCGGTGGCGGCCTGGAAACAGAATGCCACGCACCTGCACGCACAGAGACTCGGGAAGGAACGCTGGTACGCGCACTACGAAGTGCGGGTGGCGCGTGTGGAACGCGCCTACTCCGGGCCCGAGGGGCGCTAGATCCATCCGATCGGGGTCAGACCCCTGGCGTAGTAGCATCTGGCGCCAGGAGCCATCCATGTCAGCATCCCTGCGCGTTGCCGCCGCACTTGCAGCCGTTGTTCTCGTCGCCCCATGCGCCCCCGCGCAGACGCCCGATCCGGCACTCGTGGCCAAGGCCAAAGGCATTCACGAGCGAGTCATCGCGCTCGACACGCACAACGACATCAACCCGCGCGACTTCACCAAGGGGCGTAACTACACCCAGCGCCTCGACAATCAGGTGAATCTGCCCAAGATGGAGGAGGGCGGCCTGGACGCGTCGTTCTTCATCGTCTTTGTTGGGCAAGGGCCACTGACGCAAGACGCCTACGACAAGGCCTACACCCAGGCGATCGAGAAGTTCGATGCTATCCACCGGCTCACGAAAGAGATCGCGCCCAACCGCATCGGCCTGGCGCTGACGGCCGACGACGTGCGTTCGATCGCCAAGTCGGGCCGGAAGGTGGCGCTCATTGGCATCGAGAACGCATATGCCGTGGGCACCGACCTGAAGCACATCAAGGAGTTCTCCGATCGCGGCGGACGCTACATGTCGCTCGCCCACAACGGCCACAGCCAGTTCGCCGATTCGAACACTGGCGAACGCGACGGGAAGTGGCTGCACAACGGGCTCAGCGATCTGGGCAAGCAGGCCATTGCTGAGATGAACCGCTGGGGCATCATGGTCGACATCTCGCATCCCTCGAAGCAGGCGAACCTGCAGGCGATTGCGCTGTCGAAGGCGCCGGTGATTGCGTCGCATTCCGCCGCGCGCGCCCTGGCCGACCACAGCCGCAACCTCGATGACGAGCAGTTGCTCGCGCTCAAGGCCAACGGCGGCGTGGTGCAGACGGTGGCGTTTGACAGCTACGTGAAGATCAAGCCGCCGGATTCACCCGAGCGGGCCGCCGCGTTGGCCAAGGCGCGCGCCGGCATGGCGCCGGGCGGGCCGGGTGAGATGACCGATGCGGCCAGGGCCCAGTTCCGTGCCCGTGTCGCGGCCGTCGACAAGCAGTTCCCGCCCCCGCCCATGGCCACGGTGGCCGACTTCGTGAACCACATCGACTACATCGTGAAGAAGATCGGCATCGACCACGTTGGCATTTCGTCGGACTTCGACGGCGGCGGCGGCGTGGCCGGCTGGAACGGTGCGGACGAGACGTTCAACGTCACCTTGGAACTGGTGACGCGCGGCTACACGGAAGAGCAGATCGGCAAGCTGTGGAGCGGCAACCTGCTGCGCGTGATGGCGGACGTGGAGCGCATCGCCAAAGAGATCCAGGCGGGGAAGCGGTGAGCCTCCGGCACCGCGCGCGGCCCTGGGTGTTGTGCGCCGTGGCTGCGACCGGTGTGGTGGCAATGGCGCAGTCGCAAGGACGCATCATCGGCGGCACGTTGGCGGCGAAGAAGATGTTCGCGGACCAACAGCTGGCGGCCTTGGCTGCGCCCTTCACGGGCGTGCGCACGGCCGCTGGCGTGACGGCTGGCCTGTTCCCTGTGAAAGCGACGGGCGTGTCCACCGAACCCATCCGCATTGCGGCCGACGTGTTCCTGGCGTCGCTCACGCCCACACAGAGCATTCGCACCGTGTTCGCCGTCGACGACTCGGAGTGGCGGCGCTGGTCCAACGTCGACAACGGCATCTACGTGCGCCAGGGCGTGAGCCTCAAGGAGATGACGGAGGCACAACGCCAGGCGGCCATGGCCCTCGTGCGCGCGTCACTGAGCGCGAAGGGCATGGCGCTCACCGAGGCCATCAGGAAAACCGACCAGACGTTGCGCGAGATCAACAACGATCCGGTCAGCTACGACGAGCAGCTCTACTTCTTCACGATGATGGGCATGCCGTCGCGCACCGAGCCCTGGGGGTGGCAGATCGACGGACACCATCTGGTCATCAACTACTTCGTGCTCGGCGACCAAGTCGTGATGACGCCGGTGTTCATGGGCGGCGAGCCCGTGGTGGCCACGACCGGCAAGTACGCCGGCAACGCCGTGTTGCAGACGGAGCAGGACCTGGGCCTCGCGTTCATGCGGACGCTCAGCCCGGCGCAGCAGTCGGCGGCGACCCTGCGGCGCGACAAGCCGGCCAACGACATCCAGGCCCAGGCCGACAAGGACAACCTGGTGCTCGACTACCAGGGCCTGAAGGTCGCCGCCTTGTCCGTGCCTCTCAAAGCGCAGCTACGCGCGCTCATCGCCCTCTACGTGGACAACCTGCGCGACGATCAAGCGCGCGTCCGGATGGCCGACGTGGATGCGCAGCTAGATAACGCCTGGTTTGCATGGGCTGGCGGCACGGCCGACACCGACGTGTTCTACTACCGCATTCACAGTCCGGTCATCCTGATCGAGTTCGACCACCAGCGGCCCGTCGGCACGCGGACCATCAACCCGCCGGACCGGCCGACGCGAGCGCACATCCATGTAGTGGTGCGGACGCCCAACGGCAACGACTACGGCAAGGACCTGCTGCGGCAGCATCTGACGACGCATCCGCACTAGCGGCCTGGACGTGCTGGGTCGTAAGAATGTCCGCCAGGGCGGGCGCGTCGTGCACAGACGTCAGCTGATGCCCTTGGCGACCGCGGCTTCGACCTTTCGGCCAATCTCGCGCATCTTTGCCTTCACCTCGATCACGTCGACGGTCGTCAGCTTCCGGTCCTGCATCACGACCCGGCCGTGGATGATGGTCGACAGCACGTCCTTGGGGCTTGCGGCGTAGACGAGCGCCGAGTACACGTCGTACCGTGGGACCATGGCGGTCGCGTCGCCGTCGAGCACGATCAGATCCGCGAGCTTGCCTGCCTCGAGCGAACCAATTCGGTTCTCCATGTGCAGCGCGCGAGCCCCACCTCTCGTCGCCATCTCGACCACGTCAATGGCGGGCATCACGTTCCGATTGCGCTGGTCGAGTTTGTGAATCTTGGCCACATAGCCCAGCTGGCCGATGACGTCGAGGGTATTGCCGCTCATTGCCCCATCGGTTGCCAAGCCGATACGCAGCCCGTCCTTGAACATCTTCGCGGCCGGTGCCACGCCTTTCGCGGACTTGCTGTTCGACACCACCGCATGCGCCACCCCGACATCGCGCTGCTTCAGCAGCTGAATATCGGTGTCGTTGACGAAGATGCAGTGCGCGGCGACCACGCGACGACTGAGCAGGCCGACGGAGTCGAGGTACTCGACTGGCGTCTGATTCCGCTCC
>JANMDX010000089.1:0-3236 GCA_031376505.1 Acidobacteriota bacterium
TTCCGGGGGCGACCGCCTGCATTGCGACCAACCCAAGCGCCACGCCGACGAGCGCGGTCAGTGCGGCAGCGTAACCCCACACGCGTGGGTCGAGCGCCACGGTGCGCCCCGGCGGCACCAGGGCCAGGCCCGCACCCGGCACACCGCGAATGACAGCCCACGCCAGCGCCACGCCGACGACGCCGCCCAGTCCCGCAAGCGTCATGGACTCGGTGACCAGCTGCAGACGGACGCGGGCGGGCGCGGCCCCGAGCGCCAGGCGGGTCGCGATCTCGCCACGGCGCGCGGTGGACCGCGCCAGCGTGAGCGCCGCCAGATTGACGACGCCGATGAGCAGCACGCACGCCACCCCGCCCCAGAGCAGGTAGAGCCACCGCCGCACGTCGGCCACCAGCACGTCAACGAGGGGCATGGCGACCGACCGGAAGCCGGCTTCGACGAGCACCTGCTTCAGCGCGGGAAAACGCTCGAGGTTCGCGGCGTTGAGCGCATCGAGCTGTGCCTGGGCCTGGGCCACGGTCGCGCCCGAAGCGAGGCGTCCCACGTGAGTCCAGTTGTTGCTGTGCCGCGAGGCGTCGCTTTGTTCTTCGGCGGTGAACGCCGCCGGCAGCCACAGCACGACCTCGTCGTCGAAGAAGCGAAAGTCCCTGGGCATGACCCCGACGATCTCGTGCGGCACGCCGCCAATCGTGAGCGACTGGCCCACGACCCCGGGCGCCGCACCGAATCGCCGCCGCCAGAGCGCATCGCTCAAGACGACCTTGCGGTGGCGCCCTTCCCGTCCTTCGTCGTCGGTGAAGGTGCGCCCCAGGGCGGCCTGCACCCGCAGCATGGGGAAGAGCGTCGGCGTCGCCGTCATCGCGGTCAGCCGCTCGGCGGCCTCCTCGCCCACACTCACACCACGCGTGTCGAACAGGGCCTGCTCGGCCAGTGCGGGCACGGCGGCGCGGCGATCGAAGTAGTCGGGCACCCCGGAGTTGCCGCCGGCAGACGCCGACGCGCCGGCATTCGGATAGATGTTCCCGACGTGCACGAGTGCCCGAGACTCAGGGACGTCGACGGCGTCGAGCAGCACGGCGTTGACCAGCGTGAAGACCATCACGTTGGCGGCGATGCAGGCTGCCAGCGTCAGGACGGCGGCAGCGGTGAACGTCCGGTCGCGCAGGAACGAGCGTCCGGCAAACCGCACGTCACGTGCGACGGCGGTCGCGAGGCGCCACGGGCTGCGTCCGTCCGGCTCGGCCGGCGGCGGCGCGAGCGCCACCACGCGATGAGCCGGCCGTGAGCGGCCGAGGCGCTGGATCGCGTCGATGCCTGGCATCTCGGCGACAACGGTGCGCGAGGCGACGTCGGCCGCAGCCCCGCCCTCGACCAGATCGTCGAAGCGGTCTTCGCAGTGTTCTTCGAGTTCGCGCTGCACTACGTCCAGGCGGGACGAGTCGAGGGCTGCCGCCGCGCACCGGCGGTCGAGTTCCCGTCGCCATTCAGCCATGTTCGACTCCCGCGATGCGGCTCACCGCCGCGGCAAACAGCTTCCATCCCTCCCGCTGTTCGGCCAGCATGGCGCGCCCGGCGGGCGTGAGGGCATAGGTCCGCCGCCGCCGCTCGTTCGGCGCTTCGATCCACCGGCCGCGGATCCAGCCGCGCGCCTCCAGCCGGTACAACAGGCCGTATAGCGACGCCACGTTGAACCGGATGGCCCCGCCAGACTCGTCGGCGATGCGCCGGGCCACGTCGTAACCATGCCGCGCCCGGCCTTCCAGGCACGCCAGAATCAGCAGCTCGGCGCTGCCCTTCTTCAGTTCGCGGTCGAGTACGCGATCCATATATGGCTATGCAATATATACCATTGCCACATATGGCATCACGACTTGTGGCTCCGTGATGAGCGTTACGTCGCGAGTCCGCTGAAGGTTTCCGCATTCACGTTGAAGGCGCGCGCGAACCCCTCGACATACCGGCCGCGGCCAAGCTCGAGGGCGCAGAGCTGGAAGTCCGGCAGCGTCAGGGTCATCGCCGCGGCCGGAAAGCGCGCGGCCAGCCGCGTCGCCGCGGCCGCAAAGGCATTGGTGTCCCGCTCGACCACGCGCACCGTGGCCTGCACCGTGAGCCGCGGAATCTGCATCGGGTCGCGATCGGGGGTGGCCGGCACGTGGATGGCCACGCCCACCGTGGCGCCGTCGACGAGCCCGCGGGTGTGGCGCGACAGGCCGGATGCCTGAACCAGCACGGCGGCGTAATCCGCCGTGACCACAAACGGCAAGAGCGCAGCGACCGGATCGCCGTCGACGAGGACGGCAAGCGTCAGCACACGTTCGGTGTCGAGCAGGGTGCGCAGGGCGTCGAGGACGGCAGGATCCATACGTGTCATCCTACGCCCCTCGGCTACGGCGCGGAACTCCCCGCCCGGTGCGCATGAATCCGCTCCTGCCATGGCCGCGCGGCCGAAACGGGCCGTGGAAGCTGCGCCCGCATCTGGCAACTTCCTTGCTCATGAATGAGACGGAGGCGGTGCGCGCGCGCAGACGGGGCGCGCAGCGCCCGGGGATGCACATGAATGACACCCGGTATGGAATCCGCGTCGATCTGTCGGTGCCGTTCGACACGGCCGTGGCGCGCACGGCAGACGCGCTCAAGACACAGGGCTTCGGCGTATTGACAACGATCGACATCCAACAGGTCTTGAAACAGAAGCTGGGCCGTGACTTCCGCCGTTACGTCATCCTCGGCGCCTGCAATCCGGTGCTCGCGGACAGGGCACTGCACGCGGAACTCGAGATTGGGCTGCTGCTGCCCTGCAACGTCGTGGTCTACGAGCGCGGGCCCGGGGCATCGACGGTGGCGGCCATGGCGCCGCTGCCGGCGATGGGGATGATCGGCAATCCGGACTTGGTCGCTGTCGCCGCCGAGGCCGACGCGAAGCTACGCCGGGCTCTGGCGCATCTCGAAGAGGGCGCCCCACCGCCGCTCATCACTCCTGGACAGGCGCTTACGGGTCCAACGGCGTGACACCGAGGTGCGCAACTCGAGACCTCGGTGGGTTATCCTAGCCAGAGGCGCGCTGCGTTGGAGGGTTGATGCCACCGCCGATCTCCGGATTACAGACGAGGTTCACGGCCCTTGAGACGTGGGCGGCGCACGACTGGAGCCAAGGTGTGCTCATCCCCAGGCTCTCGACCCACGATCGGCTCATCGTGCGCACGCGCAACAGCACCTACGAACTCATCGTCACGGTG
>JANMDX010000095.1:0-2843 GCA_031376505.1 Acidobacteriota bacterium
GCGCACCGACCGCGGGTTCGGTGCGATGCGCGCGATCGAGCCCAGCACGGCAGGCGTGCGGTGGGAGTTCAAGTACTACACGCCGTCGATGGCCGGCGTGCTCTCTACGGCGTCGAACCTGATCTTCGGCGGCGACATGGACGGCAACGTCATGGCGTTCGATGCCGCTTCAGGCAAGAACCTCTGGCACTTCCAGACCGGGTCGGCCATTTTCGCGGCGCCGGCGACCTATATGCTCGACGGCCGTCAATTCGTCGTGATGCCGGCCGGCACGACGCTCTACGCCTTTGCACTGCCGCCACGGTAGGTCTGGGGCCGCCGGCCGTCCGAATCGAGGCAGGTCTACGTGGGCAGCAGCCGGGTCACCGTCCAGTAGACACCCACGGCGACGATAGCCAGCGATGCCGGCACCACGACGCGCCGGTGATACCACGCATGATGCCGCCCCCAGCCGACGAGCAGAGCGGCGCCAGCGATCACGGTGAGCTGGCCGGCCTCCACGCCCAGATTGAACCCCAGCAAGGCCACGGCGAAGTCGGCCCTCGGCAACTGCAGGCTGGTCAGCACGCCGGCAAAGCCCAGGCCGTGCAACAGGCCGAACATGAAGACCAGAGCCACGCGGGCCTTCGTGAGGGCCTGCGTGCGCAGGTTCTCCACCGCCACGTAGACGATCGAGAGCGCGATGAGCGGCTCGACCACCCGGGCCGGCAGTGACACGACGCCGTACAGCGCCAGCCCGAGGGTCATCGAGTGCGCCACCGTGAAGGTCGTGACCTGCACGAGCACGGGCCGCAGCTGGGCCCGCAGCAGGAAGAGACCGACGACAAACAGGATGTGGTCGAGCCCGTTCGGCAGGATGTGCGTGTAGCCGAGCATCAGGTACTCGCGCAGCCGCGACCACGCCGTGGGCCGCGCAAACGGCCCGCCGAGCGCGAGTGACGTACTCCACGCGTCGCCCTGCACCCACTCGGTCGTCGCCGAGCCGTCAGCGAGCGCGACCGTGAACGGGTAAGGGTCCGCCACGAGCCCGTAGTACCAGCGCAGTGTGCGCGCACCGGGTGGGAGCCGGCCGCGCAGCGTGTAGGCGGCAAGCGCGACCTGACCTGCCGGCACGGCGTCGGGCGGTGGCGTGTAGTCTGCCGACTCCGGGCGCACTTCGTGTCCGTCGACAAAGAGCACGACCCGGTCGATGACCTGCGGGGCGAGCGTCGTGAGTCTCGCGTCACGTGCGGTCGGGTCAGAGGTGTCTGTGGACACGCCTCCCGCAAATGAGCCCATGCGCAGCAGCAGCCACGCCGGGTCGTGGGCCAGGCGCAGCGTGAAGGCGCCATCGGCGGCCACAGTGAGGTGCACGGTCGTGCGCTCGAGGTCGTGGGCCTGCGGGGAGGCCTGCACGGCGAGCACCGCGACGAGCGCGGCAACCCAAAGGCGCGCCGCCGATGGCAGCCCGCGGCCGCCCGCTCGTGCGGCCCCGGCGGAGTCCGACGAACCCGGCGTCCCGAGAGCACGCATCGCGGCTATCATATGCGCGGACTCTGGTCGCTCTTGGTGGCGATTGGACGGAGCGCTCTGAGGCGATGATGCGAATTCTTTCTCCCGTGGTGTTGATCCAGCTCGTGGCAGCCTGTGCCGGACTGCAGGCCCAGACGCCCGCGGCCAAAGCCGAAATCGTCATGGTAGCGGGGTGCTTGCGCGAGCAGGCGCCGAGCGAGTGGCGCGTCGCAAATGCCACCGACCCGAAGCCGAGCAACGCCAACGCGCCCATGGTGGACGACCTGCCGGCCATGCCCGTCGTGGGCAAGAACCAGTTCCAGCTGATCGGCGTGTCGATCTTCGACCTGCCCAGCCACAAAGACCACACGGTCGTGCTCAAGGGGCTGCTGATTCCTGCCAAACCCCTGAACCGGCTCAACCTCACGTCGGTCACCATGGTGGCGCCCACCTGCGCGGCGGCCAAGTAGTGGCGGGCGCTGACGGCGCGAAATCGCGGTAAACTGAAGCGTTTTGCCGGGGCGTGTTCCGCCCGAGCGACTGGGGAGATGTCCATGACGCGTCGAGTGTTGTTCGTGCTGATGGGAAGTCTGTCGCTCGGTGCGCCCTCATTGGCGCAGACAACGGCGCCAGCCGGCGCGCCCACGTTTGCCAAGGACGTGGCGCCCATCATGTTCGCCAAGTGCGCGAACTGTCATCGCCCCGGCGAAGTAGCGCCGATGTCGCTCCTGTCGTACCAGGACGCGCGGCCCTGGGCCAAGGCCATCAAGACCAAAGTGGTCAACCGCGAGATGCCGCCGTGGGGCGCGAATCCGCATCTGTCACTGCCGATGCGCAACGACGTCAGCCTGAGCGACAGGGAGATCCAGACGCTTGCGGCCTGGGCCGACGCTGGCGCGCCCCGGGGCAACGACGCGGATCTGCCGCCCGCGCCGACCTTCACCGAGGGCTGGACCTACGGCCGGGAGCCCGACTATATCCTCGAGATGCCGGTCGAGTTCGACATTCCCGCCGAGGGTGAACTCGGCGTGCAGACGTTCTTCTCGAAGATCCCGTTCACCGAGGACAAGTTCGCCGAGGTGCTCGAGATGCGACCGAGCAATCGCGCGGTCGTGCACCACTCAGGCGTGTTCGTCGTCGACATTCCCGAGGGCTCGCAGATCGTCGACGGCCGCCTCGTCGGACCCGACGGCAAGCCGTTCATGGAACGTACGGAATCGGGGCTGCCCAAGACGGAAACGGGCGTGCTGCCAGGGGCGTCGAAGCTTCTCTCGTGGGTGCCCGGCCGCGGTCTCGACGTCCATCGCGCCAACGTCGGCAAGCGCATTCCCGCCGGCAAGTACCTGAACTGG
>JANMDX010000115.1:0-4723 GCA_031376505.1 Acidobacteriota bacterium
CCAATCGCCACAAACGGCGTGCCCGGCAGCGACACGCCCTGCACGTCGAGGCCGGCGGCCACCAGGTGCAGCTCGTACCACACCGACGGCATCTCGATGAGCAGGTGCGGGTCGTTGGCCAGAATAGGGCGTCCCGTAGCCGTGCGCTTGCCGGACACGACCCAGGCATTGCTGTTGGCGCGTGGGGCGGTCGGGTCCAGCCACGCGAGGGCGGCAGGATAGGTGGGCCGCTCCACGTGCGCCACCGAGGGAACCGCCGGCGTCGGAGTGGCAGGGGTGGCTGCCGGCACGACGGGGCCAGCAGACGGGGGCGGAGGGCTCGCCCGCTCCACCAGTTCATCAAGCACTGTCGGGCCGTTCTCGGGGTAACGGCCAGTGAGGCGCGCGGCTTCGGCCTGGCCCACGGCGCGGGTCAGTGCGTGCCGGACGAGCTCGGCGCCGACGTTCTCGGCGAGGCGGAAGGCGAGCAACCGCCCCACGGCCAGCGAGTCCTGCGGCGTCCAGGGCGCTGGCGTAATGTCGAGGACCTGCAACTCGAGGGGACGGCGACGGCCCTGCATCCCGGCCATCGCCGCGTTCACGCCCGCCGCATAGCGCGTGAGAGCGGACCGGGCGGCGCCACCGAGGCGCGAGAACTCAGCGTCGGCGGCCTGTCGAAATCTCAGGGTGAGCATGCGCTGGTCGATCGCGAGCGCCGGTTCTCCAAGCGCCTCGGCCAGCCGCCCGGCCGTGGCCCGCCGATAGAGCTCCATCTGCCACAGGCGGTCGCGCGCGTGCAGAGCGCCGGCGGCAAACCACGCGTCGTCGGTGTCGCGGGCGTAGACATGCGGCACACCGTACCGATCGGACACGATTTCCACCGGGCCGTGAAGACCAACCAGGGGCCATTCGCCGTCTAACGACGGGACGGACCCCCGGACCCACCACCAACCAGCACCCGCGGCGACCGCCACCAGCAGCACAACCGCTATGAGCAACCGCTTCACAGTCCTCCTCCGCGCTCTTGACTGGCGTCTGGCATCTTGCCCACCTCGAGCGGTTCGACTAGGATCGGGGGCTGTCGTACACGAATCACGACTGTCTAGAGCTTACAGGTTCGACGACCGGCGTCAAAGCAACGCCCGCGAGGAGAGTCACCGTGATTGAGGTGCAGCACCTCACCAAGCGCTACGGCCCGTTTACGGCCGTCAACGACGTGAGCTTCACTGTTGGAGCCGGCGAGATTCTGGGCTTCCTGGGCCCGAACGGCGCCGGCAAGACGACCACGATGCGGATCATCACCGGCTACATGCCCGCCACCGAAGGCACGGTCAGCGTGGCCGGGCACGATGTGTTCGCGTCCCCCATCGAAGCCAAGAAGCGCACCGGCTACCTGCCGGAAACCCCGCCGCTCTACCCCGATATGACGGTGCGCGACTACGTCACCTTCGTCGCGCGCATCAAGGGCGTGCCGTCGCGCGACGTGCGCGGCCGGGTCGACGACGTGATGAAGCGCACGCACATCGCCGACATGGCCTCCCGACACTGCGGCAAGCTGTCGAAGGGCTACAAGCAGCGTGTGGGCCTGGCGCAAGCGCTCATTCATAACCCCGATGTGCTAGTGCTCGACGAGCCCACGGCCGGACTCGACCCGAAGCAGATCATCGAATCGCGGCAACTCATCAAGGATCTGGGAGGCAACCACTCGGTCGTCCTCAGTACCCACATCCTTCCGGAAGTGTCGCAGACCTGTAACCGCATCGTGATCATCGCCAAAGGCAAGGTCGTGGCGGTCGACACGCCCGACAACCTCACGGCACGGCTGCGCGGCAGCGAGACGATGTTTCTGCAGATTCACGCGCCGGGCGACGACGTGGCGCCGGCGCTCTCGACGATTGCCGGTGTCACGCGCGTGAAAGCCGACCCCGGCGAACACGGCGTCGTCGCGGTAGAAGTGGACAGCGAACAGGGGCGCGACGTGCGCCGCGAGCTCGCGTCGGCCATCGTCACGCGCGGCTGGGGCCTGCTCGAGCTGCGGCCCATGCGCATGAGCCTCGAAGACATCTTCCTCAGCCTCACGACCGAAGATGCCGGCGCCAGCGCCGCCGCCGACGCCGCGCCGGCGGCGACCGAACCCTCGGAGGCCGCCCATGCGTAACGTCATCACCATCGCGCGCAAGGAACTGCAGGCCTACTTCGCCTCGCCGATCGCGTATGTCGTGATCGGGTTCTTCGCGTTGCTGTATGGCTACTTCTTCTACACGCTGCTCTGGTATTTCGAACGGCAGAGCATGCAGGTGCAGCCCGGCGGCGGCGCGACGATGAACCTGAACCAGATGCTCATCGGTCCGGTGTTCATGAACGTGAGCGTGATCGTGCTCTTCGTCATGCCCATGATCACGATGCGCACCTACTCGGAGGAGAAGCGCTCGGGCACGATGGAGCTGCTGCTGACCTCGCCGCTTACCGATCTGCAGATCATCCTGGGCAAGTTCTTCGGCGCCTTCGGCCTCTACGTCGTGATGCTGGCCGTGACGATGATCCACATGAGCCTGCTCTTCTACTACGGCTCGCCGGAGTGGAAACCGGTGGCCACGGGCTACCTGGGGCTGCTGCTGATGGGCGGGTGCTTCATCTCGGCGGGCCTGCTCATTTCGAGCCTGACCAAGAACCAGATCGTGGCCGGCATGGTCACCTTCGCGGTGTTCCTGATGCTCTGGGTGATCAACTGGATCGGTCAGTCACTGGGTCCCACCGGACAAGCGGTTGTGACCCATTTGTCGATTACCGACAACCACGACGACATCGCGAGGGGCATCATCGACACCAAGCACCTCGTGTATTACCTGAGCTTCATCGTGTTCGGGCTCTTCCTCACGGCCAGGTCCGTGGACAGCGAACGGTGGCGGGGCTGATGGCGACGAAGATATCGACTGTGCTCGGATGGCTCGGCACGGCCCTGGTGGTCGTGTCCCTCGTCATCAAGTTCACCAAGCCCGAATGGGGCGACTACCAGCAATACGCGGCGCTGGCGGGTCTTGCCAGCATCCTGCTCTACCTGGTGATGCAGTGGCGCGAGTCGGCCACCGGCCCCAATGCCCGCCAGACGCGCCTGGGCACGCAGTCCATCGTGGGCATCCTGGCCGTGCTGGCGATTCTCGTGGCGCTCAACTACCTGGGAGTGCGACAGAACAAACGCTGGGATCTCACGGCCAATCAGGTATTCAGTCTGTCGGAGCAGACCCTGAAGGTGCTGCGCGGACTCGATGCGCCGGCGGTCATCACGGTGTTCGATCAGGCGCAGGGCTTCGACCGCTTCCGCGACCGGCTCGAGGAATACACCTACCAGACCAAGCAGCTCACGGTCGAGTACGTGGACATCGACCGGCAGCCGGCGCGCGCCCGCGAGGCCAACATCACGACGATGGGCACGATGGTGCTGGCGTACAAGGGGCGCACCGAGCGCATCGCCGCACCCCAGGAACAGGACATCGCCAACGCGCTCATCAAGGCCACGACTGGCCAGGAGCGCAAGGTGTACTTCACGCAGGGCCACGGCGAGAAGGACCCGGCCAGCAGCGAGCGCGAGGGCTACAGCGCCGCCGCCGAAGCGCTCAAGGCAGACAACTACGGCTTCGAGAAGCTCGTGCTGGCGCAGACGTCAGTCGTACCCGACGGCGCCAGCGCGGTCGTGGTGGCCGGTCCCCGCACCGACTTCTTCCCGGCCGAGATCGACGCCATCAAGAAGTACCTGGCCAAGGGCGGCAAGCTGCTCGTGATGCTCGACCCAGGGCAGAAGAAGGGCGACGCGCTGCTGCCGAACCTCGCAGGGCTGGCGGCAGAATGGGGCATCACGGTTGGCGACGACGTCGTGGTCGACGCGTCTGGCGTGGGCCAGATGTTCGGCGCCGACGCCTCGGTGCCGGTGGCAGCAAGCTATCCGGCGCACCCGATCAACGAGCGCTTCAACCTGATGACGGCCTATCCGCTGTCACGCTCGGTCTCAGCGGCCACGCCCCCGGTCGAGGGCCGCACGCCTCAGCCGTTCATCGAGACGAGCGCGCAGAGCTGGGCCGAATCGAACCTCGAAGGCCTGCTTGCCGGCCAGCAGGTGTCGCTCGATCCGGCCACCGGCGATCGGCCGGGCCCAATAGCGCTCGCCATGGCGGTGTCGGCCGCCGCGACCGACGCGCCGAAGCCGGCAGAGCCGGCCGCGGGCACCGAGGCGCCTCCGGCGGCGGAGACCCGTGTGGTCGTAATGGGCGATTCCGACTTTGCCGCCAACTTCGGGCTGGGGATCCAGGGCAACAAGGATCTCTTCATGAACGCGATGGGCTGGCTGTCACAGCAGGAAGGACTGATCGCCGTGCGCGCACGCGCGCCCGAAGATCGGCGGCTCTCGATGACGTCCGACCAGGTGCAGATGATCGCCATCGTGTCGATCTTCCTGATCCCGGCGGCGATCTTCGGGCTGGGCGTCTACACCTGGTGGCGGAGGCGATAGCATGCGCGGAGCCTGGTCGACGCTGGCATTGGTGGCTGTGGCCGTAGGCCTTGGCGCCTACATCTACTTCGTCGATTCCAAGAAGTCGGACACCGAGGTCAAAGAAAAAATCTTTGCCGTCGCCGCCGACGCCGTCGAGGAGCTACGCGTCGTCTCCAAGGGCGACACCTCTGTGCTGAAGAAGACCGACGGCACCTGGAAGCTCGTGGAGCCGATGGCGACTGATGCCGACACCAACGA
>JANMDX010000151.1:0-16827 GCA_031376505.1 Acidobacteriota bacterium
CAAGAAACCCATCCCGATCCCGGCGGGCGTCAAGATCCAGGTCTCCGATGGCGCGGTCGAAGTGCAGGGCCCGAAGGGCAAGCTGCGCCAGGCCCTGCCGCCCGGCATCGCCTTCAAGCAGGAAGAGGCCAACCTGGTCGCCCGTCCAGTCCGCGAGGACGACAAGGAACTCGGCAAGTTCCACGGCCTGGCCCGCAGCCTGGTCGCCAACGCCGTGCAAGGCGTCAACGAAGGGTGGAAGCGCGAACTCGACATCGTCGGCGTCGGCTACCGCGCCGAGGTGAAGGGCAAGCAGGTAAACTTCGCACTCGGGTACTCCCATCCGGTGGTGTTCGACATCCCGGTCGGGATCGAGGTCGCGGTGGAGAAGCAGACGCACATCACGGTGACCGGAGTGGACCGGCAGCTGGTTGGGCAAGTGGCCGCAAATATGCGGTCGCTACGCAAGCCCGACCCGTATCAGCAGAAGGGCGTGCGATACACCGGCGAAGTACTGAAGAAGAAGGCCGGGAAGACGGGGGCGTAGGGCCATGAAGGTCACCAACAGAGAAGAACGACGTCAGCGGATCAAGTTCCGCATCCGCAAGCGCGTGCGCGGCACCGCCGAGCGTCCGCGCCTGAGCGTGTTTCGCAGCGTGTCTCACATCTACGTCCAGGTCGTCGACGACCTGGCCGGCCAGACACTGGCCTCGGCGTCGAGTGTCGAGCCGTCGGTGAAGGCCAAGATGACCGGTGGCGCGAAGGCCGGTAACAACAAGGGCGCCGTCGTCATTGGCGAGACCATCGCCGAGCGCCTGAAGTCGAAGGGCATCGTGAAGGTCGTGTTCGATCGGAACGGATTCCTGTATCACGGCCGGGTGCGCGAAGTCGCAGAAGCGGCGCGCAAAGCCGGACTCGAGTTTTAGGCGAATCGGAAGGCAATGATGCGGACACGCGAAAAAATCGATGCGGGCCAGCTCGACCTCAAGGACACGGTGGTTGCCATCAACCGCGTGACCAAGGTGGTCAAGGGCGGCAAGAACCTGAGCTTCAGTGCGCTCGTGGTCGTCGGCGACGGCCAGGGCGTCGTGGGCTTCGGTATCGGCAAGGCCAAGGAAGTGCCGTCGGCCATCAAGAAGGCCCTCGAAGCTGCGAAGAAGAATCTGCTCCGAGTGCCGCTCAAAGGCACGTCCATTCCGCATCCGGCGCTCGGCCGGTACGGCGCGGGACGCGTGCTGCTGAAGCCGGCCCCGGACGGCACCGGCATCATCGCCGGCGGCGGCGTGCGCGCCGTGGTCGAGTCGTGCGGCATCCACAACGTGCTGACCAAGTCGCTCGGCACCGCCAATCCGCACAATGTCGTCAGGGCGACGTTCACCGCGCTCTCGATGCTGAGGGACCCACGCCACGTGGCACGGCTGCGGGGCAAGGAACTGGAAGACATCATGGGCGTGACGGCGTAGACAGGTGGCTGAGGACGTCATGTCGAAGCAGACCAAGATAGTGAAAGTGACCCTGGTGAAGAGCCCGATCGGGTTCAACCGCACGCAGGGCGAGACCGTGCGCGGAATGGGGCTACGTCGAATCCGTCACACCGTGACGCTTGTCGACACGCCTGAAACGCGCGGCATGATCCATAAAGTCCGTCACCTCGTGACGGTCGCCGAGTAGACACTCATGGCAACCAATCTCAGTAATCTTCGTCCCGCCGACGGCTCCAAGTTCACGCGCAAGCGGGTGGGCAGGGGCCCCGGCTCCGGCAGCGGCAAGACGGCGTCGCGTGGCCACAAGGGCGCGCAGTCGCGCTCTGGCTACAAGCAGAGGCGCGGCTTCGAAGGCGGTCAGATGCCGCTGCATCGCCGGGTTCCCAAGCGCGGCTTCAACAACATCTTCCGCATCGAGTATGCGGTCGTGAACCTCGACTCGATCGCCGAGCGCTTCGAGGTCGGGGCCGTGGTCACGCCGGAGGCACTGCGTGAGGTGGGTCTGGTCAGCGACCGCACCGCCAAGATCAAGGTGCTGGCGCGCGGCGAGGTCAGCAAGGCGCTGACCGTGCACGCCCACAAGTTCAGTGGCAAGGCGGCCGAAAAGATCGCCGCGGCCGGCGGCGCAACCGAGGTTCTCGGAAAGCCGGCGGCCTGACCGGCACTGGGCCGGATCACCGACACAAGGCGTAGCACATGCTGGACGCGTTCAAGAACCTCTTCGCCGTCGCCGATCTGAGGAACCGTGTGCTCTTCACGCTCGCGATGCTGGGCGTGTACCGGGTGGGCAGCCACATCCCGACGCCCGGTGTGAACACTGCCGCGCTCGCCCTGCTGGCCGAACAGGCCCGCGGCACGATGTTCGGGTTCTACGACATGTTCTCTGGCGGCAATCTGTCCCAGGTCACGATCTTCGCGCTCGGCGTCATGCCGTACATCAGCTCGTCGATCATCCTGCAGCTGCTGACGGTCGTGTGGCCGTATCTCGAGCGGCTGTCGAAGGAAGGCGAGCTGGGACGGCGCAAGATCACCCAGTACACCCGCTACCTGACGGTGGTGCTGGCGATCGCCCAGTCGATGGCCATTGCGATCTATCTGGAGCAGCAGACCAACATCGCCGGCGGCCTGCCGCTGGTCTACGAGCCTGGCTGGAGCTTCCGGCTCATGTGTATTCTCACCCTCACGACCGGCACCATGTTCGTCATGTGGCTGGGTGAGCAGATCACCGAGCGCGGCATCGGTAACGGCATGTCGCTGCTGATCTTCTCCGGTATCGTCGTGAACTTTCCCCGGGCAGTCACACTGACGTTCGACCAGCTGCGTACCGGGCAGATTGGCCTCATCCGTTTGCTGCTGCTCGTGGCGCTGATGGTGGCTGTGGTGGCGGCCATCGTGTTCGTGGAACGCGGTCAGCGACGCATCGTGGTCCAGTATGCCAAACGCGTGGTCGGCCGGCGGCAGTTCGCGGGCACGAGCACGCACATTCCGCTGAAGGTCAATACCGGAGGAGTGATTCCGGTCATCTTCGCCAGTTCGCTGCTGGCGTTCCCGGGAACGCTCACAGGATTCTTCCAAGCGGGCGGCTGGGGTGATGCGGTGGTGCGCCAGCTGGCCTACGGCATGCCGCTCTACAACCTGCTGTTCGTGTCACTGATTTTGTTCTTTGCCTACTTCTACACGGCCATCATCTTCAACCCGGATGACGTGTCGGAGAACATGCGGAAGTACGGCGGCTTCATCCCGGGCATCCGGCCAGGCAAGCGCACAGCTGAGCATATCGATACGATTCTGACGCGCATCACGCTAGCGGGCGCAGTCTATCTGTGTCTGATTGCGATGCTGCCGGAGTTCATGATTACCGGATTCAAGGTGGCGCCGATTCCCTTCATTGGCGAGTCGCTCGACGCGGTGCTGCCTCAGTGGTTCACCAATGGGCTCGGGGTCAACTTCTTCTTCGGGGGGACGTCGCTGCTCATCGTTGTGGGTGTGGCCATGGATACCGTGAGCCAGATCGAGTCACAGCTCATCATGCGGCACTACGATGGCTTCATGAAGAAGACCAGAATTCGCGGCCGGCGCGACTGAGGCGATGGCGTTGCGTCTGCTGGTACTGGGCCCCCCCGGAGCGGGGAAGGGGACTCAGGCGTTGAGAATCGCTCGTGAACACGGGGTGCCCAAGATCTCGACGGGCGACATGCTGCGAGATGCGGTCACCTCGGGCAGCACGCTTGGCGCTCTCGTCAAGGAGACGGTGGCGCGCGGGCAGCTGGTGAGCGACGACGTGATCGTGGCGCTGGTGAAAGCACGCCTCGAGGAAGACGACGCGCGGAAGGGATTCGTGCTCGACGGGTTCCCCCGCACGGTGGCTCAGGCGACGGCGCTTGACCTGCTGCTCAAGGGCACGGCCCTGGCGGTCGTCGAGATTCGGGTGCCGGACGAGGAGCTCGTGCGGCGGGTGCGGGGGCGGCGGATTTGTGAGCGTTGCGGCACGACGGTGTCGGCGTTTGACGGGGAGCCGGCGCTGGCGCAGGAGTGCAGATCCTGCGGCGGCCGGTTGGTGCAGCGATCGGACGACAGCGAGCATGTCGTGCGGGACAGGTTGAAGGTGTACTGGCGCGAGACGCAGCCGATGATTGGCTTCTACGAGGGCCGGACGACGTTCCGGCGCGTGGATGGCACACTGGCGCCAGTGGAAGTGTATGCGGCGATCGCAGAGGCCGTGGCTTCTGTGGGCGCGGAAGGGTGAAACGTACCGGAGATGATTGTCTGTCGATCGGCGGCGGAGCTGGAGCGGCTGGCGCGTGTGAACGCGCTCGTGGCTCGCGTGCTCGCCGAACTGTCGGCGATGATTGCCCCGGGCGTGACCACAGCCGAGGTCGACGCGTTGGCTGAACAGCGCCTCCGCGAGGCTGGTGCCGAGCCGGCCTTCAAGGGCTACCACGGCTTCCCGGCGACGATCTGCGCGTCGGTGAACGAGCAGGTGGTGCACGGCATTCCGTCATCGCGCAAGTTGAGGGCCGGCGACATCGTGTCGGTCGACTTGGGCGCGAAGATGGATGGGTTCTACGGAGATAGCGCGGTCACGGTGCCAGTGGGGCAGGTGGCGCCAGACGCCGTGAAGCTGCTCGAGGTCACGAAGCAGTCGCTGCACGAGGCGCTGGCGGTCGTGAGGGCGGGCGCGCGGTTGTCCGATATCGGCGCGGCAGTGCAGAGGCACGTCGAGGCCAACGGGTTTTCCGTGGTGCGTGAGTTCGTAGGCCACGGCATCGGGTCGACGCTCCACGAGGATCCGCAGATTCCGAACTATGGTTCTCCGGGCCGCGGACCGCGGCTCGCGGAAGGCATGGTGCTTGCGATCGAGCCCATGGTGAACTTGGGCCTGGCCGGGGTGAAGGTGCTTTCGGATGGTTGGACGGCAGTGACGAAGGACGGCAGCCTGTCGGCGCACTTCGAGCACACGGTGGCGGTGACCGCCGACGGGTGCCGGGTGTTGACGCGGGCGGATGCGGCCGCCAACGCCGCGGCGTAGTGGTGACTGACGAGACGAGATCGTCGCCCCTGGACGTGGAGGGCACGGTGCGGGAACTGCTCCCGAGCGCGTTGGTCAGAGTGAGTGTGGATGGACGGCACGACGTCGTGGCGCACCTGGGCGGATCGCCGTCAAGGAATTACGTCCGGGTCGTGGTTGGCGACCGGGTGAAATTGACGCTGTCGCCTGCGGATCGAACCCGTGGGCGCATCGTCGAGAAACTGTAGGGACGAGCGATGAAAGTGCGAGCGTCAGTCAAGAAGATTTGCGACAAGTGCAAGGTCGTTCGTCGCAAGGGCGTCGTGCGGATTATTTGTACGAACGCCAAGCACAAGCAGCGGCAGGGGTAGAGCACGGAACAGGGAGCAGGGCGAACCCCGGTCCCCTTGAGGCGAAGCATCACATATGGCACGCATTGCAGGCATTGACCTTCCGCGCACCAAGCGCGTCGAGATCGGGCTCACGTATATCTTCGGAATCGGGCGCCACCGCGCCGTAAAGCTCCTGGAGTCCGCAGGCGTGAGCGGCGACGTTCGCGTCAAAGACCTGTCCGACGACGACGTGCGCAAGATCAGCCGCGCCATCGAAGAGGCAGGCAGTGTAGAGGGTGACCTCCGCAAGGAAGTGTCCCTGAACATCAAGCGGTTGATGGAAATCGGCAGCTACCGGGGCATGCGCCACCGGCGGGGGCTGCCGGCCCGGGGCCAGCGCACGAAGACCAACGCGCGCACGCGCAAGGGCCCGCGCAAGGGCGCAGTTGCCAAGAAGAAGACGGTATAGACCATGGCCAAGACCGAAGCTGCGAAAGAATCCACCCCCAAGAAGAAGACCTTCAAGAAGCGCGGCGAGAAGCGCGTGGTGCACCACGGCTATGCGCACATCCAGGCGTCCTTCAACAACACCCTGATCACGATCACCGACACGGAAGGCAACGTCGTGTCGTGGTCGAGCGCCGGCGCCATCGGTTTCAAGGGCTCGCGCAAGGGCACCCCGTTTGCGGCCACGCAGGCGGCCATGACGGCGGGCAATGTGGCGAAGACCTTCGGCATGCGTTCGTGCGAAGTGCTCGTCAAGGGCCCGGGTTCCGGCCGCGAGTCGGCCGTGCGCGCGCTGCAGAACGCGGGCATCGAGGTCAAGTCGATTCGCGACGTCACGCCGATTCCGCACAACGGCTGCCGGCCGCCGAAGCGCCGCCGCGTATAACTCACGCGCTCACTGGATTTAGAGAGAAGGACGAAGTTACATGGCTCGATATACCGGTCCGGTTTGCCGCCTGTGCCGCCGAGAGGGCATGAAGCTGTTCCTCAAGGGCGAACGCTGCTACACGGAGAAGTGCGCGATTGAGAAGCGCAATATGCCGCCTGGCCAGCATGGCCGCCGGCGGTCCTCGAAGATGCAGGGCTACGGCGTGCAGCTGCGCGAGAAGCAGAAGGTGAAGCGCACCTACGGCGTACTCGAAGATCAGTTCCGCCGCTACTTCGAGATGGCCGACCGCACGCGAGGCATCACGGGCGAAACGCTCCTGCAGTTCCTCGAGCGGCGCCTGGACAACGCGGTCTACCGGATGGGTTTCGCCACCTCGCGCGCGCAGGCACGTCAGTTGGTGCGCCACGGCCACTTCCTGGTGAACGGCAAGAAGGTCGACAGTCCGTCGTATTCGCTCAAGTCCGGCGAAGTGGTGTCGGTGCGTCAGACGAGCCGGGAGAACGCCGCCATCCTGCATGCCGTCGGCGAGGTCAAGGGCCGCGGCGTGCCCGAGTGGATCGCGCTCGAAGGTGAGCTGGCCGCCAAGGTCGTGTCGCTGCCGACGCGTCAGCAGATCAACCTGCCCGTGCAGGAACAGCTGATCGTCGAGTTGTACTCGAAGTAAGCACGGCCCAGGGCTCCGGCCCTGGGACGCCCATTGCCGGCCCGCAGCTCGACAGACCTGCAGCGGGAGGCCGGCGATGCACACACGCAGGTCTGGAGGCCGGTCTGCCGGCCCGTTGGCGAGAGGATACGTCATATGTTGTGGAGAGGTTTTCAGCGCCCCAAGCGCCTCGAGTTCGAACGCGATACCCTGACCGACCGGTTCGGCCGCTTCACTGCGCAGCCGTTCGAGCGCGGGTTCGGCACGACGGTCGGGAACGCGATGCGTCGCGTGCTGCTGTCGTCGATTGAAGGCGCGGCGGTCACCGCCGTGAAGATCGACGGCGTGCTCCACGAGTTCTCGCCGATCAAGGGCGTGGTTGAGGACGCGACCGACATCATCCTCAATCTGAAGATGATTCCGCTCAAGGTGCATACCGATGCCGCCAAGACCCTCACGCTCCGCGTGAACAAGGCCGGGAAGGTGAAGGCGAGCGACATCGAGACCGACCAGGACATCGAGATCCTCGAGCCGGACGCGCACATCGCGACCATCTCCGAGGGCGGCAAGCTGCACATGGAGCTGCGCGTGAAGCGCGGCCGTGGCTACGTGGCTGCCGACAAGAACTTCGATGAGGACCTCGGCATTGGCTGGATCCCCATCGACTCGGTGCACTCGCCCGTGAAGAAGGTGAATTACCTGGTCGAGGCGGCGCGCCTTGGGCAGACCACCGACTACGACAAGCTCACGCTCGACGTGTGGACCAACGGCTCTGTCACGCCCCGCGACGCCGTGTCGCTTTCGGCCAAGCTGATCCGCGACCATCTGAGCATCTTCATCAACCTCGACGACGAAGACGAGCCGTCGGCGGAAGCCGCCGGCGAGGGCGCCCGCGTCGGTGGCTCGAACGAGCACCTCGACAAGAGCGTGGAAGAGCTCGAGTTGTCGGTGCGGTCGTACAACTGCCTGAAGAACGCGAACATCCGGACCATTCGCGAGCTCGTGCAGAAGACGGAAGGCGACATGCTGAAGACGAAGAACTTCGGTCGAAAGTCGCTCAACGAAATCAAAGAGATCCTGCAGACGATGGGCCTCGGTCTGGGCATGCGCCTTGACCAGTCAGGCGCGCAGGACTAGAGGGCGAGTGCCGGGGCTTCGGTCCCGGAACTCGGACCGGCTGGCACGAGAGAACGAGTAGGAACAGACCATGCGTCATCGAGTTGGACATCGCAAGTTGGGTCGGGTCACCGAGCACCGGATTGCGCTGCTGCGCAATCAGGCTGAGGCCCTGCTCACCCACGAGCACCTCACCACCACGGTGCCGAAGGCCAAGGAACTGCGGCCCTTCGTCGAGAAGATCATCACCGTGGCCAAGCGTGGCGTGAAGGCGGCCGAGCCCAGGGGCAAGACGCTGGCAGCGAAGCGGCAAGTTGGGCAGGACATCCTGAACCCCGACGTGGTCGCAAAGCTCTTCGCCGATCTGGCGCCACGCTTCATGGAGCGGCCGGGCGGCTACACGCGCATCCTGAAGCTTGGTCACCGTCGTGGCGACGGCGCCGAGACGGCGCTGGTCGAGCTGGTCGGGTCTGAGTTCGACCCGAAGAAGGCGGCGGCGGACAAGGCGGCGGCCGCCGAAGCCGGCGACGCGCCCAAGTCGCAGAAGAGCGTCGGCGAGCGCCTGCGAGCGGCGGCGTCGCGCATTCGCGGCGACAAGAAGGACAAGAAGACAGAGACGGGCAAGGCCTCGAAGCCGGCCCGTGGCGCGCAGAAGAAGACCACCACGCCTCGCAAGGCGGGCGGTTCCTAGCTTTCGGCGGCCTTTTCCCTACGGATCAACTGAACAGCCTGGCACCCTTCGCGGCGGCCAGGCTGTTCGCGTGTACGCGGCCGGACAGGTTGCTCCTCGGCGTGCTGGCCAGCGCACTCGCTCCGCCTTGGTCCAGTCAGGCCGACTCGCTATGATGAGCCCACGTCGTTCGAGACGCCGCACGCGGACTGGCCTGGCGATTCACCAACTGGTGATGCGCCACGGGGCCGGTCGTCACCCGCAGACATAGAGGGCCGGCAGTTGCAGAGTCAGGAGCAACCCGTACTGCGGGATATCGTGCTGGTCGGCGGTGGTCACACGCACGTGGGCGTGCTCAAGCGCTTCGGCATGGACCCGATGCCCGGCGTACGGCTGACCGTGATCTGCCGTGACACGCACACCCCGTATTCGGGCATGCTGCCGGGCTATGTTGCCGGGCACTACAGGTACGACGACGTCCATATCGACCTGCGGACGCTGGCTGCATTCGCCGGAGCGCGCTTCTTTCGAGACGAGGCCGTGGGCCTGGACCGCGGCGCGGGCAAGGTCCTCTGCCGTGCGCGGCCGCCGGTGCCCTACGACCTGCTGTCGATCAACATCGGATCCACGCCGCGAATGGACGACGTCGCCGGCGCGGCCAGGCATGCGGTACCGGTCAAACCGATCGATGGGTTCAACCAGCGCTGGTTGGCGTTGATCGACCGGATTCGCGGCCGTGCCGGCTTGACCCGCATCGCGGTTGTTGGCGGCGGAGCCGGCGGCGTAGAGCTCGTTCTCGCGATGCAGCACCGATTGTGCCATGAATTGCGCGCGCTCGGGCGCGATCCGGACGAACTGCAGATGCACCTTTTCACGCGCGATGCGCACATCCTGCCGACGCACAATGCCTCGGTGCGCCGCAGCTTCGCTCGAGCTCTGACGGCCAGGGGGGTCGTCGTGCACCTTCGCGCCGAGGTGCAGCGAGTGGAGGCCAATGGTATTCGGACGGCGCAAGGCGAATCACTGGATGCCGAAGAGGTCGTCTGGGTGACCGGCGCCGGCGGCGCGTCGTGGCTGCGGGACACCGGCCTTGCCCTGGACGCGGACGGCTTCATCCAGGTGACCGACACCCTGCAAACGGTGACCGACCCGCGCATTTTCGCGGCCGGTGACGTGGCCGCGATGGTCAACCATCCACGCGAAAAAGCCGGGGTGTTTGCCGTCCGCCAGGGCCCGCCGCTCGCGCGCAACCTGCGTCTCGCGGTCATGGGACACACGCTGCGTCCCTATCGCCCGCAACGCCGCTGGCTGGCGCTCATCAGCACAGGTGACCGGTACGCGATCGCATCGCGTGGCGCACTCAAGCTCCAGGGCGCGTGGCTGTGGGCATGGAAGGACTGGATCGACCGCCGCTTCATGCGCAAGTTCAGCGAGTTTCCGCCCATGCGGGAGCAACTCGCGGCCGCGCCGGTCGCTTCGGCGGTCCGACTCGACGAGACCGAAGCGGCGGAGGCGATCTCCGCGGTTGCGATGCGCTGCGGCGGATGCGGCGCGAAAGTGGGCGCGGGCGTGCTGTCACGTGCCCTGGCTGCGCTGCACCCGGTCGATCGCCCCGATGTGCTGATCGGCCTGCACGCGCCCGACGATGCCGCGGTCGTCCGGGTTCCTGCGGGGAAGGCGCTGGTGCACAGCGTCGATTTTTTCAGAGCGTTCATCGACGACCCGTATCTGTTTGGCCGCGTGGCCGCGAACCACGCGCTCGGCGACATCTTCGCCATGGGCGCCGAGGCGCAGTCCGCAAGCGCGATCGCCACCGTGCCCTCGGGAATTGAATCCAAGGTCGAGGACGTGCTGTTCCAGATGATGTCGGGCGCGGTGGAGGTCATGAATGAGGCCAATTGTGCGCTGATCGGCGGGCACACCGGCGAAGGCCGCGAACTGGCGCTGGGTTTCGCGGTCAACGGCCTCATCGATGAGAACCTGCATTCAGTCCTGCGAAAGGGCGGCATGCGTGTCGGCAACGTGCTGATCCTCACCAAGCCGATCGGTACCGGCACCTTGTTTGCCGCACACGCCGTGTGCAAGGCGCGCGGCCGCTGGATCGATGCCGCTCTCGAGTCCATGTGCCAGTCGAACCGGCTCGGGGCCCAGTGCCTGCGTCAACACGGCGCGACCGCCTGCACTGACCTGACCGGCTTCGGCCTGATTGGCCATCTCGTCGAAATGACCCGGCCGTCCGTGGCGGGTGCCGAACTGACGCTGTCTGCGCTGCCGGTGCTCGATGGCGCGGAGGAGACTGCCGCCGCAGGCATCCTCAGTTCGCTGCAGCCTGCGAACGTGCGCCTGCGCCGCGCGCTCCGAAACCAGGCATCGATGGTCCATCACCCGCGCTATGCGCTGCTGTTCGATCCGCAAACCGCGGGCGGTCTGTTGGCCAGCGTGCCTGCGGAACGCGCCGCCGCGTGCCTGGACGCCCTGCGGGCGCTCGGCTATCGCCAGGCGGCCGTGATCGGCCGGATTTTGCCACTGGGAGATGCGTTGGAGTCGATCGGGCTAGCTGACTGACGGTGAGACCCGCCGCCCTGGCTGATCACCAGCTTCATGGCGTACCCCACCGGCACAATTGCCGCAGGCGTGTCGAGCTCGCCGGCCACGCGGGGATCTTGAGGCAGAGAGCGACACCGCGCCGACTCACGTGCCGTGCAGGTCAGGCGTGGTCGTGACCGTGCGGATGGTCGGCCTTGAAAGCGGCGATGATCTTGGATTGGATCGGCGCCGGAACGTCTTCGTAATGTGAAAACTCCATGTGGTAGCTGCCCCGGCCGCCGGTCATCGACGTCAGGTGCTGCTCATACGTCAGCATCTCGGACATCGGCACCTGCGCCTTGATCACGGTGTCGTGGGCGCGCACGTCCATGCCGGCGATTCGGCCGCGCCTGCCGTTCAGGTCGCCCATCAGATCCCCGGCGAAGTCGCTCGGAGCATAGACCTCGACGTGCATCACCGGCTCGAGCAGCGTGGGCCTGGCGCGCGCCATTCCGTCACGAAAGGCCAACGACCCGGCGGTCTTGAACGACAGCTCGTTCGAGTCGACGTCGTGGTAGGAGCCATCGACGAGCGTCACCTTCAGATCCACGACCGGATAGCCTGCCAGGAATCCCCGCTGTCGCGACTCCTGCAGCCCTTTCTCCACCGCAGGGATGAACTGCCTGGGAATCGACCCGCCGAAGATGTCGTCGACGAACTGGAAGCCCTCACCCCGCGGAAGCGGCTCGATGCGGATCTTGCAGTCGCCAAACTGCCCATGCCCGCCGGTTTGCTTCTTGTGGCGGCCGTGCGCGTCGACGGCCGCCGTGACCGTCTCCCGGTAGGGAATGCGGGGCGGCTTCAGGTTCACCTCCACGCCGAACCGTCGCCTCAACTTGGCCACCGTCACCTCGATGTGGAGCTGACCCTGGCCCGCAAGCAGCAACTCTCCGGTGTGTGGGTCGCGCGTGTAGTGAATCGAGCCGTCCTCCTCCTCGAGCCGGTGCATGGCGGTGCTGATCTTGTCCTCGTCGCCCCGGCTCTTTGGCTCGATGGCGTAGGCGAGCAACGGCTCCGGGAAGGTCAGGGCTGGAAAGCGCAGGCCGGCGCGCGGGTCCGCCAACGTGTCTCCCGTGTGCGTGTCCTTCAGCTTCGCCACCGCGCCGATGTCGCCGGCCTGCACTTCAGGGACGGCGACCTGAGTCTTGCCCTGCATCAGCGCCACGCTGCCGAGCCGTTCGTCGGCGCTACGCGTGGCGTTACGGATCGACGAGTCAGCCGTCAGCACGCCTTGACACACCCGGAAGACGGTGATGCGCCCGGCAAACTGGTCAGCTACCGACTTCCACACAAACGCCGCGGCTGGCGCCGCGGCGTCGACCGGCCGCCTGATGGCGGCGCCCGCGGCGTCGAGTGCCATGAACGGACGATCGGCCGCGGCCGGCAGCCAGCTCAGCACAGCGTTCAAGAGCGGCTCGATGCCGACGTTACGCAGCGCCGACGCGCAGACCAAGGGGAAGATCATGCCGGTCGCGGTCGCGCGCTGCAGGCCGGTGATGAGATCGTGGTCGTTGAGCGTGCCCGCGTCGAGGAATCGCTCGAGCAACGTCTCATCGGTCTCGGCCACCATCTCCAACAGGGCCATCCGTGCCACCGCGACCTCCGCGGCCATCGCGTCCGGCACGGGCTTCTCTACCGCGGCGCCGCCCTCTGGCGGGGCGGTGAAGGTCTTCATGCCGACCAGATCGACAATGCCCCGGCACCCGTCGCCCTCGCCGATGGGCAGGTGCACGGGCACGATGCGTGGGCTGCAGGCCCGGCGCAGCGACTCCAGGGCGCGCGTCATCGAGGCGCGGTCGCGATCGAGACGGTTCACGACCACGATCCGCGGCAGGCCGAATCCCTCGGCGGTGGCCCACGCTTTTTCTGTCTGCACCGCCGCGCCGGCAACACCGTCGACCACGATGAGAGCGGCGTCGGCCACCTGCAGTGCGGCGCTCGCGTCGGCAAAGAAGTTGCCCACGCCCGGCGTGTCAAGCAGGTTGATCTTGGTCTTGCGCCACTCGGCAAACGCCAACGACGTGCTCAACGTGTGCGCGCGCGCGATGGCCTCTGGATCGTAGTCGGTGACGGTCGTGCCGTCGTCGACGCGGCCGAGCCGGTTGACCATGCCGGAGGCGAACAGCACAGCCGAGATGAGCTGGGTCTTGCCGCACCCGCCATGTCCCACTACGGCGACATTGCGAATGCTGGTAGCGTCGTACACCTTCATGGCCGGTCCCTCCGCGCGCAAGTCGCGGTCGTCATCCGGCTCAGCGCCGGGTAACGGCTCTGTGACGAGTACTGTGCGTAGAGTATGCCTTCGGCATGGGAAGTCAAGAGGGTGCGGGCCCGCTGGGTGCGGTCCCGCCGTCACGGCGTGAGCCCGCGCGCCGAGCGGGCGGGTCAATCCGCGTGGGCGGACCGACTACTCGTAGCGGAGAGCTTCGATCGGGTCCAGGCGTGAGGCCCGCCAGGCCGGCAGCATGCCGAAGAAGATCCCGACGAAGGCCGAGAATCCGAGGCCCAGTGCGAACGACCACCAGGGGAGCGAAATCGGAAATCCCGAGAAGAAGTTCACCAGGAAGCCGAAGCTGCTGCCGAACGCAATACCCAGCACGCCGCCAATGGAGGTGAGCACCACGGCTTCGATCAGAAACTGGAACAAAATCTCAGCGCGGCGGGCGCCAATCGCTTTGCGCACGCCGATTTCCCTGGTGCGCTC
The DNA here is from genome assembly GCA_031376505.1 of Acidobacteriota bacterium. GTDB lineage: Bacteria > Acidobacteriota > Vicinamibacteria > Vicinamibacterales > UBA2999 > CADEFD01. Next base: position 13,918 of record JANMDX010000151.1, read on the forward strand.
GGTGACCGAGATCGTCATGATCGACATCACGCCAATGCCGCCCACCATCAGGGCAATCGACGAGATGACCACCAGCGACAACAGCACGGCCTGGGAGATCTGATCCCACACCTTCAAGATCGCGTCCTGGGTGACCAGGTCGAAGTCATTGGGCTTGTCGAGCGTCAGGCCGTGGCGGATGCGCATCACCGCCTCCACCTCGCGCATGGCCTCGTCGCGTGAGACGTCCTCGCGAGGCACCACCGCGATCATCACGGACGCGGCCCCCAATTGCCCGCCCCGAATCCGCTCATTGCCGAACTGTTTGCGATAGGCCGTGTAGGGAATGATCGCGAAGTCGTCTGGGCTTGGACCGAAGCCGCCCCCAAGCGACGGCCGCTTGTCGATGACGCCGATCACCAGGTAGCGGGTGGCGCCGACGCGGACGTGCTTACCGACCGGGTCGATGCCGCGATTGAGGAACAGCGCCTCGTAGGGACCGTACCCGAGCACCGTCACCGCGCGGCGCCGCATCACTTCCTGCTGGGTCATCGACCGGCCAAGCCGCATCTTGGCGAAATTCACGTCGACGAACGCCTCGCTTGCGCCCATGACGACCTGTGGCGCCGTTCGTTCGTTGCCGTAGAACACCCGCGCCTGCGTGGGCGGTCCACCGGTACCCAGCCAGGTGTCGACGATGTCCACAGACGGGGCGAGTCGCTCGATGGCGTCGCCGTCTTCCACCGTGAGAGGCGGCCGCTTGATGAGGTCGACAAACGCGGCGCCGGACGAAAAACTCAACGCGCCGAATCGCTGCACGAAGATGGTTCGTGGCCCCAGCGCCCGGATCGAGTCGCGCAGCGACTCGTCGAAGCCGCGAATGAGCGCCGTCATGCTCACGATGGACGTGATGCCGATCACGACGCCCAGCACCGTGAGCGCGGATCGCATCTTGTTGGCCCACAGGGTGTCGAGCGCCATCTCTGCCGTCTCGCGTAGCAGCGAGAGCCGTTTGCCGATTCCGAAAGTCATTCCCGCCTCAAAGCTTCGATGGGAGCCAGGCTGGCCGCGCGCCTTGCCGGATACCAGCCGAAAAACAGCCCGACTACGCCAGTCACCAGCACGCCGACGGCGATCGACCACGGCTCGATGATGGCGGGCAAGGGAGTGACGGCGGCGAGGATTCTTGCAAAAAGGGCGCCCAGGCCCGCGCCGACGAGTCCGCCCATCATGGACAGCGTGATCGACTCGGTGAGCACCTGGGACATGATGTCGCGGCTCCGGGCACCGAGCGCCTTGCGCAGTCCGATTTCGCGCGTGCGCTCGCTCACCACCATGAGCATGATGTTCATGATCACGATGCCGCCCACGAGCAGTGACAACGCGACGACGCCCACGAGCACGGCGGCGATGCCTTTAGTGGCCTGTTGGAAGATGTCGAGCACCGAATCCGACGCCACCACGCCGAAGTTGTCGGGCTCACCAGGGCCGAGATGCCGGGCGACCCGGAGGGCCGTGCGCGCTTCGTCGCGCGCGAGCGCGACCGAATCGGGTGTGCGCGGCTTGACTAGGAGCGCCAGCGACTGCCGCGACCCGAAGAGCTTCCGGTATTGGCCGAGCGGAATCACGACGAACTCGTCGAGGGAATTGCCGAAGAACGCGCCCTTCTTCGCGCTCACGCCCACGATGCGGAAGGGCACGCCTGCCACCTTGATGAACTTGTCGAGCGGGTTCTCCTGTCCGAACAGGCGGTCGACCACCTGCCAGCCAACCAACGCCACCGGCCGGTCGCGTGTGATTTCGACCGGGCTCACCATCCGCCCGCGTTCCGCGTCGAACGTCGAGAACTCGAGATAGGCGTCGGTGACGCCCTGTACCGTGATCGACTGGAGCTCCTCGGTACGATAGCCGACCGTCGAGCTCTGCTGCGCCTGCGCCATCACCGCGGAAATCGTGGTGCCGAAGCGCCGGATGGCGCGGGCCTCGTCGAGGGTAATCCGGGGATTGTTGCGCTGCCGATCGATCTCGTCCTGGTTGCGCCCGATGCCGGTACGGCGAATCGTGAAGGCGTCGGCGCCGAGATTCCCCACGATCGCATCCGACACCGCGCCGTTCACCCCCTGGATGAGCGCCACCACCGCGATAATCGACGACACCGCTACGATGTTGCCGAGCAGCGTCAGCAGCGACCGGAGCTTGTTGCCCCAGATCGACGCCAGCGCCAGCTTGACCGCCTCCCAGATCTGCTGCATGGACCCTACCCGTTGGCCGTACTACTTGGCCGGCTTCGGCGTGTTCTCGCGGGTCGCGTCGCCTTCAAAGAGATTGCGCACGCTGTCAAAGGGACCGGTTATGACGCGGTCCCCTTGCTTCAGCCCCGAGGTCACTTCGAAGTAGCGCTCGCCGGCGATGCCGACCTGCACGATGACGAACTGCGCGGTGCCGTCGCGAATCACGAACACGCCTTCTACTTCCTTGCGCGTGTGGCCAACCGGCAGCTCCGTGGGCAGAGCCTGCGTGGCCGCGGCGGCCGGTGGCCCAAAACTCCAGCGGGACGCCGGCACGGGCCGCACCCTGGGCACGACGGCGCCGGCGTTGTCGTACTCCAATTCGCGCACGGTGAGCGCCTGGATCGGCACCGATACGACGCCGGACTTCGACGCGGTCGAGATCTCGGCCGTACAGGTGAACCCCGGACGGATCTCGGGCGCCGCCTCGTCGAGCGTGACCACGACCTTGAAGTTCGTGGCCGTGCGCGCACCGGCGGCCTGGCCGGCGACCTGTATCGGACTATTGCCGATCTCGGTCACGCGGCCGGCGAACACCTTGCCGTCGATGGCGTCGATGGTCACCGCGGCCTTCTGGCCGATCTGCACGAGCGGGATGTCGGTCTCATCCACTTCGACTTCGGCTTCGATGACCGACATGTCA
>JANMDX010000332.1:0-24966 GCA_031376505.1 Acidobacteriota bacterium
CAACCCCACCGGCAAGCCCGAAAAGGACCGCTCTCGTCTCGGCATCTGGTTCAACAAGGTGCCGGTCACGCACGAGTTGCTGATTCGCCAGGCGGGCGACCCGATGGCGACCGACAAAAACGGCCTGTCGCTCTACCGGGCAGAGGGCAAGGAAGTCGTGTACAAGGCCGACACCGCAAGCACGCGCCGCAGCCGCACCACGCCGAACATTCCGCCCTATGTGGAGAACTGGTCGCTCATCGGCATCACGCCGGTCACCGAGCCCATCACGCTCTATGCGATGTCGCCGCACATGCACCTGCGCGGCAAGAGCCTGCGGTGGGTCATCGTGTATCCCGATGGCCGCGAGCAGACGATTCTCGACGTGCCGAAATTCGACTTCAACTGGCAGTTCAACTACGAGCTGAAAGAGCCGCTGCGCATTCCGGCGGGCAGCAAGATCCTCGGACTGGGCGTCTACGACAACTCGGTCAAGAACCGCTGGAACCCCGCGCCGCACCTGCCGGTGTACTGGTCTGAGCAGAGCTGGGACGAGATGTATCAGCCGTTTACGGAATACACCGTTGACAGCCAGACTTTGAGCGGGCCGGGCGCCCGGTTGACCACCTCTCAGCAGCCGCAGCGTCAGCAGCGCTAGCGCGATGTCATCACGGGCGCTCGCTGTCGTCGTTCTGATCGGTGCCGCGGTCGGGTGTGCCCCCACGCCCCCGCCGCTGCGGCACGTGGCTGACGTGAAGCAGCTCATGAAATCGGTGCTCGATCCGGCGGCCGATCTGTACTGGGACGCCGTGGGCACGGTCACCGACCAGACCGGTACAACCGAGATTGCGCCCGAGACCACGGAAGACTGGGACGCGCTGGTGAGCAGCGCCTACGTGATCGCGGAGTCCGGCAACTTGCTCATGCTGGGCACCCGTCCCAAAGACGGCGGCGACTGGATGCGGATGTCGCGTTCGCTCGTGGATGCGGGCGAAAAAGCCGTCCGCGCGGCGCAGGCGCACGACACCAAGGCGGTGTTCGACGTGGGCGCCGAGGTCTACGACGCGTGCACCAGCTGCCACGCGAAGTACGTCGTGGAGGCAGAGAAGACCAGCGGCCGCTGACGCGACGGCCGTCTACGGCCGCCGCTTGCCGTAGCCCGGCCGGAAGTGCTCGTGGCACACGACGCACGATTGGTACATCTCGTCGCTCAAGGTTTCGAGCGCCGCCACGTCCTTGGCCTTGGCCGCCGCAAACGCCTTCCGGCCGGCCTCGAGCATCAGCTGCGAGTCTGCAATCCACTGGGACCGGCCGCGGGACCGCGAGGGCATCAGCAGCAGGTGACCGGACTCGGCCAGCATCAGCGTCTGCGCCTGCAGCACGCCCCACTCGGCGTCGGTCGCGGGCGTGCGGCTCGTGATGTAGAAGACTGCGTCAGAGGCCGGCCGGATCACATGCACCATCAGTTCGCTCATGGTGCCGACCGGGCGCGCCGCCGTCGTCGATGGTGCCGCCGCCCGTGGGGTGGGCGCTGAGGACGAGGGTGGAGCAGGGGTGGGCCGGGTCTGGCCAACGAGGCCCGGACCCGCGGCCACCAGTGTGAGCAAGGTCAGTGCTGCCGCACGCATGGCCGGAGCATATACTGTTCGCCGTGTCGTTGCTTCCCCTCTGGCAGTGGATGGCCGCGCAGCCCTGGAGCATCGGCCTGCGCGAGTCGCTCTTCATGTGGCCGCTCCTCGAATCGGCGCACGTGCTCACGCTGATGATGTTCGTGGGCACGACGACGATGCTCGACCTGCGGCTGCTCGGCGTCACGTTTCGTGGCGTACCGACGTCCGAGTTCACCGGCCGGCTGCTGCCGTGGACGCGTGCGGCGTTTGCGGTGATGACCGTGACCGGCCTGCTGCTGTTCTACGCCAACCCCGTGCGCTATCACCACAACCTGTTCTTCCGGGCAAAGGTGATTCTGCTCGTGGCTTCCGGTCTCAACATCTGGTTCTTCCACTCGCGGGCGCACACCCGGGTGCAGGCGTGGGACCTGACCATGCCGCCCCCGCGGGCCGCGCGGCTGGCGGCGGTCGTGTCGCTGGCGGCGTGGGTCGGCGTCGTCGTGACGGGACGCATGGTGGCCTACAACTGGTTCGATTGCGACTTGCAGCCCCAGTCGGCGTTCGTGAACTGGGCAGCCGCATGCGTCGTGCCACCGGTCGGGGAGTAGGCGATGCTGCTGCCGCTCTTCGAATGGTGCGAGTCGACGGGGCTGGGGCTCGTCGTGCGCGAATCGGTGTGGCTGTTTCCGGTGATCGAGGCGGCGCACCTGCTCGGCCTGTGCCTGCTCGGCGGCGCGCTGTTCCTGGTGGACTTGCGGATGCTTGGCGCCGGGCTCACGCGCACGGCGCTGCCGGCGCTGGCGCGTCAGGCGCGGCCATGGCTCGTGGCCGGCGTCGCCACGATGCTGGCCAGCGGCGTGCTGCTGTTTCTGTCGGAAGCGATCAAGTGCTACTACAGCCAGGCGTTCTGGGTGAAGATCACGACGCTCCCGGTGGCCCTGCTCTTCACGTTCGTCGTGCGTGAACGCGTAGCTGCCGCCGCTGACGACCACGTCGGCTTCACGGTAGCGGCCACCGGTGCCGTCTCGATTGCGCTGTGGCTTACCGTGGCGGCGGCCGGCCGCTGGATTGGATTCTCGTAAGCGCGGCTGAAGCGCGGCTAGCGTCCGCCCGGCTTCTTCGTCCCACCCTCGGTGGGGTCCCGCCCGTCTTTCGGCGCGCCCGTGCCCGACGAACCCATGAACATCTTGCGGCCGTCGGTAAAGGTCACGTCGCGGCCGTTGGCTCGCTTCAGCGAGTGATCCTTGGTCTGGTAGCCGTCGACGACGAGTTCCGTGCCCACCGTGAGCGAGTCACGCGTGAGTCCGCGTCGCAGCAGCGTGTTCGGGGTGCCGCCCTCTACCATCCACACCTCGGTCTTGCCGTCCTTGATGACCTCGATGTGAATCCAGGCGTGTGGATTCACCCACTCGAGCTTCACCACCTTACCCTGCAGTTTGATCGGCGCGTTGGGATCGAACTCCGCCCCGAACGCGTGGTGGCCGGCCACGGGGACGGTCGAGGCCAGCACCAGACTGGCGGCCAGGATCGAGAAGGCTATGCGCATGGTCGTGTCTCCTACTGCTGTGGCGGTGACTTCTTCGCCGCGTCGCGCGCTTTTTCCTGCGAGCGTTCGCCGCTCAACACGTTCGACAGGGCGTGGTTGCCCTCGTGGCACGCGTACTCGTAGACCATTTCGTTGAGCGCTTCGAACGGCACTTCGCCGCTCCAGGGCCGTGTGAACGTGTTCGGGTCGTCGATCGTGAATTTGTAGAGCAGCGAATCCGCATCGATCCGGCTGAAACGCTCGATCACCTTGAGCGTGTCGGACGCGCCGCGGAAGATCTGCTGCGGATGGAAGTTCGTGGTCTCGACGACCAGCGTGTCGCCCTCCCACCAGCCGATCGAATCGCCCCACCAGGGCCGGATGTGGGCCGGCGGATGCTGGCGCTGCTTGCCGATTCGGATGATGCGCGCGTCGTGCACCATCTCGGTCATGACCAGCACGTGATCCGTGGTTTGCACGATGGTGTAGTTGTTGTTGTAGAAGTAGTTGGGCAGCATGGGCGGCCCCGCGTTCGATCCGAATGACGCGATGCATCGCTCGGCCAGCGGACGGTTCTCGGGGTTGTCGTATTCGCCGAACAGCTGGAACCGCTTCACGCGCGCGGCCTGACGCTCGCGGGCGGCGGGGGTCAGGGCCGGCACGCGGCCATCAGGCGGGTCGACGACGAGCGACGTGCGGTACTCGCCGTTCACGACCGCCACACGGTCGCCGGCGTCGATCCAGAAGTTGTTGTAGCCGCCGACGTTGCCGGCCGCGCCGGTCGAGCCGTCGCCGCCCTGCGGCGGCGCCTCCCGTTTCGGGTCGCTTGGCGCCGCCAGGCGCTCGATCCGATCGACGACGCCTTTCTCAATCTTTGCGACGGCCTCTTTCGAGAGGACGGCGGGCTGACCCGGTGGACGCTCGATGGGCGTGACGGTGGCGTTGGACCAATTGCCCTGCAGGTCGGGATGGCCGTCGGCCGTGCGGGGCATCGTCCAGGGCTTCGCAATGCCGGCCGGTGCCTGCGCCGCGACGCTCGTGAAGACCAGGCCCGCCGAGAGCACCGCAAACCCGAACGCGCCGAGGGTGAGATGACGTGATCGCATCGTCGTGTCCTTGGTGCTACGGCAGCGGCGTCTTGCGCAAGTGGCCGTACATCAGCTCTTCCACAAACGGCACGCACTTGAACTGCCCGAGCTGCGCGTTGGCGTTCACGTGCCGGTAGAGCGGCATACTGATGGTCCACGGCCGCGAGAACGTCTTCGCGTCGGTGATGGTGGCCTCGTACTGGATGTGGTCGGCGTCGATGAGCGTGTAGCGCTCGGTGACCTTCATCGCTTCGGTGTGGTGGTTCCCCGCGCGATCGAACCACGTCTGGTCGTTGAAGCCGCTGGCCTCGACGACGAACGTGTCACGCTCCCAGTGGCCCACGGACTGGCCCATCCACGAATCCACTTCGGGCGGGCCGGGGTCCTTCAGGTAGATGTTACGCACGGCGCCGGCGTACTCGTAAGCCACGAACATCGCCGACTGGCTCTGGAAGATCTGAAACGGAAATGGCAGGTAGGTCGCACGCGGCAGTCCGGGCTGGTAGCACTTGATCTCCGGATCGCGCGTGAGCCAGTTGGCCTGATTCTCTTCCTTCTTCTTGCGAGCCTCGGGCAGGTAGGGAATCTCGCCGCCTACCACGACGCCGAGACCAGACGGCACCGCGCCGACGGCCCCAAACGCCAGCACTTCCTTGGCCGGGACCGGCACGACGGGCCCCGGGCGCATGGCCAGCGCCGGCCGCGCGGAGTGCGCTTCGATGTCCCAGTTGGCGGTGTTGAGCGCCTGCCAGATGCCGTTCAGATTCGGCTTGCCGTCGGCGGTGCGCGGAATCGCCGCGCGCGGAGACTGACCCGACACCGGCATGGCGGTGACAGCGAGCGCCACCCCGGCCGCGGCCGCGACAAGACCCGTAATCCAGAGTTTGACCACGCCGTGACTCACCAGTGACCTCCGCAACACCCGGATGCTCGCACCCCTACCGAAACGTGTCAAGGACGGCCGTCGGTCTCCGGCCGCCTCCGGAGCGCGATAGAATCCGTCCGACCGTCGCGAGTTGCCCATGGAGATTCCGCTTACCCCTCTTGAGTTCATGCGCCGCGCACGCCGCCTCTACGCTGGCCGCGAGGCGGTCGTTGACGGCGCCGTCCGCTGGAGCTACGCCCAGTTCTTCGAGCACTGCGACCGTTGGTCGGTGGCGCTGCAGACGCTCGGCGTGGGCAAGGGCGACCGGGTCGCCTACATCTCGCCCAACTCGCACGCGCAGCTGGCGTCGTTCTACGCCGTGCCGCAGATCGGCGCCGTGCTCGTGCCCATCAACTTCCGTCTGGCCGTGGAAGAGTTCGAGTACCTGATTGCGCATAGCGGCGCCACGGTCGTATGCGTGGACGCCGACTATCTCGAAGCGGTTGACGGCATCCGCACGCACCTGACGGGCGTGCGTCACTTCGTGGCGCTCAGCGGCACGCGCGAGGGCTGGCTCGACTACGAGGCGCTCGTGGCGGACGCAACCGGCGAGCCCGAGCGTCCGGCCGTGGACGAGCGCGACCTGCTCACCATCAACTACACGAGCGGCACGACGTCGCGTCCCAAGGGCGTGATGATCACCCACCGCAACGCCTGGGTAAACGCGGTCGGCATGCTCGTGCACATGCCCATGACGCCGGCGGACCGGTACTTGTGGACGTTGCCGATGTTCCACGCCAACGGCTGGACCTTCACCTGGATCGTGACGGCAATTGGCGGCTGTCACGTGTGCTTGCGCAAAGTCGAGCCCACGGCCGTCTTCCGGCTGGTCGCCGAGGAAGCCGTCACGTTCCTCTGCGCCGCGCCCACCGTGCTCATCGGGCTGGCCAACGCGTCCGACGCCCTCAAGGCCGGCGCGCCACGCGGCGTACGGGTGCTTACCGCCGGGGCCCCGCCGGCGGCCGCCACCATTCAGCGCGTGGAAGAGGACCTGGGCTGGGTCGTCACGCAGCTCTACGGACTCACCGAGACCTCGCCGCTCATGACGATCTGCGAGCCCCTGCCAGAGCACGCGGCGCTGACGGCCCTCGCGGGGGCGCAGCAGAAAGCCCGGCAAGGAGTCGAGCAGCTCACGGGCGGAGAGGTGCGCGTCCTTGACGACTCCGGCGCCGAGGTGCCGCCCGACGGACAGACGCAAGGGGAGATCGTGGTGCGCGGCAACGTCGTGATGGCCGGCTACTACCACGACACTGCGGCGACCGATGCGGCCATGGGCGACGGGTGGTTCCACTCGGGCGATGCCGCCGTCGTGCATCCCGACGGCTACATCGAGATCCGCGACCGCCTGAAGGACGTGATCATCAGCGGTGGCGAGAACATCTCGTCGGTGGAAGTAGAGGCCACGCTCCTGCGGCACCCCGCTGTGCAGGAAGTGGCGGTGGTGGGCTTGCGCGACGAGAAGTGGGGCGAAGCGCCGCACGCGTTCGTGATCTTTCGCGACGGCGCCACGGCCACGCCCGCCGAACTGCGGGCGTTCTGCCGCGAGCACCTGGCCCACTTCAAGACCCCGCAGAGCTTTACGACCGTGGCGGAACTGCCCAAGACGGCGACCGGCAAGATCCAGAAGTTCGTGCTGCGCAAGGGGCAGTCGAGCATCACAGCGCAGTAGTAGAATCCCCGGGCGCGGGCCGGCGTCCCGCCAAGGAGCGTTTCCGTGAGTCGTGTTCCGTCTCGGGCAGCCTATCTGCTGGCGCTGGTCGTGGCCTGCGCCACGTTGTCGCCGGCGCGTCAGACCGTGCTCGAAGCCCGTCCCGGGCGGGACTTGGCCGTGGCCACCCCGGAATCCGTGGGCGTGTCGACGACGCGTCTGAAACGGCTCGACGCCGGCATGAAGGGCCTGGTCGATGACGGCAAACTGGCCGGTATCGTGACCATGCTGGTGCGTCATGGCAAGACGGTGCACCTTGGCGTGCACGGCAAGAGAGACGTCAGCACGGCCGCGCCGATGACGCGCGACGCCATCTTCCGCATCTACTCGATGACCAAGCCGGTCACCGGCGTGGCGATGATGATGCTCTACGAGGAAGGGAAATGGCGGCTCGACGACCCGGTGTCGCGCTACATCCCGGCCTTTGCGACGCTGAAGGTCTACACGGGCGAGAATCCCGACGGCACGCCGGCGGTTGAAGACGCGCGCCGTTCGATGACGATGCGCGAGCTGATGACCCACACCGGCGGCCTCGCGTATGGACTGGTGGGGAACCATCCGGTCGACCGGCTCTTCGTGAAGGCGAATGTCCTGAATCCGGCCCTGCCGTTGCAGGCCACGGTGGACGCCGTCGCGGGGTTCCCACTACTGGCGCAGCCCGGCTCGCGCTGGTCGTACAGCATCGGTGCGGACGTGCAGGGGTATCTGGTCGAGAAGCTGTCGGGCATGCCGTTCGCGCAGTTCCTGCAGACGCGGCTCTTCACGCCGCTCGGCATGAAAGACACTGCGTTCCATGTGCCGGCAGACAAGCTCGGCCGGCTCGCCACCATGTACGGCGAGGACGACCGGGGCGGAGTGCGCGAGCTTGGCCTTGCGCGAGACACAGCCACGGCAGCGGGCGCCCTCGTGGTACACGACCGGCAGGGCGACCCGGCCGTGGTGCCGCAATCGGCCTTTGGCGGGCACGGACTCCTCTCCACGGTCGCCGACTACGCGCGGTTCTGCCAGATGCTGCTCGACGGCGGCGAGTTTGGCGGCACGCGCGTGCTGGCGCCGCGGTCGGTCGAGATGCTGCGCACGAACCATGTGCTGGCCGAGCCGCTGAAGACTGTGCGTCAGGGCACGGGTTGGGGACTGGGCGCGCAGGTGGTCATGGATGCTGCAGCGGCAGGCGAGCCGTATTCGGACGGGTCGCTCAATTGGTTTGGCATCGGCGGCACCTGGTTCTGGATCGATCCGGTCAAGGACATGGCCTTCGTGGGCATGATTCAGCAGCAAGGCCGCACGCTGCTTGGCATCACACAGGTCCACGGTTACTCGCGCAACCTCGTGTACCAGACATTGCTCGATTGAGGCGGATATGACCAGCAAAGCCGGCACGGTGTGCAGTGCGGTGTTCGTGGCGACTCTCGCCCTGGCGCAGGGACACGCGCAGACGCCGGCGCCTGCGGCCACGGGAGAGTGGCGGCACTACGGCGGCGACGCCGGTGCCCGCAAGTACTCGCCGCTGGCGCAGATCGCCAAAGACACGCTGCCGCGCCTCGCCGTGGCCTGGCAATGGGCATCAGTCGACAACGCGGTCGTGGCGGCGAACCCCTTGTCGCGTCCGGGCGGCTATCAAGACACGCCGCTCATGGCCGGCGGCGTGTTGTACACCGTCACGTCACTGGGGCAGATCGCGGCCATCGATCCGGGCACGGGCGTCTCGGTCTGGACGTTCGATCCCGGCAGCTGGAAGGAAGGGCGGCCTGGCAACCTGGGCTTCGTGCACCGCGGCATGGCCTACTGGACCGACGGCACGCGCGAGCGGTTGCTCGTGGGCACCGGTGACGCGCATCTCATCGCCGTCGACGCCAAAACCGGCGCACTCGACCTCTCGTTTGGCGAGGGCGGGCGCGTGGACCTGATGGCCGGTGTGGAACGCGCGGTGCGCACCACGCTCTACTCGAGCTCGTCGGCGCCAGTCGTATGCCGCGACGTGATCGTCGTGGGCGCCAGCGTGCACGACGGCCCGGCCACCAAGGAGTACCCGCGCGGCGACGTCACCGGCTACGACGTGCGCTCGGGCAGGCGCTTGTGGACGTTCTACTCGATTCCGCGCAAGGGCCAGGAGGGACGCGACACCTGGAGCGGTGATGCGGCCGAGTACACCGGCAGCACCAACGTGTGGAGCCTGATGTCGGCCGACGAGGACCTGGGTCTCGTCTACCTGCCCTTCGGCACGCCGACCAACGACTTTTACGGCGGCCACCGTCCGGGCGCGAACCTGTTTGCGGAGTCGATTGTGGCGGTCGAGGCGCGCACCGGGAAGCGCCGGTGGCACTACCAGGTCGTCCACCACGGATTGTGGGATTACGACCTGCCCGCCGCACCCACGCTCGTGGACATCACCGTCGGTGGCCGGGCCATCAAGGCCTTGGCGCAGGTAACTAAGCAGGGGTTCACGTACGTGCTCGACCGCCGGACGGGCGTGCCGGTGTGGCCCATCGACGAGCGACCTGTGGGGCAATCGACGGCGCCGGGGGAGCGATCGTCGGCCACGCAACGGTTTCCCACCAAACCGCCGGCTTTCGAGCGGCAAGGACTGACCGACGACAACCTGATCGACTTCACGCCCGAGCTTCGACAGCAGGCGATTGAGGCGCTCAAGGACTTCGATCGCGGCCCGCTCTACACGCCGCCGTCCGAACGTGGCACGGCGCAGTTGCCCGGATGGGTGGGTGGGGCCAACTGGGGAGGCGCGGCCTTCGACCCAGAGACCGGCCGGTTGTACGTGCCGTCGATGACGAGTCCCACCATGGTGCAGCTTGTGAAGCCCGACGCAGAGAAGAGCAACTTCCAGTTGCGGCGGGGCGGGCAGATGTTCATGCCGACCATCGATGGCCTGCCGGTGGTGAAGCCGCCGTATAGCCGCGTGACGGCTTTCGACCTGAATCTCGGGACCACGGCGTGGATGTCGCCGATCGGCGATGGGCCGAGGCAACATCCGCTGCTCGCGTCGCTGAATCTGCCGCCGCTCGGCATGGAGGCGCGGTCGAACCCGCTGGTAACCAAGACGCTGCTCTTCATCTCGCAAGGCAGTGGCAATGTTGGCGGGGTGCCCGGGATCACGCCGCCTGGCGCCAGCACTGGCCCGCCGCCTCCTCCCCCTGAAACGCGCAAGCTCCATGTGTTCGACAAGAGCTCTGGCGAGCACCTGTGGGAGGCTGTTCCACCCATTCCCGGGCCGATGGCCACGCCCATGACCTACCTGTTCAAGGGCAAGCAATACGTGGTGATGGCCGTGGGCAATGGCCTGAACGCCGGGCTCGTGGCCTACGCGCTGGGGTCCTGACCGAGGGGCTAGTGATGATGCGCGTGGTCGGCGGCGGCCGGGCCGGCGCGGCCGCGCACGCGCACGAACGCATGGATCGACAGCGGCGATCCTTAGGCCTCTTGCAGGTTTGATGGCACTCGGTACAGGGTGGCGTCGCCGCCGAGTCCGAGCCGACCGAGGCGTCCGACCACGACGTCGCGCACAGTGCCCCCCGTGAGTGCGCCGACGATCGATTGACGGTGCGTGTGTCCCACGCCGACCGGATGGAACCCGGCATCGAGAATGTCTTTCGCCACCGACTCGACGCGTGCGTAGAACGCGGTCCTGCCCGACACGCGCCACACGCCCTCGAGCAAGTACGCTTCGAGGTTGCCGTGCGCCTCGAGATTCTGCCCGGCCGCAGCCATCCAGGCCAGGCTGCGATCGCCCCTAGTCACCGGCGGAGTGGGGGCGGTGGGTGCGTCCGCGCCACCACCGGAGCAGCCGGCCGTGAGCGCCATCAGCAGCTAGAGGCCGAGCACGAGTCTGGCCGAATGCATGCACGCGCCCTCTGCCCGCGTGGCGCGCGAGACAACTGACACAACCGTAGCACGGCCGAGCCACGCTCTGACAGATGTGTGGGGACGTCAGGCGATGGCGTGCGCCACGAGCGGCATCGACAGCGACTGCGTACCGGCTTCGATGTAGATCTGGCCGTCCATCACGTTCAGCGTGAGCGACGACCGTCGATCGAGCGTGGCAGCGCAGGCTTCAACCACGGTCCGGTCGAGCTCGTAGACGGGAATCTCGGACGCGCGATGGATGCGTTGGCCGACAAACTGCGCCAGCACTTGACGGATGTCGCGGTGGGTGTAGACGGCCACGCGATCGGCGTGCTTGCTGGCGCGGTGCAATCGCTCGGCGCTTGGCATGCCCACTTCAATCCAGGTCGTAATCTTCCCCGTGAGGTCGCGCACGACCACGGGCGGGTCGTCGCCCGACGACAGGCCATCGGTGAAGGCGATCCCGTCGTGGTACTCGAGGCAGTAGGCGAGCACCCGCGCCACCATGTACTCGGCGCTTTCCGAGGGATGCCGGGCCACCTTCAGTTCGAGCGCCTCATAAACGCCGCGGTCGACGTGCGACAGGTCGATGGCGAGGGTGTACAACGTAGCGGTTTGGGCCATGCGGAATGGCTATCGTACTCGACCACGCCGAGCGGGCTCCGGGTTATCATCTCGTCCGAGATCAGCGGTCCTGCCGCCACTTCTGCCGAACATGCGCCATTCCCAGATCATCTTCACTCTCGCGCTGTGCCTGTTCACTGCGCCCGCGCGCGCTCAGCAGGCGGTACCACCACCACCACCACCTCCCGTGGTCAAACGGGCCACGGCCCGGCGAGTGGATCCCGGCGCCATCATGGTGGATGGCCGGCTCTCGGAGGAAGTGTGGCAGTCGGCGCAGCCGGTCACCGACTTCGTGCAGAAGGAGCCCACGCAGGGTGCGCCGCCGACCGACGACATGGAGGTGCGGCTCGCCTACGACGATCGCGCCTTCTACGTGGGCGCGAGGATGTTCAGCCGCCACGAGCGCGGCATCCAGGCGCCGCTCGGGCGACGCGACATCGTCGATCAAGCTGAGCGCATCCTCGTGTCGCTCGACACGTTTCTCGATCGCCGCACGTCCGTCGTGTTCGGGGTGACTGCCGCGGGCGTGCGCCTCGACCGTTTTCACGCGACCGACGACGAGGACAAATTCGACGCCACCTACGACTTGGTGTGGGACGCATCGACCACCTTGGACGACGACGGCTGGTCGGTTGAGATCTGGATCCCGTTCGCGCAATTGCGCTTCAACCCCGAGCGCGACCTCACCTGGGGCCTGAACGTGCAGCGCTTCCGGCCATCGATCAACGAGGAAGACACGTGGGTGCTCATTCCACGCACCGTGAAGGCCTGGGCCTCGCGCTTCGGGGATCTGCGCGGCGTGTCGAACGTGGCGCCGAGCCGGCGGCTCGAACTGCTGCCCTATGTGGCTGGCGCCGCCACGGTCTATCCAGGCGCGGACGACGCCAACCCGTTCAAGGCCGGCGCGAACCTGGCCGGACGGGTCGGCGCCGACGTGAAGATGGGCCTGGGGCCCAACCTGACGCTTGAAGCCACCATCAACCCGGACTTCGGGCAAGTCGAGGCGGATCCGGCGGAAGTGAATCTCACGGCCTTCGAAACACGCTTCCCCGAGCGCCGCCCGTTCTTTCTCGAGGGCGCGCCGCTTTTCAACATCGGCCACCCGAATTTCTATTACTCGCGGCGCATCGGTGCCCGGCCGATCGGGCCAGCCACGGGTGATTATGTGGACTATCCCCGGAACACGACCATTCTCGCCGCGACAAAGCTTACGGGGCGACTGCCCTCGAAGACGTCGATCGGCTTTCTGTCGGCAGTGACGGCGGAGGAGAGCGCCGAGGTCGCCTCGGCCACGCTGTCTGGGACGCAGTCGGTGCCGGTGGGGCCGCGCACTTATTTCGCCGTCGGCCGGGTGCTGCAGGAGTTTGGCAAACAGGCGTCAACGGCGGGACTTCTCGCCAGCGCCGTGCACCGCGACTTCGACGACGCCAGCCCGTTGGCCAACCTGCAGGCACGAAACGCCCTGGCGCTGGCCGGCAACACGGTGCTGCGTTTTCACGGCGGGCAGTACGAGTTTCGTACGTCAGGCGGCGGTTCGCTGGTGAACGGCACCGAGAAGGCCATGGAGCGCGTGCAGCGGTCGAGCGCACATTTCGCGCAGCGGCCCGACCGCACGTATTCGCCGCTTGACGCGACCAGGACAGCGCTCGGCGGCTGGTCGCTGCAAATGCAGTTCGACAAGTTGAGCGGCCGGCACTGGCTGTTCGGCGCCAGTTCCAAGGCGGACTCCGAGGACTTTGAAACCAACGACATGGCGATTCTGAACGGCGCGGACGGGTGGCTCACGAGCGCCAATGTCCGCTACCGCGAGACCCAGCCGGGCCGAGTGCTCCGCGCCTACACCGTGCAGGCCGACGCCAACGCCGACACGACGCTGCGCGGCTTGCGGCAGGCCGGGTACCTGCGGTCGTCGCTGAATCTGACGTGGGCGAATTTCTGGACGACCTCGCTGTCCGTGCGCCGCGATCTGCCGCAGATCAATGTGTCACTGACGCGTGGCGGCCCGCTGATGGGCCGGGGTCCGGGCGTCACCTCCGTGCTCACGGTCGGCAATCGTGCGGGATCGCAGACGCGCTGGACCGGCACGACCACGGTGAGCAGGAACGACGACGGCCTATCCCAGAATCGGGTCAGCACGCTACTGTCGGTGCGGCCGGGGCCGCGGTGGCAGCTCTCGGCCGAGCCGTACTACGAGCGCCTCACTGAGCCGCAGCAGTATGTGTCCACGCTGGCGGGTGGACGGCCAGAGACCTACAACTCTCGCTACGTGTTTGCATTCATCGACCGCAGCACGATCTCGACCGAGTTCCGGCTGGGGCTGACGGTGAAGCCTGACATGAACCTCGACGTCTACGCCGAGCCGTTCGCGGCGTCGGGGCGCTATTACGACTACGGCGAGCTGCTCGCGCCGAAAAGCCGCGGGCGACTGCGCTACGGTACGGCGGGTACGGGGCTGATCGTGAATCCCGACGGCAGCCAAACCGTGACCGCGGGTGGCTCGACGTTCAACCTTCGCAACCGCGACTTCAACACACTGTCGTTTCGCAGCAATGTAGTCTTGCGGTGGGAATGGCGGCCCGGCAGCACGCTCTACGTCGTGTGGCAGCAGGACCGCTCGCGCACCGAATTGCGCGGCGACTATGTGGGTCCGCGCGACATGTTCCGCTCGCTGAGCGCCACGGGCACCAACTTCTTCGTGATCAAGACGACGTTCTGGCTGCCCGTCCGCTAGTTGTAACGGGCTGTAACGGGGCCTGTCACCGTTACGATTTCTTCGCTGCAGAATCTGCCACGCCTTCAATCCGCCTTTGGCGGCTCGTTGAACATGTCCTCGAACACTTGGTAGTGGCCACCGTCCATTCCCAGGGCGGTGTAGACAGCCTGCGCACGCGTGTTGGTCGCATCCACATAAAGCCGCAGACCGCCGGCACCGGCCGCGTGTGCCGCCTGCCGCGTGTGGGCATACAAAGCGCGGAATACACCCAGCCGGCGGGCGTCAGTGGCGACGTGCACGGACTGAATCCACCAGACGGGCCGGTTACGCCAGTCGCTCCACTCGTAGGTGACAAGCAACTGGCCCACGACGCGGCCGTCGTGTTCGGCCACGCTGAACTGGCCTGGCGCGCGTCCGGTCAGCACCGCCTCAACGCCGCGGCGCAACGTGTCGCGGTCGAGCTGCACGTGCTCGGTCTCCAGCGCCATGGCGGCGTTGCCGTCAACGAGCGTCTCGCGATCATTCAGCGTGGCTGGGCGGACGGTTACCAATGGAAGAGTCTCCACATATTGAAAGGAATGCTACGCCATCGCGCGTGTTGGTGACAGGCCCCGTGACAACCGTGACAAGCGGTGACATGTCTTGCACGCGTATAATTCTGGCGCTCACCGGGCTTGGCCAGTGGCATCGAGGGAATGACGATGAAGAACGCGTGTGCCGTGATCTCCGCACTGCTTGCCGCCGCCACGCTGGTCGCGCAGGAGGCGCCGGCGCCGTCGACGTCTGCCTCCGGGACGTTCGCGTCGTTCCGGCTGCGCGCGGTGGGGCCGGCGCTGATGTCGGGACGGGTCAGCGCGATCGCCGTGCATCCCAATGAGAAGCACACGTGGTTCGTCGGGGTAGCGTCGGGCGGCGTGTGGAAGACCGAGAACGCCGGGATCACGTTCACACCGGTCTTCCAGAACGAGGCATCCTACTCGGTCGGCTCGGTGGTGATCGACCCGAAGCAGCCCAACACGATCTGGGTAGGCTCGGGCGAGGCTAACAACCAACGCAGCGTGGGCTACGGCGACGGCGTGTATCGCAGCGACGACGCGGGCCGCACCTGGCGCAACGTGGGACTGAAGACCTCGGAGCACGTCGGCCGCATCGTGATCGACCCGCGCGACTCGAACGTGGTCTTTGCCGCGGCCTACGGCCCGCTCTGGACCTCCGGCGGCGAGCGCGGGCTGTACAAGACCACCGACGGTGGCGCCACGTGGACGCGCGTGCTCGACATCTCCGAGCACACTGGCGTCAGCGACGTGGCCATCGACCCGCGCAATCCAGACGTGCTGCTCGCCGTGGCGCACCAGAGGCGACGCCACACTTGGACGCTGATCCACGGCGGGCCCGAGAGCGGTCTACACAAGTCGGTGGACGGCGGGAAGACGTGGCGCAAGGTGCGCACGGGCCTCCCCACCGGCGACGTCGGCCGCATCGTGATCGCGTTTTCGCCGGCGCGCGCAGGGTTGGTCTACGCCAAGGTGGAGACGGCCGAGAACACGGCCATCTACGGGTCGGACGACAGCGGCGAGAGCTGGCAGCGGCGCGGCACGGTGCAGGCGCAGCCGATGTACTACAAGAATATCCACCCTGATCCGAAGAACGCCGAGCGGCTCTATGTGCCGACGGTGCAGACGCAGATCTCGGATGACGGCGGCCGCACGTTCAAAGACCTTGGCGAGCGCGCGAAACACGTCGACAACCACTACGTGTGGATCGATCCCGACGACACGGACCACCTGCTCGAAGGCTGCGACGGCGGTCTCTATGAAACCTGGGACCGCGGGCGTCTGTGGAAACACTTCGCGAACCTGTCGGTCACGCAGTTCTACAACGTGGACGTCGATAACGCCTCGCCCATCTACAACATCTACGGCGGCACGCAGGACAACAGCACGCTCGGCGGCCCATCGCGCTCGCGCGGTCCGCAGGGCGCCACCAACAACGACTGGTTCATCGTGACCGGCGGCGACGGCTTCGTGGCGCGCGTCGACCCCACCGAACCCAATACGGTCTACGCGGAGTCGCAGTATGGCGGCATCGTGCGTCTGGACCGCCGCACGAGCGAGCGGGTCAACATCCGCCCCGTGGAAGGGAAGGGCGAACCGCCGCTGCGCTTCAACTGGGAATCGCCGTTTGTCATCAGTCCCCACAACGCGTCGCGCCTGTACTTCGGCGCCAACAAGCTGTTTCGCAGCGACGACCGCGGCAACACCTGGCGGGCGGTCAGTGGTGACCTCACGCGCCAGACCGACCGCAACGTGCTGCCGGTCATGGGCAGGGTGTGGCCGCCCGAGGCCATCGCGCAGCATCAGTCCACGGCTACGTGGGGCAACATCTCAGCGCTCAGCGAGTCGCGCAAACGCGAAGGGCTGCTCTATGTGGGCACCGACGACGGCCTGGTGCAGATCTCGGTTGATGGCGGCACCAGTTGGCGGCGCAGCGAGCGGCTGCCAGGGCTGCCCGACTACGGCTCGTACGGCGTCTACGTGCAGCGCCTGTATGCGGGCAAGAGCGACGAGAACACCGTCTACGCGCTCTTTGACAACAGCAAGAACGGCGACTTCAAGCCGTACATCTTCAAGAGCACGACTCGCGGTGCCACGTGGACGGCCATTGCCGGCGACCTGCCCGGCAACGGCCCGGTCCTGGCGTTTGCCGAAGATCACGTCAATCCGGACTTGCTCTTTGCGGGCACGGAGTTCGGCTTGTTCTTCACGGTTGACGGCGGCAAGTCGTGGACCCGACTGCGCAACAACCTGCCCACGATTCCGGTGCGCGACCTCGCAATTCAAGAGCGCGAGAACGACCTCGTGCTCGCCACGTTCGGCCGAGGCTACTACGTGCTCGACGACTACGCCCCGCTGCGGCAGGCGTCGGCAGCCACACTGCAGAAGGACGGGCACATCTTCCCGGTGAAGTCCGCCGCGCTGGAAGTGCCCGAAACTGGCAAGGCGCGGGGCTTTCAGGGCGAGCAGTTCTGGATGGGTGAGAACCGGCCGTTCGGCGCGCTCGTGAGCTACTGGGTGAAGGATGCGCCCAAGACGCTCAAGCAGCGCCGCCAAGACGCCGCCAAGGCGGCTGAAGACAAGAAGGAGACGCCGCGGTATCCCACGCAGTCCGAACTCACAGCGGAGGCCGACGAAGACGCGCCGCAGACGCTGCTGACGGTCGCTGACGCCACCGGCGCGGTGGTGCGCCGCCTGGTGGTGCCCGGCACGCGCGGCATTCACCGCTTCGTGTGGAATCTGCGGGGCGTGGCGCCCACGTTGCCTGGTACGGGCGGTGGCCCTGGCGCCGGGGGCGGCGGCAACGCCGACGACGCCGATCCGCCGGCGTATCCCGGCGGTACGGGCGGCGGCGCCTTCGTGGCACCTGGCACCTACACCGTGTCGCTGTCGCGACGGGTGGGCGGCGCGTCGACCACGCTTGGCGACCCGCAGGCGGTCGTGGTCACCGCGGATCCTGCCTCGCAGATCACGCCGGCGACCATCACGTCGGCCCGGGATTTTCAGGACCGGGTGTTCCGCCTGCAGCGCTCGTTCGCTGGCGCCCTCGAACAGGCCAATCAGATCCGCACGCGTACGGCTGCGATTCGGCGCGCGCTGGTGGATTCGCCGGCCGGGCTGCGCTTGCTGGATCAGGCGGCGCGGTTCGATGGCCGTATTCTCGCGGTGCTGCGGCGCCTGCGCGGCGACGAGACGCTGCGTGGGCTCGAGTCGGGGGCGCCGACCTCGACGCAGGCGCGCGTGAATTCCTCCGTGGCCGGGACGCGTGGCCTCACAGGCACTCCGACCGGCACGCAGCGGTTGAACTACGACCTCGCGGCCGACGACTTGAGTGGCCAGGTGACGGCGCTGCGCGCGCTCGAGGCCGAGCTGCGGAAGTTCGAGCAGGAGATCGAGGCAGCGGGCGTGCCATACACGCCGGGCCGCTGGCCCGCGCCGTAGCGTCGGCCGGATGTCAGGCCGGACTCGCCCGCCGGGTCGGCGGTGCACGGCCGCGCGAAGGCACGGCGCGCGAAGGCACGGCGCGAGGCGGGCGAAGGCGCCCGCTACTTGATCAGCGTAATCGGCACGTCGACCAGATGGATCACCTTGAGCGTGGTCGATCCGAGCAGCATGGATTCGATCAGGCCGAGACCGCGCGTGCCCATCACCACGGCGTCGCAGTGCCGTGCGACGACCTGCGCGGCAATCGTCGCGGCCACGTCGTTGTGCACGACGCCGTGGGTCTCGACGATCACGCCGGCCTGGCGCGCGACGGCGGCGGCCGGGTCGAGCACCGCGGAAGCTCCCGAGTCCTGCAGCCGCGCGATATCGTCGGCGCCAAGGTGGCTGCGCATCTCCCAGCCGTCCATCGCCGCTTCCACGTGCAGCAGGTGAACGCGTGCCCCGGCCTGGCCGGCCAGCACCGACGACACCCACCGTACAGCGCGGGTTGCGCACGCGGATCCATCCACCGGCACGAGCACGTTCTTCATGTGGTTCATGCTACCGCACTGCGAGCGCCGGGGCCGGCCGGCCCGCGTGCAAGCCATGCGCGTCGGCTGTGGCTACCGCCGAGGACGGCGTGTGACAATGCGCCCCATTGTGCCGATGCGTCGTGCGGGGGGCGGGTGGGGGCGGTGGCGATGTCGACCGTGCGGGGGGTGGGAGGCGACGGCGGCCGCGATGGCGACCGTGACGAGGGTAGCGGCGATGGCGGCGATGGCGACCGTGGCGACTCTGGCGATGGTGACGAGGGTAGCGACGGTGGCGGGGCAGTCGTCGCCTCTCGTCTGGCAGTCGCAGCCGAGCGGCGTCACGGTGCGTCTGCGGGGCGTCAGTGCGGTGTCTGGCGACGTGGCCTGGGCCAGTGGTGCGCAGGGCACCGTGCTCCGCACCCTCGACGGCGGCCGCACGTGGCAGGGACGTCCGGTAGCCGGCGCATCCGCGCTCGACTTCCGCGACGTCGATGCTGTCACCGCGCAGACAGCCTACGCCCTGAGCATTGGTCCCGGCGACGCGTCGCGCATCTACAAGACCCGTGACGGCGGCACGACGTGGACGCTGCAGCTCACCGTCACCGACCCGAAGATGTTCCTCGACGCCATGGCCTTCCGCGACGAGGCGCACGGCGTGGCGTTCAGCGACTCGGTGGACGGCCGGTTCGTCGTCTTCACAACCGCCAACGGCGTAAGCTGGCGGCAGGTGCCGGCCGACCGTCTGCCGCCGGCGCTCCCCGGGGAGGGCGCCTTCGCGGCCAGCGGCACCAACGTGACGATGGGACCCGGTGGACGGATCTGGATCGGCACAACGGCCGCGCGGGTACTGCGGTCGGCCAACGACGGCCGCACGTGGACCGTCGCGCCGACGCCGCTCGCGACGGGACAGGCCACCGGCATCTTCTCGACCGCCTTCCGCGACGCCACACACGGCGTGGTGGTGGGTGGCAACTATCAGCAGGAACGTGCCGCGGTCGACAACGTGGCGACGACGAGCGACGGCGGCCTCACCTGGACGCGCGGACCCGGGCCTGGGCTCTCGGGCTTTCGGTCGGTCGTGGCGTGGTGGCCCGGCAACGGCCGCATCGGCGTGGACGGCCGCAGCGGCGGCTGGCTGGCCGTCGGGCCATCGGGATCAGACTGGTCGGTTGACGACGGGCGCACCTGGACGCCAGCCGGGGGCGACGGCTACGACGCGCTCGGTCTCGTGCCCGGCAGTGCCACTGGCTGGGCCGCCGGCGCCGGCGGACGCCTGGCTCGCGTGACAGCGCGCTGAACCATCGTCACCGCGGGCCGCTCGGTCCGGCCGTGTTGGGGGCCGCTCGAAGCGCTGACGCGTGTTCTTGCGTTCCGCCGGGAGAATGCGCCACGCTACCTCTGCTTTGGCCGCTGTTTCGGACGACCATGACGACCCCAGCCACGCCCTCGAACGGCCTCGCCGGTTCGAAGTGCTGGTCGAGGGCTACGGCCGGCTGGTCGCCCAGGCCGTGCGTCGCGTGGCCGGCGCGGCGTCGGGCAACGACCTTGACGATATCCAGCAAGACGTCATGCTCGCCCTGTGGAAGCGGCTGTCGCGTGAGCAAACCATCGAGCACCCTGCCTCTTATCTCTACAAGGCGGCCATTCGGGAGGCGGTGAGGGCGGTTGGACGGCTGCGGCGGCGGGCGGAAGATCCGCTCGAGACGCAGACGCTGGAACCGCGCGTCGAGCCAGAGGCCGAACGCGTCGTCGAGGCCCGCGAGCAGCAGGCGTTGCTGCAGGCGGCGCTCGACACTCTGGCACCCGATCGGGCGCGGGCGGTGCGTGGGCACCTGGCGGGGCTCGGGGTGAACGAACTGATGCAGTTGTACGGGTGGCCGTATCAGCGCACGCGCAACCTGGTGGCGCGCGGGATGGCCGATCTCAAAGACGCACTGCGCGCACGAGGGGTAGCATGACGACGCCCGACGACGCTCTGCCGGTCGACGTGGAACTGCAGCGCCAGTATGCCGGGCTCGCGCGTGCGACGAGTGGGTCGCACCCGTCCGAGGACGACTGGGTGCGCTTTGCCGACGGCGCACTCGACGAGGTGTCGCGTGTGCGGCTGGCCGATCACGTGACGGCGTGCGCGGCCTGCGCCGACGTGTTTCGCGTGGTCGTGCACGTGCGAGAGGGCGCGCCCGCGCTGGGCGCCATGACCTCGTCGTCGGGACCTGATCGCGCGAGTACCGCTGCCCGCGCCTGGTACGGCCTCGCCCTGGCGGCCACGCTCGTGCTCGCGATCGCGGGAGTGGCGCGGTGGCAGGCACGCGCCGGGGCCCCCGCGGCCCCGAGCCAGGTCGCGTCGTCCTCGCCCGAGCCGTCGGCTGCGCCGGCCACTGCGCCCTTCGCTCCTTCCGCGCCGGATGTGGCTGCAGGCCCCAGATCGTGGGCCGCGTTGTCCGTAGCCCCAGCCATCACGCTGCCCGCATCGTTCGCGCTCGTCGTGCGTGGCGCGTCGGCCCCGGCCGACGCCTTCATGACGGCCTTCGGGGCCGCCCTCGTGCCGTACCGCGAGGGGCGCTACAGCGACGCGGCCGCAGCGCTCGACGGCGTGACGCGGCGCCATCCAGACGTCGCTGAAGGCTGGTTCTACCTGGGCGCGTCGCGCTTGCTGGCGGGGGATGCCGTTGCGGCGCTGGCGCCGCTCGAACGTGCGCGCGCGTCCACGGTGGTGGCGGCCGAGGCGCGCTGGCTCGAGGCGATTGCGCTCGAACGCGCCGGCCGCGGCGCCGACGCCGATGCGGCGCTGACCGCGATGTGCGCGAGCGACGCCGGCAATCGAGCGCGCGCGTGCGCAGCGGCGGCGGTGATGCGGTGAGGTCAGGCGCGGGTCGTGGCCGATGGGCCAGCCGGCTCGCGGCCACCGCGTGGCTCGCGGTCGCGTCGATCACGGCCACCGGCGCCCAGACGACCGAGACGGCGGCGGCGCTCATCGCGCGGGGTCAGGCGCTGCGCGGCAGCGCCACGCTTGACGAGGCGTCCCAACTCTTCGACCGCGCAGCATCGCTGGCGCGCGTCGATGGCGACCAGGCGACCGAGGCGCAGGCGCTGCGGGCCCAGGCGAACGTGCAGGTCATACGGAAGGACGTCGTTGAGGCCGAGACGTTGTGGGCTCGTGCCGCGGCGCTACTCGAGGGCCTCCACGAGTGGACGACCCTCGGCGACGTGCACGGCCAGCGAGCCCTGTCGGCGTTCGAGCGCGGACGCGAAGACGAGGCCGAGCGCTGGTGGCTTGCCGGGCTGGCGGCCTACGAAGCGTCTGGAGCCCTTGCGGAGCAGGCGCGCACGCTGCGGAACCTCACGTTCCTGCGTCGGTTGACCCCGGACGCCCGCATGACGTTGTCCCGGCGCGCCGTCGACGCGGCGGTGCTGTCGGGTGATGCCGTCGTGGAAGGCTCGGCGCGCCATCAGTTGTCGGACCAGCTGTACGGCGCCGGCGACATCGCTGGGGCGTCGGAACACCTGCACATCGCCATAGGGTTGCTTGAACGCGCGCCTGAGTCGGTGGGCCTGGCCCGGGCGCTGACGAGCGCCGGCCGCCTGCACCGGGTGCTCGGGCGACCAGCCGAATCGGTTGCCCTCAACACGCGTAGCGCCGTCGTGCTCGAGCGGCTGGGTGACCTGGCCGGCGCGGCGCAAGCGCTCGACGCGGTGACCCGTGCGCTCATCGACGTGGGCGGTGACGCCGATGTCGTCGCCAGTGCCGCAGCGGCCCTCGCCATGTCGCGGCGCAGCGGACGGCCGGTACCGATAGTGCGGTCGCTGTGTCGCATGGCCGTCGTGCTGTCGGATCGTGGCCGGGGGCCGGAGGGGCTGACGCTGCTCGACGAGGCCGCGCCGCTGGCGGCCAAGGTGGACATGAGCAGCACCTACCTCGATGCGCGCTCGACCGTGCTGGCCTCAGTGGGCCGCGTGGCCGAGGCGCTGGCGGCACGCGAGGCCAGGTCCGATCAGATGCCGCTCGAAGATCGGGTCTGGCAGAGCTACCACCGGGCCACGCTGTTGCGGCGGCTCGGCAGGGCTGCCGACGCGCGCGACGAACTGCGCCGGGCCGTGGCCTCGTTTGACGAATTGTCAGAACGGCTGACGCCCGACGACGCGTCGAAACGCGGCTACTTCGACCGCGTCAGTGTCCTGGTCGACCTTCAGGTGCGGGTCCTGGCCGACCTCGGCGAACACGGCGCCGCGCTCGAGGCCGCCGAACGCGGCCGGGCGCGAGCGTTTCAAGACCTGCTGCTGTCACGCGCGCTCGATACCTGGTCGCCGGCGACATCGGCCACGCACGTCGTTGAACACGAACCAGTGGTAGCGGCCAGGTCCCCTGCCGGCCCGGCGTTGATGCCGACCCGGTCGCGGTCGCTCGACGACGTCCTGCTGCGCCCTGGGTCTGCAGCTGCGTCGGCCGCGGTGCCGGCCGGGCCGTCCATCGCCAGCCTGGTGTCGGCGCGAGTGCCGTCGCTGGCGGAGGTGAAGCGGGTGGCTGCCGCTCAACAATCGCATCTGCTCGTCTACTGGGTCGGCCAGGACGACACGCTCATCTGGGTCGTGACGCCCGAAGGACAGATCACGATGGCGCAGAGCGCCATCGGTCAGGCCGCGCTGGCGGGGCTGGCGCGCACGGCGGTCGGGGCATTCGGGGGACCCGTGCGCGGCGCGGGCGGCCTGGCGTTCGACGCCGGCAGCCGCACCGCCCTTCGTCGGCTGTACGACGTGCTGATCGAGCCGGTGCGCGCGTCACTGCCCGCCGAACCGGACGCGCGCCTGACGATCGTGCCGCATGGACCCTTGTTTCGCGTGTCGTTTGCCGGTTTGCCGAACCGCCGGGGACGCTACCTGGTCGAGGACTACCGGCTGCACTACGCGCCGTCGGTGGGCGCGTTGACCGACGTGCGCGCGCGCCGCCGCGGCGAGGGACCGGTGCTGCTCGTGGTCGACCCGGCACTGGCGTCGAGCGGTGGTGGTGCCAGCGCGCTGCCGCGCTTGCCGTCTGCGGCGGCGGAGGGACGCGCCATTGCGAGAGTGCTCGGCGGCCGCGGTGTGGCCCTGCTCGGCGGGCAGGATGCCACGGAGGCGCGCGTCAGACTCGCCATGACCAATGCCTCGGTCGTGCACTTTGCCACGCACGGCGTCGTCTCAGACGACGCGCCGTCGTCGTCGTACCTGGCGCTGGCGGGCGCGTCGGATCACCTCGACAACGATGGCCACCTGAGCGCTGGGGAGCTCTACGACCTGCGTCTCGAGGCCGACCTCGTCATGCTCGGCGCCTGTCGTTCCGCGACCGGTCCCCCGACCGGCGACGGCGTGACGGGGCTGGCTCGCGCGTTCCTGGCGGCCGGCGTGCCCACGGTGATCGCGGCGCTGTGGGACCTGCCCGACGCCACCACCGCGCGCATGCAGCCGGCGTTCTATCGGCGGTGGAACGCCCAGGCGTCGCCGTCCGACGCACTGCGGCACGCCCAACTCGACCTGCTGCGCCAACTGCGGGCCGGCCGCGTGACCGTGACGACGCCCGTCGGAGTGCTCACGGTGCCGGAGCACCCGTCGATGTGGGCGGGCCTGATCGCGATGGGCGCGCCCTGAGTCCACAGACTTCGCGGCCCTCGCGGTGAGTCGGCCCCGGGCCACACTTCGCGGCGCGTGAGCAAGTCGCCGGCGGGCTCACTCTCATCAAGACATGGCCCAACTGTCTCCTTGTCGTCTTGCCGCGGCCGTCGTGGCCGCGGCCGTGTTGATGTCGATCCCTGCCGCCGCGCAACCGCGCCCGCTCGACGCCCTGGCTCGAGCGGAGCAGGCGCCGCGGGCCGTGGGGGCGCCGCCCACGCTCGGCCTCACCTTTAACGACCCGGCGCAAGCGCCCGGCAAGACGCTCGTGGCGAGCGTGACCGTGACCAATCCCGGCGGCGGCCCGCTCGTGGACTTCTACTTCGTGATCGTGCTGCCGGATGGCACGACCGCGGTGTCGACAGGCCCCGGCGTGGGCGCGCGGATTGGCACCCTGGCCAACCTGCGCACGCTGGTGCCGGTGGCGCGCACCATCAGCCTGGCGGGGGCTTTTCCGTTCCAGGATCCCGCCTTCTTCACTTACACCTTTACGGGCGCGGAGCCGCAGGGCACCTACACGGTCTACTTCGTGGCGTTTGCGGCCGGGGCCCTGAACGACGGGGTCATCGGCGGCGGCGACGTGGTGGCGTTCACGTCGAAGACGTTCACCGTGGGGCCAAGCGGCGCGCCGCAGACCGACACCAGCCGCACGGTGGCAGCCACGATCGCCCCCACGGGCGGGGCGGTGCAGACCAGCACCGCGAGCGGCATCGGGTTGCGGCTGACGGTGCCGGCTGGCGGTCTGAATACCGCCACGCCCATCACGATTGCGCCGCTCACGGC